>NZ_CADDZX010000005.1:0-147133 GCF_902813205.1 Bartonella capreoli
TCAAAACACTTGCCGTTCTGTTGACGGTATTAAGTTCTAGTCATGCCTAAACCACGGCCGCCTCACCTTGTTAAGGAAATCACGCGTCATGGCAAGATTATATGGTATGTGCGTATTGGCCATGGTCAAAGGCGTAGAGTGCATGGAGTCTATGGTACACAAGAATTTGTCGACGATTATAAAAAAGCGCTTTCTGAGTTACAAGGATACACACTCCCTAAATCTAAACCTGGTAAACTGGTTGAAGGTAGTTTCATATGGCTCCTAAAACAATATTTTAACAGCGTCACCTGGCATAACCTAGCTCATGCTACGAAAAGACAAAAAGAACTCATTCTAATAAAAGTATCAGATGCCATAGGGGACATTCCGTATAAAGCAATCAAAAAAGCGCATATTATAGCTGGTATTGAAAGACGCAAGGAAACACCAGCAAATGCTCAGAATTTTCTAAAAGCAGTTAATGGGCTTTTTAAATGGGCAATTGAACAAGGGCTTTTGGAAGATAATCCTGCTGCAGGGATTAAAAGACCATCTCTTAAAAACAAAGAGGGTTTCCCTGCTTGGACAGAAGAAGATATCAATAAATATTATCAACAATGGCCTCTTGGTACACATGAACGTGTATGGCTTGATGTTCTTCTCTACACAGGCTTACGACGGGGAGATGTTGTACGCATTGGTTGGAAAAATGTAACGGATAATGTCATTCATTTAAAGACAGAAAAGAGCAAATTTCAGACAGATGTGTTTCTTCCTATTTTACCTGAATTAGCAAAAACGCTTGAAACGGGCCCTATTGGTGATGAAACATTCATTTGCGGAAAAGGAAGCAAAAAACTTACCAAAGAAACTTTTGGTAATCTGTTTAGAGATGCTTGTAATAAAGCCGGCGTTAAGAAATCAGCACATGGTCTGAGAAAATTAGCCGCAACAAGAGCTGCCAATGCAGGGGCTACGGTTGCACAACTTAAGGCAATCTTTGGGTGGACTGATGATGAAATGCCATCTCTTTACACAAAGACTACTGATCACAAAAGATTGGCTCTGGAATCAATCGAAAAACTCAAAAAAGGTTAACGTTATAAACCATAGTTTTAAAAACAAACCAAGAGCCATAAAAATCAATGATAAATCAAAATGGCGTTTGAGTAGTATCAGAAACCAGAGGACGAATAGGTGGTTGTGCCCGTTGCATTGTTTGCCATAAATTATAATTTGTTTGCATATCTAACCAAAATTTCGCTTTACTAAAACCAGCTAATTCTAATTTAACTGCAAGCTCGGTGCTCATAGAAGCGTGCCCATTAATAACTCTTGACAGAGAAGCTCTTGTCACGTGGAGATGGTCGGCTAATTTTTGTATTGTTATTTCCATTTCTTCTAAAAAAGCCACTTTTAAAACTTCACCTGGATGTGCAGGATTATGCATCATTGTTTTACTTCCTTTCATCAATGGTAATCTTGATAATCAACAAGTTCAACATCTGTTCCGATAAAACGAAAGGTAATGCGCCAATTGCCGTTAACCCATATGGAATAGTAGCCCGCAAATTCACCTTTAAGAGAACGCATTTTAAAAGCAGGTGCTTTCAGCATTTCAGGGCACGTAGCACTTGTTAAAGCCGTTAAAATAATACGTAACTTTTTTGTGTGAGCTGCTTGAATAGCTTTTGTGGAACCCGTTGTGTAAAATAATTTTAAGCCTTTATGCTTGAAGCTCACAATTGCCATTACCATTCCCTATCGTATACTATAACTATACGAACCATAACAATAAAAGTCAAGTATCATGCCTACAAATCTGATTTAATATCTAGGAAAAATGGGTAGGAATAAGCGATAAAAAACTTCAAAAAGGTGCGGGATAGGGTATAAAAAAGCTTAATAGAATCAATAAGTACAAATTCCCTTACTTTTACAATAACCTATTGATTTTATTAATAACTGGTACGCCTTCATCACCCACCATTTATTCTATAAGATTTTATTGTTAAATTTGGTGATAATATCACAATATTTCTATTAAAAATTGAAATTCCTTTCCATTTTATTACCAAAAATTTTCAATATTCATTGTACCTGCTCTCTATCATTCTCTTGTAAATTTTATAGCAAAAATGCTTTATAAGAAGCCGTCATCATATTAAAATAATATAAGAAAACTGAACACTATGACAAAACTATAAATACAATAAACTTTCTCGATAAAAATAAATTAACATTGAAAACATATTTACGAATGTCTAAATAGGCTATATCAATTCTTATTAAAGTTTGTTGATTATAACTTATTTCAGCATACACTCATCTTACCAACAAACTTCACTCATAAAAAAGTATAGTAAGTAAAACGGCTATAATCATGTGCCCTTTGTGTAGAAAATATAATTACAGTTATCACTTGAATAACAAATTTTCACGTTTATTTTATCAATCATCAGCCTGCTTTACAAAAGTAATTGGTAAATTGCTATATTACAAAATACCAATTACTTTATTAAGAGTAATATCTTAAATTTTATAGGTTAACTTCTACTGTTCTATTTGAACAAATTGATGTAATTTTGCCAATATTATATTCACTATATTCACTTTTCTTCTCTATGAACCACTGGACTTTAAAATCATTGAAAGTTTCTACTTTACGACTCACTTGTATCATGCTTCCATATAGGACATTGTCTTTTTGTTAGCATAATTTAGTCTTAAATAATAAAGGGGATCTCCTAAAAATGGATCATAAACCAAATTTAGCTGAAGATTATAAAAAGGAATTACAACGTGGATTAGATAATCGCCACGTACAACTTATTGCTATTGGTGGTGCTATTGGAACAGGTCTCTTCATGGGATCAGGCAAAACAATCAGCGTTGCAGGCCCTTCAATTATACTAGTTTACGCCATTATTGGTTGCATTCTCTATTTTGTAATGCGGGCTATGGGAGAATTGTTACTTTCTAATACACAATATCGATCCTTTATGGACTTTTCATCCGAACTATTGGGGCCGACTATTGGTTTTTTTATTGGTTGGACTTATTGGTTATGCTGGATTGTAACCGGAGTTGCAGATATTATTGCTATCATTAGTTATGCACAATTTTGGTGGCCTACACTCAACCCATGGATTCCCGTTCCTATTTGTATCCTTTTCTTCTTAATGTTTAACCTCGTAGCTGTAAAGTTATTTGGTGAACTTGAATTCTGGTTCGGTCTTATCAAAATCATAGCAATTCTGGTATTAATTGTTGTTGGATTTTATATGGTTTTTATCGGTTTTACTTCCCCAAATGGCACTGTTTCCTCTCTTAGTAACGTATGGAATGATGGAAATATCTTTCCTCGAGGAATCACTGGATTTTTTGCTGGATTTCAAATTGCTATTTTTTCTTTTACTGGCATTGAACTGGCTGGAACAACCGCAGCTGAAGTTAAAGAACCTAAAAAGATATTACCAAAAGCAATCAACTCAATACCTATTCGTATTGTACTCTTTTACATCTTCTCTCTTGTTGTAATTATGTCAGTCATACCTTGGTATCAAGTTGTTCCAGACAAAAGTCCATTTGTAGAAATGTTTTTACTTGCTGGTATTCCAATCTCTGCTGGTATAGTTAATTTTGTCGTTCTCACATCAGCAGCATCTTCTGCAAATAGTGGTATTTTTTCTACTAGCCGTATGATATACGGCCTTGCTACTAAACAGGGAGCCCCTTCTTTTTTAGGAAAACTTTCCAACAATCACGTTCCAGCCAATGCATTAGTCTTTTCTTGCCTGTGCATTTTATTAGGCTATACTTTCTCATCGTTATCTCCAACTGCTATAGGTGCCTTCACAATTGTTACAACTATTTCAGCAATTTTATTTATATTTGTATGGTCCGTGATTTTAATCAGCTATATGACTTACCGTCGTAAGTACCCTACGCAACATGATGCATCTATCTATAAAATGCCAGGAGGTGTTTTTATGTGCTGGGTTACTCTGGCTTTCTTCGCCTTTATTATCTCTTTATTGACGTTAGAATCCGATACTTTAGCAGCTTTAAAATACACATCACTTTGGTTTGTTTTCTTAAGTATTATGTACTTTATATTTGGAAAGAAGAATTCTATCAGACACAAAAAATAAAGGTTATGCGTAAAAGCACATCATAAAAAAGAGTTTTTGTTACTCAGTTTTATACTTAAAGTTTTTACGCATAACCCAATAAATCTCAGTTACGTTCCTTATCAACCAAAGCATTAGAGCTAATCCAAGGCATCATAGCGCGCAGTTTCTTGCCAACTTCTTCAATAGGGTGTGCATCATTTAAGCGTCGAATACTTTTAAAACGGGCCGCGCCAGCTTTATATTCTTGCATCCAATCTGATGTAAATTTACCTGTTTGAATATCCCTTAAAATACGTTTCATCTCTGTTTTGGTTTTATCAGTTATCACACGTGGACCAGACATATATTCCCCCCATTCAGCTGTATTGGAAATTGAATAATTCATGTTTGCAATACCGCCTTCATAAATGAGATCAACAATCAATTTAACCTCATGTAAACACTCAAAATAAGCCATCTCAGGTGCATAACCTGCTTCTGTCAATGTTTCAAAACCTGCACGAATAAGCTCAACCAGCCCACCACAAAGAACAGCTTGTTCACCAAAAAGATCTGTTTCACATTCTTCTCTAAAAGTTGTTTCAATCACACCAGCACGTCCACCACCAATGCCACAAGCATAAGACAATGCCACATCATGCGCATTACCTGAAGCATCCTGTGCAATCGCAATTAAGCAAGGAACACCACCACCGCGTTGATATTCGCCACGCACTGTATGGCCTGGACCTTTGGGAGCAATCATCACAACATCAATGGTTTCCTTAACCTCAATCAAGCCAAAATGAATATTCAAACCATGAGCAAAAGCAATCGCCGCTCCATCACGCAAATAATCATGGACATGCTCTTTATAAATATCAGCCTGCAACTCATCAGGTGTTGCCATCATAATAAGATCTGCCCACTGTGCTGCTTGAGAAACATCAACAACTTTAAAACCATCTGTTTTGGCTTTTTTAACCGTTGCCGATCCTGGACGTAAAGCAATTTGTATATTTTGAACACCAGAATCCTTCAAATTTAAAGCGTGTGCACGTCCTTGTGAACCATAACCAATAATTGCTACCTTTTTTTCTTTAATTAAATTAACGTTGGCATCACAATCATAATAAACACGCATGAAAATATTCCTTTATATCCACATTTTAATTGAAGCTTAATGTCTTTCACTCAAATAAAACAAAAAGTAAAAAACCACTCTACGTATTTTGCACCTTACAAATGCTCAAACTTCCACTCATAATAAGATGGTAATTGAATAATTTTTAAATTTGCATATTGCAAACAACAAAGCTATAAATTCGAAGATTTTTTTTAAATATATTTAGATCTCAAAATAAATAGTAAAAAATCATAATAAACATGATAACCTAGTCATACTTTTACATTAAAACCAATCTCACCTACCCTATGATAAAATACAACCGCTCTTTAAAATGATTGATAATCATCTGTATAATTCCATTTAGTTAACAAAAATAATTTTTTAAAGCTTATTCTTACTTTTATTTTCAGGTTAAATGGGGAAATACCATGTTAAACGATTGATAACAATTATAAAAATACCGGCTATACAATAAAATATTTCCGTCAACCATAAACAGTGCACTCAACACATTGTAACATTTTGATTCTACACTTGTTAAAGGTTTATTTTAACCTAAAATGAACATTCAATTTGCTATTTGGAATAAAGCTATTAAATTGCAAATAATATCAATCGCGATTTTCTAATGACTATGATTTTGGATAAATCATAAAAACAAGCAATTTTTCCGATTTACAAGAAAATTTTACCCCACATTAACAAACTAATATAAGTAAAAATTTATACTAATAAACGGATGAAACGCTGAATAGTCTCATGTATTCCATATTCTAACGCATCAGCAATAAGCCCATGGCCAATGGAAACCTCATCAAGCCAAGGTATTCGATCAACAAGAGCAGGAAGATTAGAAACTGTCAGATCATGTCCCGCATTGATACCTAATTGCAACTCTTTGGCTTTTTTTGCCGCCAATACAAGTTTATCTAACTCTTGCTTCTGCTGTTCCTTATCTTTAAATGCCCCACCATAAGCTCCGGTATAAAACTCTACACGATCAGCGCCAATCGCTTTAACAATATCAAGACCCTCTACAACTGGATTAGCAAATAATGAAACACGAATTTTCTTTTCTTTTAGGCGTTGTACAATAGGTATTAAAAACTCCGCATCATTAGAAAAATTCCAACCATGATCAGATGTCGACTGAGCTGGATCATCAGGCACAAGTGTAATTTGATCAGCATATTTTTCTGCCATATCTAAAAACATATCACCTGGATAACCTTCAATATTAAATTCAGCAGTGGGAAAATTATTGTTAATTAAAAAATGTATATCTGGTAAATCAGAAAAACAAATGTGTCTTTCATCCGGCCGTGGATGAACCGTCAACCCTGCTGCACCAGCTGTAAGTGCTTTATACCCAATATCTGTAACACTCGGCCATGGCAGATGGCGCCGATTACGCAAAACAGCAACAGCATTGAGATTAACTGAAAGTTTTACTGCCATACACACTTCCATTTCTATTAAATTTTAAAGACAGAGAAAAATACAATTCCCTGTAAAATCAGGCAATAAAAATTATTTTTCATCCTATCGAACAATTGTTAACTGTTTTGCTGCGCGCGTAATCCCCGTATAAAGCCAACATGCATTCATATCACGAAATGCAAAACTTTCATCAAATAAAACCACATTATCCCATTGAGATCCTTGAGCTTTATGAACAGTCAATGCATACCCATAATCAAAGTCATCGTATCTCTTTTTTATTTGCCATGAAATTTCATCTTCAGGATTTTCAAAAATTGCTTTGAGCAGTTTAATTTTTACAACTCCCCATTCGCTCTCTTCCGAATTAACAAGAAGATGAATACCCGGCTTAACAAGTTCCTTCTTTGAAGTCATAACTGTCCACAAAGAGCCATTCAATAAACGTTTTGTTGAATCATTGCGCAAACACACAAGCCTGTCTCCAACCTGCGGATATTTTTCTATAAACCCCTTTAACTCACGCAAACGCCTATTATAAAGATAACGCGTTCGATTCAGCCCTACTAAAAGTTGATCAGCATCCAATACCAATTGTTGATCAAGCTCTTTGCGCTTAACAACACGCGCTAGCCCATAATCTCCATAAGCAATATCACGCCCCTCACGTACATCCATAGCTAGGCGAATAATTGGATTATCATATGCTTGTCGATGAATTTCTGATAAAAGAAAATCTGGTGTACCACTAGAAAAAAAACCGCCCCCTGATATGGGAGGCAACTGACCTGGATCACCAAGAACAAGAATTGGCGTGCGAAAACTCATCAAATCACGTGCTAATTGTTCATCTACCATTGAACATTCATCCACAACAACAAGCTTGGCCTGCGCAATTGGACTTTGTCGATTTAATGAAAATGTTGGTGTTATAGATGTTTTACCTGTGACTTCATCAGAAACTTCTTGCTCACCACGAGGACAATAAATCAATGAATGAATAGTACGAGCATTACTTGCCCCCTTAGAACGCAAAACTTGTGCTGCTTTACCTGTAAACGCAGCAAACTGAACAGAACCATCTATTGTTTCTGCAAAATAGCGAGCAAGTGTTGTTTTTCCCGTTCCTGCATAGCCAAAAAGGCGAAAAACAGGAGAGGTCCCGTCTTTCAACCACGCGGCTACAGCCTTCAGCGCATTATCTTGTTCTGATGAAAACTGCATGGTCTATCAAGACAAGATTCGCACAAAAAGAGCAAGCATTTTGAAAATAAAAACTATTATGAAAGATAAGCTTATCCTTATGGTGTTTTTAAAATCTCAACTCATTTTTGAGCCAAAATTTAGTATATTTTATAAACTTCAAAAAACGTAGAGCATTTACCAAATTGATCAATGTTAGATAGGTTTTCAATAATTTAAAAATTAAAATAATTCATCGTCATACTAATTTTACACAAAATACTTTCACCATTACAAAGCTTGTACCTAATCCACCGCCTATACCCCCTTAATTAAGCCTACTCTTGTTGAAGAAAAATATTCCAATTAACCGACAAACAGTCAAACCAATACATATAATAAACGGCAATAATTTCCATATTCTAAAAATAAATCAATGATATACGCTTAAATACCCGACTTATTATCAACTTAAACCGGCATACTAATTTTATTAAATCATGATCACGAATAGTGAAATACGCTGAAATAAAATTCTCAATTGAATATAACAGATTTCAAACTTCCTATACCAATAATTGTCCTGTAACAGGAATAGCATTAGCAACCACTTCATCATTGGCCTCATCAGGCAACAGCATATCATTATGTGCACACCCAGATGGGATCATAGGAAGACAATTTTCTAAATTATCAACATGACAATCAAATAAAACCGGTTTATCGCAATCAATCATTTGCTGAATTTTATCATCAAGTTCATCTGGTTTTGAGCAACAAATACCAACCGCTCCATAAGCCTGCGCCAATTTAACAAAATCAGGCATCGATTCCATATAAGAATTAGAAAGACGATTGCCGTGTAATAATTGCTGCCACTGGCGGACCATACCCATATACTGATTGTTCAAAATAAAAACCTTTACAGGTGTATTATGCTGAACTGCTGTTGCAAGTTCTTGAATATTCATCTGAATTGAAGCATCACCAGAAACACATATAACAAGTGCATCAGGATGTGCAATTTGAACACCAATAGCAGAAGGAAAACCATAGCCCATTGTTCCAAGACCACCAGAAGTCATCCAACGGTTTGGTTCCTCAAAACGACAATATTGAGCAGCCCACATTTGATGTTGCCCAACATCAGTTGTAATATAAGTATTGGTATCTTTGGTAAGAGCGTGAAGCCGTTCAAGAGCATATTGCGGCATAATAATATCTTTTTTCTCGACATATACTAATGAATTACGAGCATGCCATTGATTAATTTGTGTCCACCACTCATCCTGACTTTTCTTATTTAATACAGGTTGTAGTGCACGCAAACATTGTATCATATCTTTTAAAACATAGGCGACATCCCCAATAATAGGAACGTCTACTTTAACTATTTTATTGATAGAAGAAGGATCAACATCAACGTGTATAATGCGCGCATGAGGTGCAAATGCATCAAGCCGCCCAGTAACACGATCATCAAACCGTGCACCAAGAGCTAACATGACATCACAATGATGCATGGTCATATTAGCTTCATAAGTTCCATGCATTCCGAGCATTCCAAGCCAATTTTTGCCAGAAGCAGGGTAAGCCCCAAGCCCCATTAATGTTGAAGTGATCGGAAAATCTCCTAATTGAACTAAATCACGCAAAAGTCGTACAGCTTCAAGTCCTGATGAAATAACACCACCACCAGAATAAATAACGGGCCGTTTAGCTTCTGCTAAAAGAGAAGCAGCATGTTCAATAGCTTTTGCATTCTCTTTTGGTTGGGCATGATAATGCATAGATATCATAGCTTGAGGCGCCCTATAAACACCTGAAGCACATTGAATATCTTTAGGAATATCAATTAAAACTGGCCCTGGACGCCCCGATCGAGTAATATGAAATGCTTCATGAATAATTTGTGCAAGATCATTCACATCTTTAACAAGCCAATTACGTTTAGTACAAGACCGCGTAATACTAACTGTATCCGCTTCTTGAAAACCATTTGTTCCAATCAAAGTTGTAGGTACTTGACCAGAAAAACAAACAATAGGGATAGAATCCATCAATGCGTCTTGCAAAGGAGTTACAGCATTGGTTGCTCCCGGACCAGAAGTTACAAGCATAACGCCAACTTTTCCGGTACTGCGTGCATAGCCTTCCGCCGCATGACCTGCCGCTTGTTCATGACGCACTAAAATATGTTGAAATGAATCTTGTTTATAAATCGCGTCAAAGATAGGAAGAACAGCACCACCAGGATAACCAAAAATATGTTCAACCCCCTGATCAATGAGAGCCTGAATTACCATTTCAGCCCCTGACATTATCTTCCCATCTGCTCTATCTTTTGTTCTTGGATGATCTGTCATTTTTTCTACTCGCTTATTCTACAGCATAACAAAAAAGGCTCCAAAGGAGCCTATAGCATATAAGGAGAAAATATCATAAATCGAACTTCTTATCTTTATAAGCAACTATGATAAGAACACTTTCTATAAATGAAGATTTTAATTTCATTAATGTTATTCGTCAATTGAAAATTGCTTTTTGAAAAATTTTTAATTCAAAAAATTCTTTTTTCCTTAAACGATTTTGATATTTTTTCCTACTCTTTGTTTTATGAATAAATGAGATTCCATTTGTCATCAAATTGGTTATTAAACCACGTCATTTGCCTTTTTGCATATCTCCTAGTTTGCATTTTTGCTTCTTCAATAGCATCTTCAAAACTTTTATACCCATCTAAATAAGCCATAAGTTCACGTATCCCTATAGCTTTCATCGCTGGTAGTAAAGGAGAAAGCATGAGCTTCTTCATAGCAATTACTTCTTCTAACACTCCTCTTTCAACCATATGGTTAAACCGCTCATTAATGCGTTCATAAAGTAATTGACGTGGGGGAATAAGAAGAATTTTCTCTGAACAATCTTGCGCAATTAAGGATTTTGTTTTTTTCTTTTGCCACCAACTTAATCTCTTACCTGTTGATTCATAAACTTCCAAAGCACGAACAATTCGTTGTCCATCTTGTGGAGCAATTTTTTCACAAAGAGCAGCATCAACCTGTAATAACTCACGATAAAGACTTTCAGCTCCTTTCTTATAAAGTCGAATTCGCCATTTTTCCCGTATAGCATCTGGAATAGAAGGGATTTTTGAAATCCCTTCTAAAAGCGCACGAAAATAAAGTCCTGTTCCCCCGACAAAAATAAGCGGTTTTAACGGAAATGAGTTTAAAAGCTTTTCAACATCGCTCAACCATTGCCCTACAGAATAGTTAAAAGTGGGACTTACATAACCATAAAGATAGTGTGGAATAATCAAAGTATCAGCTTTTGTTGGCCTTGCTGTTAAAATATTCAACACATCATAAATCTGCATAGAATCAGTATTAATGATAATAGCATTTTTTTCTTGAGCTATTTTTAATGCAAGTTTTGACTTTCCGCTTGCAGTTGGACCAGCTATCAATGTAACCATTCTCTGTGTCATGAATAGAGGCCTTTTATATCCATTAATCAATCACTTAATTGCAATGCTCATCATTAATATGGAATTCAGTATTTACCTATGACGTTGTAAATAGAATTTTTACAAAATGTGAACACAGAAGCATTGATATATTTAAATAAAGAGAAAAAGCTAATGTAACGGTATTTTTATTTTTTAAAAAGGTAAAACAAGCAATACGATAATTCTAAAATAAGATTAAAGCATTACGATTAATAGATAAATTAAAACTACTCTCTATAAAAACTTTTTCTTGTAGGTATGAACTTCAATTACGATAAAATATATTCTAAATGAGCTAAAAATTAGAATTTGCATACAGATATTTTAAACATCTCTGCATTATCTATAAACGATAACAGCTCTTTTCATTAGCATTCGTATAAAAGCACTGCCTTATAAAAATTATTTTTTACAACGAAAAAAAGGTATTGCAAAACATCAATCCATTCGGACTGTTACAAATCGCAATTCTCCATCAGGACGAGCAACAATAAACAAAGCGTTTTTGCGTCCTGCTTCACGTAATTTATGAAAACGTTTTTTAGCATCATCAACTGTTGTAACCGCACTTTGATTGATATCAACTATTACTTCACCAACACGAATACGTTTTTTATCAGCCGCACTATCTTGTGCTACAGATGTCACAACTAATCCATTAAGCTTATCAGCAATTGAATAACGTTGGCGTAAATCAGAGTTAAGTGCCAATAATGTCATGCCCATAAGTTGTATTGTAGTAGGATCTGCACCACTTTTTTTCTTATCAGATTTTTCCGTTTTATTTTCATCTGAATCAGTTTCAACTAAACGACCAAGTTTAACTTTTACTGTTTTTTCCTGTCCATCACGTAAAACCGTAATATTCACTACTTTCCCTACAGGACTTTCTGCTGCTAAACGCGGTAAATCACGTGCATTCTTTATTTTGGTATTTTCAAAATAAAGGATAACATCACCAACATGTAATTGGCTATTATCTACTTTTGCATGTTCGATTTTACCCGCAACTAACGCCCCAACAGCTTGGTCCAATTTCAAACTTTCTGCAATATCATCTGTCACAGGTTGAATACGAATAGCCAACCAACCGCGTCTTACTTCCCCAAAATCACGCAATTGATTGATAATAGAAATAGCCATATCAGATGGTATAGCAAAACCAATTCCAATCGATCCTCCAGAAGGCGAAACAATTGCTGTATTAATCCCTATCACTTCACCATTTTTATCAAATAATGGGCCTCCAGAATTTCCTCGGTTAATTGCTGCATCTGTCTGAATAAAATTATCATAAGGACCAGCATTAAGATCACGATTACGTGCAGAAATAATTCCAACCGTTACGCTACCACCAAAACCAAAAGGGTTACCAATAGCCATAACCCAATCACCAACACGTACTTTCTCTGAATTACCAAAACGTACAGCTGTTAATTTTTTGCTTCCTGGTGTTACTTGAAGTAAAGCTAAATCCGTCTTACTGTCTTTTCCAAGTAATTTCGCTTTTAGTTTTGTGCCATCAGTAAAATTCACCTCAATATCATCAGCATCCACGATAACATGGTAATTTGTAACAATAAGCCCTTTTTGAGCATCAATTACAAAACCTGATCCAAGAGAACGTACTTTTTGAAACTGACTACCTTCCTGACCATCTTTTGGTGTAAAAAAATCTTCAAAATATTCCTGTAATAATGAATCTTTCGAAATAACAGGAGCAGGAGTATGTTCATCTTGCTCAGTCCCATCAACTATTTGCGTTGTAGAAATATTTACGACTGTATCTAAAAGGGTAGCAGCTAAATCAGGAACTGATAGTGATATATCTTTCTGTAAGGTAACATTAGACCAACTTACTGATCTTAATAAAGACAAAACCATACAGATAATGATTACCGTGACAAAGCGTTTCAGTAACATATTTCTACCTATAACATGCGTTTGCTCAATGCTGAAAAAAGCATTATCAAATTCATTTCTGCAAAACTAACATGTCGGTTACAATACCATACAAACTTCATCATAAAAGAAAATGGCCACACGTTAAGCTTTTAATGAAAAAGGCAAAGTCTACAGCTGTGATCTATTCCTTTATTTTTTATCAGTTTTATTACCCCATATCAACCATCAGTGCTAATATTTAATTTTGTTTGCGGTAAATTACGGAAATAGAAAAAGAAATCCTCCTTTAGTGAAATCACCATCGAAGTTTTCTCCAAATTCTTATACTGCTCCATTGCCAACCAAAAATCATAAAACGATGGATTGGTTTTTCTGGCATTTAATAAAAGACGAATACTTTCAGCCAGCCCTTCACCACGTGTAATTTCAGCATCACGTTTTGCTGCTGCTACAATTTCTTCATATTCACGGTTAGCTTCTGCCACAATACGATCTCTTTCTTGTTGACCACGAGCACGAATATTTTCTGCAGCTGCCTCACGTTCAGCCGCCATTTGCCGATATACATCTTCAGAAACAGCATCAGTTAAATCAGTTTTACGAATACGCACATCAACAATGGTAATACCCAACGAACCTGCATCCACAGAAAATTGTCGTTGTACCTCAGCCATCATTGCTCCACGTTCGTCCGATAAAGCTGCTTTGAACTCTCTTTTACCGTAAACAGCACGCAAAGCATCAATAAAACGTGGTGCAAGATTTTCACGCGCAGCAATGTGTGGCCGACCCGACGCAATGCGTTGCAAGAACAATTTAGGGTCTGTAATGCAATAGATAAAGAATGCATCTACTTCATAATAAGCACCACCACGCACTTGCACAGATTGTGTAGGCAAATCATAACGCAACAGCCGGTTATCAATAACAACTGTCTGATCCAAAAAAGGGACCTTAAAATAAATACCAGGATCAGATTCTACTTTTACGATCTGTCCAAAACGCTTAATCGCCATCTGCTGACGAGGATAAACAATAAAAATAGATGCCCATAAAGTAACAAGAGCAAATACTATAACACCCAAAATAAAAAAGAAACGAGATTGCTGCATAATTAACGCCCTCCAGAAACACTAGACCCCAATAATGATGAGGAATGTGTTGATGTTGTCGCTGTTTTTTCTGATGAATTACGCAACAATTCATTCAGTGGTAAATAAGGTATTGCTGGAGAATCTGTTTGATTCAAAACTAATTTATTAGGTGAAGAAAGAATACGCCCCATCGTTTCCATATAAAAACGATAGCGAACAGCCTCAGGCGCAATTGCAGCCTCACGAGCTATAGTTTGAAAATGTTGAGCACGCCCCATTGCTTCTTCAATCATCCGTGCTTTTTCACCTTTTGCAATTTCCCGTGTGCGTGAAGCTTCACCATTAGCTAAACCAATCTTAGTAAAACGCACACGATTACCCTCCTCAATCATCCGCCCACGTTCCTGCTCTGCTTGTTGGACAGAGTTAAACGCAGCAGCAACTTTAGTAGGAGGAGCAGCTTCACTAATTGATACACGGTTTATTTCAACACCAAGTTGGTATTTATTTGCAGTCAACTGAATAATCTTTTTGACATCATCAGCCACTTCTTCTTTTTTATCGCGTAAAACATCATCAACAGGTCGTGACCCAATCACTTCGCGCATTGCACTTTCAGCAACCTGACGTACTGTTCCTTCTTGATCACTCACATTAAACAAAAATTGGCTAGGATTTGAAATCCTATAATATACAGAAAAATTTACATTAACAATATTTTGATCGCTTGAAAGCATCAAGCCTTCACTTTGTTGTGCCTGATTAGACTGACTACCAATTGCGATTGTTTTTTCTGTTAAAGGCACTTTCATATAGGTTTCAATTGGCCAAAAATGAAAATGCAAACCATCACCAACAATACCTTCTTTAGGAACACCAAAGCGCAATTCTACTGCTTGTTCATTTTGCTGCACAATATAAACAGACTGGAATAGCCAAAAAAGAACAGCAAGCAAAAATAACACAATAAAAATACCACTCTCACCAAACTGCTTAAGCTGATGCTGCCCTTTACGCAGAATATCATCAAGATTAGAGCTATTATCACCGCCGTTATTGCCACCAGAACCAAAAGGATTCTTAGGCGGTAATTTTTTATCACCATCAAGTTTATTTCTATCGCCGCCCCATGGGCCACTGCCATTTTGATTTGTCCAGGGCATCATCACCTCTTTAACTAGTGCTATAAATCAAAACCAACCATTTTCAAAACTTAATCACTGACTTTATAGAAGGTCTATGATCTGTTTACAATCAATTGATAAATTCTTTCATTTAAATGGCTATTGCCGTTCATAAATTACAAAACGCGTCGGATAATTGTCTTTGTCTCCTTGTGGAATATATTGTGTTTCAATAATAGTCCACTTTTCTTTATCAAAAATGGGAAAAAAACTATCACCTGCAATAGATGCAAAAATTTCTGTTAAGAATATTTTATGAGCAATCATTAATCCTTGTTTAAAAATTTCACCACCCCCAATAATAAAAACTGCATCTGCACCATTTTGAGTGGCCACCTCTTCTGCTATATCACAAGCTTGAGACAAAGAATGAGCGATAACAGCACCTTCAGCTGTAAAAGTGCGATTGCGCGTAATTACAATATTTGTGCGCCCTGGTAAGGGGCGCCCAAGAGAATCCCAAGTTTTTCGCCCCATAATAATGGGCTTACCCAAAGTCAAAGCCTTAAAACGCTGCAAATCTGTTGATAAATGCCAAGGCATTGTGCCTTTACAACCAATAACACCATTTTGGGCAACAGCCGCAATTAAATAAATTGGAAGCTTCATACTGCCACCGGCGCTTTGATATGAGGTTGAGCTTCATAATTAAGTAAGTTAAAATCCTCAAATTTAAAAGAAAAAAGATCTGTTACTTCTGGATTTATAAACATCACAGGTAAAACACCCGGTGTACGAGATAATTGCTGTTTTGCCTGTTCAAAATGGTTAACATAAAGGTGAGCATCACCAAGAGTGTGAATAAAATCCCCCACTTTCAAACCAGTAACTTGAGCAATCATCATCGTTAATAACGCATAAGAAGCAATGTTGAATGGAACCCCCAAAAAAATATCTGCCGAACGTTGATAAAGTTGACATGACAATTTGCCATCAGAAACATAAAATTGGAATAAACAATGGCAAGGTGGTAAAGCCATTTCTTCTATTAATGCAGGATTCCATGCTGATACAATCAAACGACGCGAATCAGGATTTGTGTTAATCATATCTAAAAGATTGCTGATCTGATCAATATAATGCCCATCAGGTGCAGGCCAAGAACGCCACTGAAAACCATAAATAGGACCAAGATTTCCATCTTTATCGGCCCACTCATCCCAAATAGATACGCCATGTTTTTTTAGCCACGCAATATTTGTGTCGCCTTTAAGAAACCACAAAAGCTCATAAATAATTGAGCGCAAATGCAACTTTTTTGTTGTTAAAAGTGGAAATCCCGCCTGCAAATTAAATCGCATTTGATATCCAAAAATCGATCGTGTCCCCACACCTGTCCTATCTGAACGATCAACACCGTTACTTAAAACATGGGATAGAAGATCAAGATAAACTTTCATAAAGATATTATGACTGATTCCATCTATTACGGGAAATTGAAATTTCAAAATTCATAAAAACACAATTCAAATACACCAAAAAACACCTTTCACAGGAAATTATTATTACGTGACTTAAATTTTGATGACGCAAAAGGTAAAATACTGTAGGAAGACACAAGCTAATATGAACTTAGGAGGAATAATATGGAAAATAATGTAACTTCAACACATAATACAAAAAAGCGTGTTATGTCTATTGTATCTAGTGCATCAGGTAATCTAATAGAATGGTATGACTTTTATGTTTACTCTTTTGCTTCTATTTACTTTGCGTCGCAATTTTTTCCCTCAGATGGTGATGTTGTTGCTCAACTCTTAAAAGCTGCTGCAGTCTTTTTTGTGGGTTTTCTTATGCGTCCAATCGGTGGATGGCTTTTTGGTTATATCGCTGACCGTTATGGCCGCAAACGTTCAATGCTTATTTCTGTTTTTATGATGTGCGGAGGTTCATTTTTAATTGCTATACTTCCCACATACGAAACTATCGGAATAACAGCAGTAGTTCTTCTTCTCTTATTTCGCATGCTTCAAGGGCTTTCTGTTGGCGGTGAATATGGTACGATAGCAACTTATATAAGCGAAATTGCTGATAAAAAACACCGGGGTTTTTTTGGCGCTTTTCAATCTACCACATTAAGTGGTGGTCAGCTTTTAGCTAGCCTTGTTATATTTATTCTAGCACTTTATCTTACAGAAGATCAGTTAAAAGCGTGGGGTTGGCGTATTCCATTTGCTATTGGTGGGCTAGTAGCGATTGTTGTTTTTTATTTACGCAGTTCTCTCCATGAAACAACCACGAAGGAAAGTCGTTCTAAAAAACAAGCAGGTAGCCTTATGGAGCTTTTACGCAACCATCGAAAAGCTTTTTTTCTGATTATTGGTTTTTCAGGTGCGGGCTCACTCATATTTTATACCTATACAACTCATATGCACAAATATCTGATCACTACTAGCGGATTTGATAAACAGACAGCCACAACTATAATGACAACGGCTCTTTTTGTTTTCATATTACTTCAACCAGCATTCGGTGCTTTAGCTGACAAAATTGGAACAAAAGCTTCACTCTTTATGTGGAGTCTTTTATCTGTCATCTTCACAATTCCTGGACTTAAAATAATTGGTAATACCAACAATACGTGGGTTGCTTTATCAATCATTATTGGAATGCTATGCATTCTAAGTTTCTACACGTCCATCGCTGGTATTATAAAGGCAGACATGTTCCCCTCTTCCGTACGTGCAATAGGGGTTGGTTTACCTTTTGCCATTGCTAATGCGTTATTTGGTGGTTCTGCTGAATATGTGGCACTTGGATTAAAAGATATTGGATATGAATCTGTCTTCTATTTTTATATAACCAGTATGCTAGTAATTGCATTCATCGCAATTACCTTAATGCCAGATCCTCGAAAAAATGGATATCTTCAAAAAGATGAAATCCATTAAGCTTTCCATTTTTTAAAAAGACCAATTTTAAAAGCCCGATTTTCTCGGGCTTTTTCTGATTGTTCTATAAAAACTTGATATTAAAATTTTATCAAGTGCATTTACTTTTCTAATAACTATAATAAAAAACTGTATAATTTTTTACAATTTCCCAACATTACATCAATGCCTTTGAAATCATCATTTTAGTAGCACCTTATCAAAATTGTTTTTTAAGATACTTCACTAAATCATGTGTTATTTCATACATAAAACTAAGAATGAACAATTACACTTTACAATACAATCACATTATAAAATCTTGAAACCTATCAATAATGAAAAGATTTAAAATTTAACAATTTTCCCTTTCCCAAAAACTATTCTTCATCTACATTTAAAGAACTAGTCTTCCAGCTACAATCATAAATGGACAAGGAACAAACCTTTTAGCCCCAGAGGCGGCACTTAGCGCTTCCACAAAAATATAATCAACAAAGTTTATACTTTGGTGGGGGCGAAATAGGATCGACAAGAGTATAAAGATTGCCCTTTTCTCAGCATTGTACCACCGTTATCAGACTAAATTAGCAGCTGCAAATGACAATCATGTAGAAGAACATCTCGCTGCTTAAGCAGTGCGAAAGCTTCAAATTAAGCCTTAAACCGTCGCAAGTTTAAGCAGGGTTCCAAGGCACCTGGCAACAGAAGCCTTCACTTTTATAAGTATTTATTTTGACCAACAAGATATACGAATTGTTATGAAATATGTGGTAGAAAAGCATTGCCAGCTTTAAAAAACGTTTCATTGCACTATGTTATTTGCGCTTCAATAACTGCATAAATTAAAAGGAATAAACAACAGCAAGACAGTAAAGCCATTTCCTCTATTAATGCAGGATTCCATGCTGATACAATCAAACGACGCGAATCAGAATTTGTGTCAATCATATCTAAAAGATTGCTGATCTGATCAATATAATGCCTATCAGGTGCAGGCCAAGAATGCCACTAAAACCATAAATAGGGCTAAGATTTCCATCTTTATCAGTCCACTTATTTCAAATAGATACGCCATGTTCCTTTAGCCACGCAATATTTGTGTCGCCTTTAAGAAACCACAAAAACTCATAAATAATTGAACACAAATACAACTTTTTTGTTGTCAAAAGTGGAAATCCTGCTTGCAAATTAAATCGCATCTGATATCCAAAAATCGATCGTGTCCCCACACACCTGTTCCATCTGAACGATCAACATCGTTACTTACAACATGGGATAGAAGATCAAAATAAACTTTCACAAAGGTATTATGGCTGATTTTACTTATTACAAGAAATTATTATTATGCGATTTAAATTTTGATGACGCAAAAGGTAAAATACTGTAGAAGGAAATAAGCCAATATGAACTCAAGAGGGATAATATGGAAAATAATGTAACTTCAACAACACATGATACAAAAAAGCGTATCATGTCTATTGTATCTAGTGCATCAGGTAATCTGGTAGAATGGTATGATTTTTATGTTTACTCCTTTGCTTCTATTTACTTTGCGTCGCAATTTTTTCCCTCAGATGGTGATGTTGTTGCCCAACTCTTAAAAGCTGCCGCAGTCTTTTTCATTGGTTTTCTTATGCGCCCAATTGGTGGGTGGCTTTTTGGTTATATCGCTGACCGTTATGGCCGCAAACGTTCAATGCTTATTTCTGTTTTTATGATGTGCGGAGGTTCATTTTTAATTGCTATACTTCCTACTTATGAAACCATCGGAGTAACAGCAGCAGTTCTTCTTCTCTTACTTCGTATGCTTCAAGGACTTTCTGTTGGCGGTGAATATGGTACGACAGCAACTTATATGAGTGAAGTTGCTCTTAAAAATCATCGAGGCTTCTTTAGTTCTTTCCAATATACTACACTGATTGGTGGTCAACTTTTAGCTAGCCTTGTTATATTTATTCTAGCGCTTTATCTTACAGAAGATCAGTTAAAAGCGTGGGGTTGGCGTATTCCATTTGCCATTGGTGGACTAGCAGCGATTGTTGCGATTTTTTTACGTCGTACTCTCCATGAAACAACCACTGAAGAAAGTCGTTCTAAAAAACAAGCAGGTAGCCTTATGGAGCTTTTACGCAACCATCGAAAAGCTTTCTTTCTGGTTATTGGTTTTACAGCTGGAGGCTCGCTCACATTTTATACCTACACAACTTATATGCAAAAGTATTTGATCACTACCAGCGGGTTTGACAAACACACAGCTACAACTATAATGACGATAGCTCTTTTTACTTTTATGTTATTCCAGCCAGCATTCGGTGCTTTAGCTGACAAAATTGGAACAAAAGCTTCACTCTTTATATGGAGTCTTTTATCTGTCATTTTCACCATTCCCGGACTTAAAATAATTGGTAATACCAATAATATGTGGGTTGCCTTATCAATCATTATTGGAATGCTATGCATTCTAAGCTTCTACACATCCATTTCTGGTATTATAAAGGCAGACATGTTCCCCTCTTCCGTACGTGCAATAGGGGTTGGTTTATCTTACGCCATTGCTAACGCGTTATTTGGTGGTTCTGCTGAATCTGTAGCACTTGGATTAAAAGATATTGGATATGGATCTGTCTTCTATTTTTATATAACCGGTATGATGATAATTGCATTCATCGCAATTGTTTTGATGCCAGATCCTCGAAAAAATGGATATCTTCAAAAAGATGAAATCCAGTAAGCTTTTCATTTTTTAAAAACATCAATTTAAAAAGCCTGGTTTTCTCGGGCTTTTTTTGACTGTATAAAATAGTTTATAATTTGGCGCTAAAATCTAAAATTTTATCAAGTGCATTTACTTTTCTAGTAACTATAATAAAAAGCTGTATAATTTTTTACGATTTCCCAATATCATACCACCACTTTTGGAATAGCCATTTCAGTGCTTTGTTTTTATCATCCAATAAGTTTTGCGTTCATTTCACGCTCTCTTTTATCCAATAGAAAATGGCTGCATTTAGTTCCTATAGGCAAAGCTAAGTGATATCTAAGCCATTTTTAGCTTACCTCATCAAAATCGTTTTATATTAAACTACTCCACTAAGTTATGTGTCATTTCATACATAAAACTAAGAATGAATAATTACATTTTACAATCACATTATAAAATCTTGAAACCTATCAATAATGAAAAGATTTAAAATATTAACAATTCCCCCTTTCCCAAAGACTGTTCTTCATCTATATTTAAAAGTGCTGGTTTTCCAGCTATGGTAATAAACGGACAATGGAGTAAACTCATTGGACCCGGGGGCGGTACCCGGCGCCTCCACCAAAATATAATCAACAAGCTTATACTTTGGTGGGGGCGAAATAGGATCGACAAGGGTGTAAAGATTGCTCTTTTACTCGGCATTGTACCACCGTCATCGGACTAAATTAGTAGTTGCAAACGACAACTATGCGGAAGCACGTCTCGCTGCTTAAGCAGTGCGAAGGCTTCAAATTAAGCCTTAAACCGTCGCAGGTTTAAGCGGGGTTCGGAGGCACCTGGCAACAGAAGCCTTCACTTTTATAAGTATTTATTTTGACAAACAAGATATACGAATTGTTATCAAATATGTGGTAGAAAAACATTGCCAGCTTAAAAAAATGTTTCATTGCACTATATTACTTGCGCTTCAATAATTGCAATAAATTAAAAGGAATAAACTTCAATGGTTCAAGATCAAATCCGTTACGATATTCTCGTTCAGGATGCGCTCCGTGGAGTTATCCGCAAAGTTTTGCTAGAAGTGGCTAAAGCAGGTCTTCCGGGTAATCATCACTTTTTTATTACCTTTTCAACAAAGGCACCAGCAGTAACAATCTCTTCTCGACTCAAAAGTCGTTATCCTGATCAAATGACAATCGTATTACAACATCAATTTAGAGACTTGAACGTATCAGAAACCGCTTTTGAAGTCACTTTATCCTTTGGAGAAATTACTGAAAAATTAATTATTCCTTTTACCTCCATTCAAGTTTTTTATGACCCTGTAGCGGCATTTGAAGCGGCATTTGATTTGCCTGCTAATCCCACTTCTGAAGAAAATGAAAATCCAGAAAGTGCTCCACATACACCCGATATTTCTTTAAACAAACAAAAAACAGAAAATGAGCTCATAAAAACACAGAATCCCAAAAAGGATAAAGAACCTTCAAACAATGATACCAAACAAAGTGCTGATGTTGTTTCTTTAGACTCTTTTCGAAAAAATAAATAAACCTGTCCATGACTAAAGTGATTAACCTTCGCCAATTTCGAAAACAACAGAAACGTATTGAGCAAGCTACTCATGCAGAGGAAAACCGTTATCGTTTTGGACGAACAAAACTTGAGAAACTTTTTGATAAAAAAGAACTTTTAAAAGCTCAAAAATTTCTTGATCAAAACCGTCTATCTAACAGTGAATGAGAAAAAATGAAAATAAATGTTTGGTCAAAAACTATTCGCTTATATTGATAAGCTTTTTATAAGTAGATTTTTAGAATAACCATTTCGGAGATAAAAACAGTTCGCAAAAAAATAATTTTTATATTTAATGACCTTTAATATTAAAATAAAAGACGGAAAAAATTTAATATTTCAGTTTTATTATATGTTTACCGTACTTTATAATCTCTCACCTAACAGTTTTTATACTTCTTTTGTTTCGTTTCTGTTATTTTTATAAACTCATTCACCTGAAAATGTTGAGATTTTCCCCGAGAAGAATTTTAAAACTAGCGTTTCAATCAAAAAAATAATACATAAAAAATATAATGAATGACTTTTCTAATCACCTACCATTTTTTGAAGATGAAGAGCTCCCCCATAAGCCTGAAAATAATTCTGAATTAACTCCCGGCGCTATAGTAGCAAAAGAAAAAGCACAATACGAGCCCGAATATTTGAAAAAACTTAACCCAGAACAACGAGAAGCTGTAACAAACACAGAAGGGCCTTTGTTAGTTCTTGCCGGGGCTGGAACGGGAAAAACACGTGTTCTTACCACACGCATTTTTCATATTTTGCACCTTGGTCTTGCCCACCCTAAGCAAATATTAGCGATTACTTTTACAAATAAAGCAGCACGTGAAATGAAAACCCGTATTGCTGAACTTGTTGGTGAAGCTATTGAAGGTATGCCGTGGCTTGGAACGTTTCATTCCATTGGTGCAAAAATTTTACGCCGCCATGCAGAACTTATCGACTTAAAAAGCAATTTCACCATTCTTGATACTGACGATGTTGTTCGTCTTTTAAAACAGCTCATTCAAGCTGCAGGTTTAGATGACAAGCGCTGGTCGGCACGTAGTTTGGCAACAATGATAGATGCTTGGAAAAACCAGGGGCTCTCACCAGATCATATTTCAGAAAGTGATTCTTATGCCTTTGCTAAAGGTATGGGACGTGAACTCTATCACAGTTATCAGGATCGGCTAAAAAGCCTCAATGCTTGTGACTTTGGTGATCTCTTGCTCCATTCCATTAACATCTTCCAGCATAATCCAGATATCCTTCATGAATATCATGCTAAATTTCGCTATATCCTTGTAGATGAATATCAAGACACAAATACAGCGCAATATCTTTGGCTTCGTCTTTTGGCGCAACAATCTACAAGACAGCAGGTCAATCTTTGTTGTGTTGGTGACGATGACCAATCCATTTACGGATGGCGTGGTGCTAAAGTTGATAATATACTGCGCTTTGAAAAAGATTTTCCTCCTGCAAAAATCATCCGTTTAGAACGCAACTATCGCTCTACATCGCATATTCTTAAAACGGCCTCTCATTTTATTTCTCATAATCAGGGAAGACTTGGAAAAACGCTTTTCTCAGATAAAACAAATAACGAAGAGAAAAAAGTAAAAATCCATGCCGCATGGGATTCGGAAGAAGAAGCACGTGCCATCGCGAAAGAAATTGAACAAGCACAACAATCTGAGCATTTTTTAAATGACATGGCTATATTAGTGCGAGCATCATTTCAAATGCGCGCATTTGAAGAGCGTTTTATAACACTTGGTCTTAACTATCGTGTCGTTGGTGGTCCACGTTTTTATGAACGAATGGAAATACGTGATGCCTTGGCTTACTTGCGTGTTGTTGCTCAACCTTCCGATGATTTAGCCTTTGAACGTATTATCAATACACCCAAACGTGGCTTAGGAGAGACAACACTACGCCACCTTCATAATAATGCACGTGCACGCGCTATTCCTCTCTTTTCTGCTGCTATTGAAATAATCGAAACAGATGAACTAAAACCTAAAGCACGAAATGCTTTACGCAACATTATTGAAGACTTTCATCGCTGGCAAAACCTATCACCACGCACACCGCTGACAGAGCTTACTGAAATGATCCTTAATGATTCAGGCTACATGGAAATGTGGCAAGAAGATCGTTCGCCAGAAGCACCGACACGCTTAGAAAACCTTAAAGAAATGATTCGTTCTATGGAAAAATTTGAAAATCTTCACAGTTTTTTAGAACATGTTTCATTAGTTATGGATGTTGAGCATAACGAAAATATGGATGCAGTTAATATTATGACCCTTCATTCAGCTAAGGGGCTTGAATTTAAAACAGTTTTCCTTCCTGGCTGGGAAGAAGGACTCTTTCCCAATCAACGCTCACTAGATGAAGGTGGCCGTGCAGGACTAGAAGAAGAACGCAGGCTTGCTTATGTAGGTCTAACAAGAGCACAACAAAATCTGCATATATGGTTTGTCTCTAATCGACGAATTCATGGGCTTTGGCAATCTAGCCTTCCCTCCCGTTTTCTAGATGAATTGCCAGGAGAACATATAGAAGTGCTAGAAAATGAAACATCTTATGGTGGTTACGGTCAGTACTCAAAACTAGGGTGGAAGAGTGCACACAAAAATCAAACAGAAGCAAGACATAATAACTGGAGCTCACAGTCATCCAGCTATATTAAGAAAACTGATTATGAAAATAGTGATTTAGATTTTAGTCCCATTCAATTTCATCAGAAAAAAAATATTGAAAGAAAAGCCACTTCCCAATCCGTGTCTGATACACCATCAGCTTTTTCAATTAATGATCGCGTTTTTCATATCAAATTTGGTTATGGTCATATTTCAGCAATAGGTGGTAATAAATTAACTATTTTGTTTGATAAAGCCGGTGAAAAACGTGTTCTTGATGACTTTGTAACTAAAGCTTAACACAAAAAAACCATTAGCACGTTTATTTCCAAATAACTGCGCTTTACGCAATTTTATTACCGTTTAATATCAGGATGGTTTTTATAACCTTTAAAAAATTTTTTTAAAATTCATTCATTTTGCATCAGTTGTTATTGCATTACAAAATAATAAAACAGCATGCTGATTTTAGATAGTAAAATGACCCCTCACATAGAAAATACAACACTTCATTGCTCATTATTGCTCATCTGCGATATGATAATTTTGTGATCTATATTTTTTATGAAACTTACAGCACAAATCACGCTTCATAATGTTGAAACAAAAGATTGCAAAACTAATCTGTCAGCATTATAGCATTCCTAATGCTTTAAAATTAAGCTATAAAATTCAAAGAGGTTAAGCTATGAAAAATGTAATATACATCTTTGGGTTAACAATCATATTTCTCGCTGGCGTTTTTACTTATGATGCGTGGAAAAATAAGCCACTCGGTGATGATTTTACACTCATCGATTCCAATGGCCAAATTGTTACTGAAGCTGATATTAGAAGTAAACCCTCAGCAATTTTTTTCGGTTTCACCATGTGCCCTGAAAGTTGCCCTACTACACTGACAGATCTTGATCGGTGGCTTACAGAAATTGGCCCTAACGCTGATAAATTAGGTATATGGTTTGTAACTGTCGATCCTGAACGTGATACACCAGAAGTACTACGTGATTATTTAAGCAATTTTACCAACAATATTATTGGTATAAGTGGAGATCCTGAAAAAGTCCATAAAATGGTATCTTCTTTCAACATTGTTGCACAAAAAGTGCCCGGAACAAATGGTAACTATACTTACGATCATACAGCTGCAATTTTCTTGCTTAAAAAAGGTGGAAAACTAGCTGGTATTATTCCTTACAACGTGGAAGAAAATGAAAATCAATTAAAAGATGATATTGCCATTAAACGGCTTAAAAAGCTCATCTCAAACTAAATTAAAAAGCGTTTAATAAAGAAAAAATATGTCTCAACAAATTCGTTTATTTTATACAACCCTCAAAGATGAGGCAGAGCAGTTTTATACTCTTATGGAAGAAGCCTTTGAGGAAGAAGGATATCCTCTTGCTTTGGTAGAAATAGATGAAAAAAACGCTATTTATGAACTGTCACTTTATGTTGACAAAGAAAACCAAGACAGTGCGTACAAACGCTTTGCAGATATTCTTGCTCTAGACTCTAATAAAATTAATATAGAAATTTTACCTGATATTGACTGGGTCCAACAAAGTCTTAAAGGGCTAAAACCTGTATATGCAGGTCCTTTCTTTCTTTATGGAAGTCATGACCGAAAAAACATCCCACCTGATGTTTTGCCAATTGAAATTGAAGCCAATCAAGCTTTTGGTACAGGTCACCATGAAACAACATCTGGTTGTTTAGAAATGATTACCAAAATTATGCGAACTGAAAATCCGCAAAATGCTCTCGATCTTGGTACAGGGAGTGGCGTATTAGCCATTGGTATGGCAATGCTTAAACCCATTTCTATACTTGCATCTGATAGTGATCCAATTGCCGTTCAAATTGCGCAACACAATATTAAACTCAATGGTGTTAAAAAATATATCACAGCTATTACAGCGACGGGTTTTAATCATGATACAATTGCATCACATGCACCCTTTGACCTCATTGTTGCTAATATCCTCGCCGGCCCTCTTATTGAACTTGCACAAGAAATGACCCAAGCTTTGCAAAAAAATGGATCTATCATATTATCGGGTATCCTTGAAGAACAGCACGATCATGTCTTAAAAGCTTACGTAAAACAAGGCTTACAACATATTGAAACATACCACCGCCAAGGATGGGTTACTTTACATCTCAAATAAAAAAGGACATAGTGTGTATCAATCTTTTGATGTTATAACAAACCCAACCCATGCTGCAGAGCGTATTTTTGCCCTTCGTCAAGAACTTGAACGTATAGGGCTAGATGGTTTTCTTGTACCAAGAGCAGATGAACATCAAGGAGAGTATATTCCACCGCACGCTCAGCGCCTTAGCTGGCTAACTGGTTTTACTGGATCAGCTGGTATAGCATTAATTCTAAAAAATAAAGCTATTATATTCACAGACGGGCGTTATACACTCCAAGTTCGCCAACAAACTGATCCTCAGATTTTTGATTATGAAGACCTGATGACTTGCCCACCCTCACAATGGTTAGAAGAAAATGGTCACAAACTTTCTATTGGCTTTGACCCATGGCTTCATACTATTGCTGCTACCGCTACATTGAGAAAAGCATTAGAATTTAAAGCAGGAGGAAAGCTTATAGCAACAAAAGCCAATCCTGTTGATCTTATTTGGCAAGACCAACCACAATTACCGCAAGCTGCCTTATCAATTCATCCTCTTGAATATGCAGGATGTACAACTGACGAAAAATTAGCATTAATTTATAAAAACATACAGCAAGCCGGAGCGAATGCTTTTATTTTCACAGATCCTGCTTCTATTGCATGGACATTCAATATACGGGGCAATGATGTCTCTAACACACCCTTTGCCCTTTGTTTTGCTCTCATTTCAACCAAAGAAACGCCATCCCTATTTATTGATAGCAAAAAACTTGGCCAAGAACAGAAAAACTATCTAAAACAATATGTAGAATTATATGAACCGGAAAAACTCATTCCAAAGATCAAAGATCATGTTCAAAAAGGAATGATTTTTGCTTTAGATCCACTGCGAACATGCGAAAAATTGCGTACTGTTATTGAAAATGAAAATAATTCTTTCATTACGCTTACTGACCCAGCTGCCTTGCCACGTGCTATTAAAAATAGCACAGAATTAGACGGTGCACGCAAAGCTCATTTGTGCGATGGTGTATCACTTACCCGCTTTTTTGCTTGGTTGGACAAACAAACACCAGGCACAATTAGTGAAATTTCTGCTGCCCAAAAATTAGAAGAATTTCGCATAATAACAGCAAAAAAAATGGGAACAAAACTCGAAGATCTTTCCTTTGATACGATCTCAGCAGCAGGCGCAAATGGTGCAATTGTTCATTATCGTGTAACAACTGAAACAAACAAACCACTCAATGCCGGTGAGCTTTATCTTGTTGATTCAGGTGGACAATATCGCAACGGCACAACAGATGTCACACGTACAATAGCAATTGGCCTTATTGGAGAAGAAGAAAAACGCTGTTTTACTCTTGTTCTTAAAGGTATGATTGCTCTTTCAACCGCACGATTTCCAAAAGGTACACGCGGACAAGATATTGATGTTCTAGCACGTATCTCTTTATGGAAAGCTGGTTTTGATTATGCGCATGGTACTGGCCATGGAGTTGGCTCTTACCTCTCTGTTCATGAGGGACCACAAAATCTTTCACGTTACGGAAGTCAAGAACTCATTCCCGGAATGATTATTTCTAATGAACCAGGGTATTACCGTGAAGGAGCTTTTGGTATTCGTATTGAAAATTTGATGATTGTGAAACCTGCACAAAAAATTACTTCTGGTGATATAGACATGCTATCATTTGAAACACTCACAAATTGCCCTATTGATCGACGGCTAATCCTACCAGAGCTTTTGACAACTCAAGAGCGACAATGGCTTAATGACTATCATGCGCACGTTTATAAAGTGAATGCACCTTATCTTAATACAGAAGAAAAAAAATGGGCAAAAGAAGCCACAATGCCCCTTTAACTGAATAAAAGTGCACACTTATTCTGTTTCAAAAGCATTCTCTTTGATATTTTGGAAAAACAAATGCGTATTTCTTGTAAGCAGAGATAAATAAAACCCTGAAGCTCATAATTGCACAAAGGGTAATTAATTGGAATATATCATCAAAAAATTTAAATATAATACTCTTTAATCAACTGGGACCAGCTATCTTCATCGATAACCTCAACACCTAACTCTTTTGCCTTGGTCAATTTTGACCCCGCTCCAAGCCCTGCAATAAGAAGATCAGTCTTTTTAGAAATAGAACCAGATGTTTTAGCACCTAACCGCTCTGCTAATGCTTTTGCTTCATCTCGCGACATAGACATTAAAGTTCCCGTAAAAACAATTATTTTTCCCGCTATTGGCGAATAATCTGTTGCAATAGCTTCCTCAGGAAGAGGTGTCACTTCTTGAAGCAAGGCTGATAACACATCACGGTTATGTGCTTCTTGATAAAAATCAATAATTGCTCTACCAACACGAACTCCAATCCCTTCAATACTGATCAGGTCTGTCCACTCCTCATTACCTTCATCTGCCTTATCATGTGGCACAATAGCTGCCATCACAGCAGCCTCAAAAGCAGTATAATTTCGATAAACACGTGCAAGACGTTGTGCATTAACTTCACCAACATGACGAATACCTAATGCAAACAAAAAACGACTTAAAGGAATTTCTCGACGTGCATTAATAGCATCAAAAAGCTTGCGGACAGAAAGACTGCCAAAACCCTCTATATTTTCCAAACGTGTTAAAGCTTTTTTTTGGCGTTTCTCTAAAGTGAAAATATCAACCGGTGAACGGATACAAAGCGTTTCATCTTGAATATTAAAGAAAAATTCCACCTGTTTTTTACCAAGCCCCTCAATATCAAAAGCATTACGTGAAACAAAATGACGAATACGCTCAATCGCTTGTGCTGAGCAGATAAGCCCACCTGTGCACCGATACACTGCCTCACCCACTTCACGAACAGCATGACTCCCACAAGCAGGACAATGATGAGGAAAAACGAAAGGAACTGCGTTTTTTGGACGCTTGCTAGAAATAATATCAACAATCTGAGGAATTACATCACCAGCACGCTGTACAATCACTGTATCACCTACACGGATATCACGCCCCTCACGGATTGGTTCACCGTTACGACCAACCCCTTTAATATAATCCTCATTATGCAAAGTTGCGTTAGTAACCACAACCCCACCTACAGTGATAGGTGCAAGGCGTGCAACTGGCGTTAGTGCTCCAGTTCGACCTACTTGAATATCAATATCTTCTAAAAGTGCTGTAGCTTTTTCTGCTGGAAATTTATGTGCAATTGCCCAACGTGGTGAACGAGATACAAACCCCAAACGCATTTGCAGCCCTAAATCATTAACCTTATAAACAACCCCATCAATATCATAGCTTAAAGATTGCCGCTGTTCTTCAATAAAATGATAATATGAGATAAGATCTTCTACTTTTTCGAAAACTTTTGTAAATGGATTAACAATAAAGCCATATTCTTTTAGCTTATTCACCATCTCCATTTGGCTTTTAGCCGGCATTTCACTCACCTCACCCCAAGCATAAGCAAAAAACTTAAGCTTTCTGCTAGCAGTTATCCGTGAATCAAGCTGACGTAGAGAGCCAGCCGCTGCATTTCTAGGATTTGCAAAAGTTATTTTCCCTTCTTTTTGCTGGTTAATATTGAGGACTTGAAAATCCTCTTGTCTTATATAAACTTCACCACGAACTTCAATAATATCAGGAAATTCACCCTGTAAAACCTTTGGAATATCAGAAATTGTTCGTGCATTTGTAGTTACATTTTCACCTGTGTACCCATCACCACGCGTTGCAGCGCGCACAAGTTTCCCTTGCTCATAACGCAAAGATAAAGATAAGCCATCAATCTTCGGTTCAGCCGTCATTTCTAATGTCTGTGTTGATGGAAGTCTTAAAAAACGGCGAACACGCTCAACAAATTCACTGACATCTTCAGCACTAAACGCATTATCAAGAGAAAGCATCGCCTGTGCATGAACAGATTTTTCAAATTTTTCTGAAACTGGTGCACCAATTTTATATGAAGGGGAATCTACACGAATTAATTCAGGAAATAGAGCTTCAATTTCCGTATTACGACGACGAAGAGCATCATATTGTGCATCAGAAATCTCAGGTTGATCATTATTATTATAAAGAACATCATGACGTGCGATTTCTTTTGCTAACCACTCTAACTCACTTGCCGCTTCAAGAGCAGTAAGATTTTTAACCGCATTTTTGTCCATATACTTTATTCCAAGTCGTGCAATTTATAATTATATGAATCTCAATTCTTTGTTATCAATAAAATCCAAACGAATATATATTCGCTTGTCATCTCAATCATTAATCAATTATATCTGCGCTAAAAGTTTTTGGGCCGCTGCACGTGCCTCTTCAGTGATCTGTTCCCCTGCCAACATACGTGCAATTTCTTCAGCACGTTCACACTCTTCCATTTTATGAATACGCGTAACAAAATGCCCTTTATCACCTTCAACTTTTGAAACAAGAAAATGACTATGAGCTTTGGCTGCAACCTGAGGTGCATGTGTAATAGCAAAAACCTGAACACTTTTTGATAAACACAGCAACCTTTGCCCAATTGCAGCAGCCACAGCCCCACCAATTCCTGTATCAATTTCATCAAAAATCAGTGTAGGAGCTGATCCACGATCAGCCAAGACAACCTTTAATGCTAATAAAAAGCGCGATAATTCACCGCCAGAAACTACACTCAACATTGGTCCAGCTCGTGATCCAGGATTTGTTCGTACCCAATATTCAACACGGTCTATACCATCTGCATTACGCTTTTCAGAATTACTTTGCACGTTCACAGTAAATTCTGCCTTTTCTAACTTCAACGCTGGCAACTCAGCCATAACGCTCGTAGATAAACGGTGCGCCACTTCTTGGCGTTTTATGGAAAGGGCTTGTGCAGATGCATCATACTTTTTTTGTGCCTCCTGCGCTTTTACTCTCAAATGCTCCAACGTGGTCTGAGCAGAATCAAAATCAGAAAGTTCATCCTTCATTTTATCGCATAACTGAGATAATTCAGCTACAGAAACATGGTATTTACGCGCCAATCCCCGAAGTGCAAAAAGACGCTCTTCTATTCGCTCCAATTCACCAGAATCAAAATTCAATGCTTGCATTGCTGTTTCAATACCATCTTGCGCTATTGAAAGTGCCTGCAACGCTTCATCAATAGACTTAACCACAGGTGTAATGAGTGTCTGTGCTTCAGGAATTTTCCGTTCTAAACGCCTCACCAAATTGGACAGAATAGAAATTGGTGATTTCGGACCATTGAAAAGATCATCAGCTTCCTTAATATCAGTCGCTATTTTATCTAGTTTCAACATATCTGCACGACGAAGAGACAGTGTATTTTCTTCATCAATTGTAAAATCAAATTTTTCAAGTTCTTCCACACTTGCACGAAGGTAACAAGCCTCACGTGTAGCAGCTTCCACTTTGATACGCTGCTGTTGCACATGTTCCTCTAATTCATGCCATATCCGATAACATTTGTGTACATTTTCTGCCTCACTCTCAAGCCCACCAAAAGCATCTAATAACCGGCGATGCGTATCAACATCAACAAGTGCACGATCATCATGCTGCCCATGAATCTCAACCAACATACGACCAACATTGCGCATCAATGCAATACTAGCCACCTGATCATTGATAAAACCACGGCTACGACCATCATTTGATTGTACACGTCGTAAAATGATATCGCCTTCATTATCAAAACCATTTTCACGTATAAGCTGGCGTACAGGATGTAAAATAGGCACATCAAAAACAGCTGTCACCTGCCCTTGCTCTGCACCATGGCGTACAAGTGAAGCATCTCCACGCCCTCCAAGAGCTAATGATAAAGAATCAAGTAAAATAGATTTTCCAGCACCCGTTTCCCCAGTTAAAACCAATAACCCCATGGGAAAACTAATATCGAGCTTCTCGATCAAAACAATATTATGAATCGAAAGCTGTATCAGCATATGAAATCAACGTGCCTCATTTTTATCACCACTTAAAACACGTGAAATCCAAGAAGACTTATGCTCTTGGGGCGACACTCTATTTTTCTGTAACAAATCATAGGAGAATTTATACCATTTACTTTCCGGATAATTGCGCCCTAAAACAGCTGCTGCTGTCTGCGCTTCTGCAATTAAACCAAGAGAAAGATTAACCTCAGTCAAGCGGAAAAGCGCTTCTTCAATTTGGTTTGTATCCGAATACTCTTCAACCACTGTGCGAAATCTTCTGCTTGCTGCTAGATATTGCCGACCTTCCTCATAGTAACGACCAATCTGCATTTCTTTACCAGCCAATTGTTCTCGACTAAAGCGTATTTTATCTTTAGCATCTTTTACATACTCAGAGTTTGGGTAGCGTTCTATTAAAAGCTGCATAGCAGCAATAGCGCGTTTGGTATCTCGTTGGTCGCGTGTAATATCACGAATTTGATGAAAAGAAGAAAGACCAACAATATAATAAGCATAAGCAGAATCGCTGGCATTTGGATAAAGAGTAATATAGCGTTGTGCCATACTAATTGCATCATCATATTTGGCCAGTCGGTAACTTACAAAAGCACCCATAACTAAAGATTTACGGCCCCATTCAGTATAAGCGTATTGCTTTTCAATAATAGAAAACTTCTTCAATGCCTCATCAAATCGCCCTAGATTAAGGTTAGTAAGCGCTTGATTATACAATACATCTGGTGGATCCATTATTAAAACATGCATAGCTGGATTAAAAGCATCTTTATCTTTGCTTAAACAACCCGCTAATAAACAGAGCCCCCCTCCTAAGATCCCAATCAATACTTTGCGTACAATGTTAGATTGTCTATGTGCCATACTTTTAATATACATATTAGACCTTTTCATAGTGTTCCCAGCCTCCCAAAAACATCACCTTGAAGTAAAAGCTATTTATCAAAAAGCTTTATGCCATATCATTTTAAAACTGACTAACTAATTTAGTAGTTTTTGATCAATCATCCCCTTAAAAATCAAAGAAGCTTAAGTAAAATTTCTCAAATCTTTTTATCCCAACTACAAAATACTTTTTTCGTAACACGACTCATCTGTCAAAACAGCCTTAACTAATTGTGAATTCAGTGTATGCCCACTGCAATGTGAACGAAATAATCCAATAAAAGGCGCACCAAGCAAAGCAGTGTCACCAACTGCATCAAGAGTTTTATGCCTAACAAATTCATTTTCAAAATAAGGGCCATCTGAATTAATGATTTGGTTATTAAGACCAATAATAAGAGAATTTTCTAAAGAGGCGCCTAATCCTTTTCCAGAAGTCCACAATTTTTCTACATCTTTAACAAAACCAAAAGTACGCGCACGTGATAAATCATCTCGAAATGCCTGTGATGTAAGATCAAAACTTAATTGCTGCTTCCCAATAGCAGATGAAGAAAAATCGATTGTAACATCAAAACGGCGGCCTTCAAACGGCAAAAATTCTGCAAAGCCATTGGTCATTTCAACTCGCATTGGTTTTTTTATAATAAAATAAGGACGCAATACTGCCTGCTGTACAATACCTACTTTCTCGAAAAGCTGACAATACTGCCATGCAGCACCATCCAAAATAGGTATCTCATTACTTGATACTTCAATGATAAGATTATCTAAATCATAAGCAGCAATTGCCGCCATCAAATGTTCAATTGTTTCAACCCTTACATCTCCATGGCCAAGCACTGTTGATAATTCAGTCTTTCCCGTTTGCGATACATGTGCCTGAAACGTTTGTTCTTTTCCGTCCTCCCCAAAACGTCTAAAGATAATACCACACCCAACATCGGCTGGACAAACTTTTACTACAGATAAGCACCCACTATGCACACCGTATCCTTTAAACGTCACTGCATGCTTAAGAGTCGATTGATACCTTTTCATCAAACGCATAATACCACTTCTTAATTTTCTTGATGATCTTTAAAGGCCTTAACAAAATCCTCAACAAATTATTTCTACGTAAAATAATAAACCCGCTTATTATAAAGCGGGCTTATAAAAAGTATAGAATCTTATATAAAAACTCAACATATTTTACTTATAATTTATCAAGATAAAGAGTCTTCTCTTCCTACCCTTTTATCTATTAATGTGCTTGGCGACGCAAAAATGCGGGTATTTCCAACTGATCTTCTTCACTTACCAAAGTACGTTGATCTTGTAACACGCGTGGCTGTGATTCAGTAGAACAACGTGGAACATAAACAGAAGCATCCTGAGAAAGCATTTGACTGTTTTCATTAGAATTTTCAGACCCCTCATGCTGAGAAGATCTTACAGCAGGTTCCAACCGGGCTTCTAGTTCATCTTCCTCACGATATGTTAAGCTCTGCTTTAAACGCTGCCAAAGATTACGTGGACCTTGATCAGAAATAGAAGAATGCACATCCTGTTCAAGAGAAACAGAAGGAAAATCTTTTAATTCAGGAATATGCGCCGATGTTGAGCGAGGCTGCACTTGTACTTTCTTTTCCTTCTGTTCTACAATTTCAGTCATTTCATCAAGAACATGCGCAGTTGCCTCCATACTAACTGCTGCAGCCAAAGGCTGTGCAGAAACACGATTAACCTGCATACGCGGTGTATTTGATATCTGCCCATGAGAGATATTTTGCCCATAAGGAAGAGTATTTGTACTTCGTGTAGCAACTGTATCTGTAGGTCGTGTAAAAATTTGACTTTTAGGGCGGAATGGCTCCTCAACTGATTGATTTATTTCCACTTCAAGTGCTTCCATTACATCTACCATTGATTCAGAAGACGACGATGATGATTGAGAAGTAGTTTGTTCTAGTCCATTATCACCCCTACGCATTGAAACTGCAGGTCGTTGAAATTTAGGACCAGAAGGCTGAACCACATCACTAACCACACGGTCAATACCTGTTGCAACTACCGATACACGAATAAGACCTTCAAGTGAATCATCATCAATGGCACCAAAAATAACATTCGCATCAACATCAACTTCTTCACGAATACGATTAGCAGCCTCATCCACTTCAAACAAAGTCATATCACGACCCCCTGTAATGGAAATCAAAAGACCACGAGCCCCACACATAGAGGTTTCATCTAACAGCGGATTTGCAATAGCAGCTTCAGCAGCTTTTAAAGCACGTCCTTCACCAGAAGCCTCACCTGTTCCCATCATCGCACGACCCATTTCATGCATAACAGAACGAACATCAGCAAAATCAAGATTAATCAACCCTTCTTTAATCATTAAGTCCGTGATAGAAGCAACACCAGAGTAAAGCACCTGATCAGCCATAGCAAAAGCATCGGCAAATGTTGTTTTTTCATCTGCGATACGAAATAGATTTTGGTTAGGAATAACAATTAATGTATCAACAGATTTTTGCAATTCTTCTATACCAGCTTCCGCTGTTTTCATACGGCGCGCACCTTCAAATTGAAATGGCTTTGTTACAACACCTACAGTCAAAATACCTTTTTCACGCGCTGCACGAGCAACAACAGGTGCCGCCCCTGTTCCAGTGCCTCCACCCATACCTGCCGTAATGAAAACCATATGGGAATTTGCAAGATGATCCATAATCTCATCAATACATTCATTTGCAGCTGCCTGCCCAACTTCCGGTAAAGCACCAGCACCCAAACCTTCTGTAACTGCCGCACCAAGCTGGATCACACGCTCAGCCTTTGACATAGCCAAAGCTTGTGCATCTGTATTGGCAACAACAAAATCAACTCCTTGAAGGCCAGCATTAATCATATTATTGACGGCATTTCCACCACCACCACCAACACCAAAAACGGTAATGCGTGGTTTCAATTCCGCGATATCTGGCCGGTGCAGATTAATCGTCATTTTCTTTTCCTTTTCATAAAACACCGCAAATTAAGACGGTAAAAATCAATTTCATTTCTATATTTACTAAAAACTCTCACGCAACCACTGACCAACACGTTTGAAATATCCATCCGTGCTTGTCGATAAATGATTCACTGCAGTTTGGACTGTTTTTTCTTCAAACCCCGCCAATTGCGGATAAATTAACAATCCAACAGCAGATGAAAATGCCGCCCCTTTAGCAAAGGAAGGAAGCCTGGAAACACCCAAAGGCCGCCCTATACGAACATTTCTCCCCAATATACTACGTGCTATTTCCGGCAAACCCACTAATTGGCTTGCTCCCCCGGTCAAAATAACACGCTTACCAATGATGTAACCAAAACCTGAACGGTTTAAACAATCACGCATCATTTCTAATATTTCTTCAACACGCGCACGAATAATACGACCAAGAACAGCGCATGGATATTGGATTTCATGACGTTCATTTCCAACTTCTGATACATTAATCATCTGACGCTCATCACAATCTGCTGAAAATGTTGAGCCATATACAACTTTTAAACGCTCAGCCTCTTCAATAGACATTGATAATCCACGAGCAACATCAAGAGTTATATGATGCCCCCCAATTGCAAGTGCATCTGCATGAACAAATTTTCCTTCAGAAAACACAGAAAATGTCGTTGTTCCACTACCAAAATCAATACACGCCGCCCCTAAATGCGCCTCATCATCAACTAAAACCGAAAGACCGCTAGCAAAAGGTGTTGCCACCATCGCCTCAACACTTAAATGAGCACGGTTAATGCATGCTTCTAAATTACGCAAAGGCGCTGCTTCTGCCGTCACAACATGCACATCCACACCAAAAAACTCTCCCATCATCCCAACAGGATCAGAAATTCCCTTATCTCCATCCAATGCATAAGACACTGGAACTGAATGCATAACATGACGTTTAGCCTTAAAAGCTTTACGCGAAACATCCGCTAATACCATACGCATATCACGTGTAGTAACTTTACGCCCCCCCAAACGCACAACACCATTAACAAAGGCACTCTTCAACCGGCTTGAAGAAAAATTCACAATGACTGAATCTACTACTAAACCAGCCATTTTTTCTGCTGCATCAACAGCCAAACGTATAGACTGTTCTGCAGCATACATATCCATCACAACACCAGATTTAATACCGCGTGAACGTTGCACACCAAAACCTAAAATTTCCATAGAGTGTGTACGAGCATGTAAATGGTGTGTACGCCTCAAAGGATGCAAACAAGCAATAAGACACACAATCTTACTTGAACCAACATCAAGAACCGTTAGAAAACGTGTTTTGCGCCCTCCACCATGATGCGACCCAAGCAACATTACACACCCCCCACCTTCAAGACGCGCTCTTCTTCTGCCACAGCAGCACGATGACGCGCCAACGCCTCATCCGATAAAGAAACTGTTATTCGATCAGAAAGACGCAAATCAACACTTAAAACATCACGTACAAAAAGATCTTGTGTTGTACCTGCTTTAATAAGAGAAGAAAGGCTTTCAATAGCTCCCTTTTCAGGCAGCATAATGCGCATCCCATTATCTAGAACAATATCCCAACGCCGATCACCCACACGCACATAAGCACGGATACGGTCGCTCAACTGTGGATATACTGAAAGTTCTTGAATAAATAATTTTGCTGCATTTTGCGCACCGTGACCAACCACAAGAGGCAAATTCTGAACTAAACCCGCCTGAAATGGAGCAATCACATACCCTGTATGATCAACAATATCCATTATACCATCATGTTGCCAAACAGCATATGGTTCACGCTCTACCACTGAAATACGCACACGATTAGGATAAATCTTCTGAACATCAGCCGACTGAATCCAAGCCTGCTGCTCTAAAATAAAGCGTGCTTTATTAACATCAAAACTGACAATTGATGGATAAGCATCAAGCCCTAAAATCTTCAAAATATCCTGTCTCGCTATACGCTTATTGCCACCCATGTCGACATTAGTTACTATAAAACCAAAATTTAATGGTGCAGCTTTTATAATATTATCCATCTGACCATTAGATGAAATTCCATAAAACACCGAAAGAAAGAAAAAAAACAAAACGGCAAAAGAACCAAAATGGCGAGGCACATAAATACTGACAACAGACTGAAATATAAACCGAAGAAAACGACGATAAAGACGCGGAAAAACTGGCACTGACTGCACCATCAGAACATTTATTCTATCAACATTCAACGCATACACGACGCGTCCTCCGCTATCCATTTAACAATATCACCGTAAGTACGGCCACTCGCTTTTGCTATATCAGGAACAAGAGAAACCGGTGTCATACCAGGCTGCGTATTAATTTCGAGCCAAATTAGCTCCTCTGTCTCCTCAACAAAACGAAAATCTGAACGGCTAACACCTCGACAACCTATAGCTTGATGTGCTGCCAAAGACATTCTTTGCACATTTTGGTAAATATTTAATGAAAGTTGCGCAGGACAAATATGAAAAGAACCTCCAGGCTTATATTTTGAATCATAATCATAAAACTGAAAGTGTTTATCAGGCACAATTTCACAAACATCCAAAGCCTCATCCCCTAAAACTGCGCAAGTAAGTTCACGCCCAGGAATGTATTTCTCGACAATCACTTCATCTCCATAAGCCCATTCACTACTCATAACATTACGCAGTGGCAAAGCCTCATCACCACCTACAATCACCACACCAAAACTTGACCCTTCACGCACTGGTTTAATGACATACGGTGGTTCCATAGGATGCTCTCGCCCTATAGCAAAGCGATTCATCACACAAGAAGGAGCAACATGTACACCAGCGCTAGCAGCAATAACTTTCGCACGTCCTTTATCCATTGCCAAAGCTGATGCCATCACTCCAGAGTGAGTATAAGGAATTTTTAAATATTCAAGAATACCTTGGATACAACCATCTTCACCAAATGGTCCATGCAATGCGTTAAAAACAATATCTGGCTGCAATTGCTTAAGAACAGCAGCAATCTGCTCATCAACATCCACACGAATTACATGATAACCCTGTTTTTCAAGAGCATCAGCACAAGCAGTACCTGAAGATAAGCTTACAGAGCGCTCAGATGAAAATCCACCCATCAACACAGCTATACGCTTATCTTTCATAACAATCTATTCCTCTCGACATACTAGATATAGACTCTACTAAAACAACTCATACTATACATAAGAACAAACTAGATTTATCCTTGCGAATCAACATCCTAGCATTTTCTATAATGAATCAGAATCAAGAGCATGAAGCAAGAGTTTTTCTGTTAATTTGTTGATTTTTAATGGAAAATTTTTTTATCTCTTTGAAATGACTCAGTTTTTTAGTGATTTAAATAAATCAACAAAACTGATCAAAAGAAGAAACGATATGGTCTTGTTCAAACTGACCAAGGCGCTGTATTTCCCATTCTAAATAATGAGCCGAATGAGCAAAAACACGGGCACGTACAGTTTCACCCAACTGCTCAAGATCATAGCCTGTAGCCTCACCTGTATTAATCATAAAATTACAATGCATCTTACTCATTTGAGCGCCACCGATCTGTAAACCACGACACCCTGCTTCATCAATAACGCGCCATGCAGATGTACCCTTAGGGTTACGAAAAGTTGACCCACCTGTTTTCTCGCGAACAGGTTGCACTTTTTCCCGATGCAGAACAACTTCATTCATAGCAGCATGAATATTATCTTTATTTCCTGGTTTTCCTTCCAACACAGCAGCAGTAAAAATAAGCTCTTCGGAAACATTACAATGACGATACGAATAATGCATATCGTTTATACTCAAGACATGGCGCTCACCCTTACGATCAAGTGCATAGACCTCAACAACACGCTCAGCTGTCTCAATACCATTAGCCCCCGCATTCATTCTTAACGCCCCACCCAAATTACCAGGAATACCATAATAAAAATGAAAACCAGAAAGCTCAGCCTCTAAAGCCGCTGCTGCTAAATGTTTATCTGCCATAGCAGCACCAACAAGAAGGCGCTTTGGAGAAACTTGCTCTAATTGTCCAAAACCTTTTACTGAAAGACGAATAACAACCCCAGGAATTCCCCCATCACGTACAAGAAGATTAGAACCAATCCCTACAATCGTTATAGGAATAGATTCTGGTAGCACTTGAAGAAACAAAGCTAAATCTGCTTCATCAGAAGGCTGATAAAAAAGCTCAGCTAATCCACCAGTACGAAACCATGTCACCTTACGCATTTCAACATTAGGAGTAAATTTACCCCGTATGTTCTTCAACGCAGGCTGTAATTGTATCAACAGCATTTCACCATCAATTGGCTGAAAATTAACCATTTTTATTAAGTTCCGCTAATTGTTTAGGTAGAGCATAAGCCCATTGTGTAATGCTACCTGCACCAAGAAAAACAACATAATCACCAGGCTTTGCTAACGTAGCTATAATCAAAATAATATCTTCAAGAGTATTCACCAAGCGCACATCACGATGACTTGCCATTTGAATATGCTCAACCAACTCTTTAGAACCAAAACCAGTAACTGGTTTTTCACCAGCTGCATAAACCGGTGCAATCATCACTGTATCAGCATCATTAAAACAAGTGACAAAATCATCAAATAAATCATGCAAACGTGAATAACGGTGCGGTTGTACAATCGCAATAACCCGCCCTTTTGCACTTTCACGAGCTGCACTTAAAACAGCTTTTATTTCAACTGGATGATGTCCATAATCATCAAATATCTCAACACCACACCAACTTCCTGTCTGTGTAAAACGTCGTTTCACTCCACAAAATTCTGCTAACCCTTTTCTAATAGATTCATTTGAAATGCCAAGCTCATGTGCAATAGCAATCGCCGCAGTAGCATTAGAAATATTGTGTTGCCCTGACATAGGTAAAACTAAATTTCTCAATTCAGTTTCTTCATTTGTTTTCCGGGATCGAATAAGAACGTCAAAATGCGTTTTTTGACCTTCCATCGAAAGATTAAGAAAACGTACATCAGCTTGCGGATTAGCACCATAAGTTACTACCCAACGATCATCAATACGACTGGCCAATGTTTGAACCTCTGGATGATCAAGGCACATAACAGCAAAACCATAAAAAGGCACATTCTCTACAAATTGTCGAAAAGCCTCACGTATAGCATCAAAACTACCATAATAATCCAGATGTTCAGAGTCGATATTGGTGACAACAACAATATCAGCAGGTAACTTTAAAAATGTACCATCACTTTCATCAGCTTCAACCACCATCCAATCTCCGCAGCCCATACGTGCATTGGTTCCATAAGCGTTGATAATGCCACCATTAATGACCATCGGATCAAAATTACTAGCGTCAAGAAGTGCTGCTACCATTGATGTGGTGGTTGTCTTACCATGTGTACCACCAACAGCTATTGCCCGGCGAAAACGCATCAATTCTGCTAACATTTCCGCACGTCTAACAATTGGTAAATGCTTTTCTTTAGCAGCAATATATTCAGGATTTGTTTTTTTTATAGCAGTGGAAATAACAACAACTTTTGCCGCTTCTAAATTTTCAGCACGATGACCTATATGAATGTTAATCCCTTTACCCCGTAAACGCTCCACATTTGCATTATCTGTTTGATCAGATCCTTGAACTTTATAACCAAGATTATGAAGAACCTCAGCAATTCCACTCATACCAATACCACCGATACCTACAAAGTGGATAAGGCCAATATCAAGCGGCATTTTCATTAAAAAGCTCCTTTCTAATGCCTGATAATGACCTTCCCGTAATCAACGCTTCAGCCATATCCGCAAGAACTTTGGTTGCATGAGGTTGCCCAACCTTTTTTGCAGCAAGCGCCTGTTTTTCTAATAAATCCGGTTCACGACAAGCTTTCGTTAAAAGAGAAGCAAGTATTTGTGCATTTAAATCTTTTTCAGAGATAATTTGAGCTGCTCCCGTTGCAGCAAGCATTGCCGCATTTTCTGCTTGATCATGATCTAAAGCATGAGGATAGGGAATCAATAAAGCTGGCCTACCAATAACAGCTATTTCACAAACCGTTGAAGCACCAGAACGTGACATAATGAAATGAGACCAAGCAATATGTTCAGCCATATTATCAAAAAAAGGAGCAACTTTTGCTTCCACCCCCATATTGCGATAAATTTGTACCAAATCCATCGCTTCACCACGAACCTGCTGAATAATACGTAAACATTTACGGATATTATTATCAAGTAAAGCAATCGCTTCAGGGACAATTTTTGAAAAAGCAGAAGCCCCTTGGCTACCACCAAAAACCAAAAAATGAAATGGCTTGTCCTCAGTAGAAGGACAATAAGGAATTTCTGCCGCTTTAAGAATAGCCTCACGAACAGGATTTCCTGTAAGAAACGTTTTATAAGCATAAATTTCATTAGCTGACAATAAACCACCTGCTATTGCATTGACCCTAGATGCTAAAACTTTATTAGCACGGCCCATAACAGCATTTTGCTCATGAATAAATGTTACACGTTTCGTTAAGGCAGCAATCAAAACAGGTGGAAAGGTAGGATAACCACCAAACCCCCCCACAAGAACAGGACGTAATTTATAAAAAAGCACCCACGATTGACATATTCCCTTTAACAAACGCCAAAATGTTTTTATCAGTGCAAAAGGATGATACCGTGTTAATGTTGCTGATGAAATAATATGGATATGTTTTTTATCAAAATGGCGCACAAAATACTTCGCTCTTTCATCCGTTACCAAATGAACATCATATCCGCGCTGTCTTAATTCAACAGAAAGTGCCTCTGCAGGAAAAAGATGCCCACCTGTACCTCCAGCAACCAAAATAATAACCTTTTTTTTATGCGTCATTAGGTAACATCCTAAACAGTAAGCGGAGGAAAAGCTGAAAACCGCGTTTCTGGCCAACGGCGTGTTAAACTAAGCAAAATACCCATCGAAATAGCAATCGCCACCATAGATGAACCACCATAAGAAATAAATGGCAATGTCATACCTTTTGGAGGTATCAAATGAAGATTGACTGCCATATTAATCCCCGATTGCAAACCAATCATTATAGCCATGCCAGTAATACCAAAACACGTAAATGAATCACGCGTATTCAACGCTATATAAAGTGAACGTATAACAATAAAACCAAAAAGGGCCATAATCAATAAACAGAAGATAATACCATATTCTTCAGCTGCAACAGAAAACACAAAATCTGTATGGCTATCAGGAATAATGCGCTTAACTGTCCCCTCACCTGGCCCTTGACCAAACCACCCACCATTTAAAATAGCTTCACGCCCTACATCCACCTGAAATGTATCACCTTCACCTGTCAAAAAACCATTAATACGTTCGCGCACATGGTGAACAAAAAAATAAGCTAAAAAACCTCCTAAAACCGCTAAAACAACAAAGAACAAAATAATAGTAAGAGATACACCTGCAATAAAAAACAAACCACCCCATGTTGCACTAATTAAAAGTGTTTGACCAATATCAGGCTGTAAAACAAGAAGTGTGCAACAAAGAGCATAAAGTGCAATAGCCAATGTATAGCGCAACCTACCGTAATGTTTCATTTGATCTGAAAACAACCAAGCTGACACAACCACAAACGCTGGTTTCATAAATTCTGAAGCTTGCAAAGAAAAACCAAACAAAGAAACCCAACGCCGTGCCCCTTTTAACTCAGAACCAAATAATAAAGTTGCGACCATAAGAATAAGTGTCGCAAATAACAAAAAAATGGACAAACGACGAATATTATGGGGTGAAAAAAAAGAAATAGTAACCATAGTAAAAAACGCAAGGATACTAAAAATGATATGCCAACGAACAAAATAAAAACTATCCGCAATTCCTATTTTTTTCGCAACAGCGGGACTAGCTGCAAAAGACAACATAACGCCAATCCCCATCACAATCAGACAAGCAGCAAAAATAAAACGATCAATCGTCCACCACCAATTAGCAATCGGATCTTGATTTGCACGAGTAATCATCACCTTCACTTTATCCTTTTTATCATTCCACTCAAAGCGATATGATGTTTCTATTTTTTTTGGCAAGCATTTCAAAAACTAAATTACACTAAAAAAGATTCTGGATTATTAATAGTAGAATAATTTTTTTATAATTCGTTTTCCTTCAACTGCCTAACCAAAGAAATAAAAGTCTCTCCACGCATTTCATAATTTTTGAATTGATCATAACTCGCACAAGCTGGCGAAAACAAAACCACAGCTTCTTTTACATTAGCATGAGTTGCATCAATAGCCGCTTCCTGCACTGCATTTTCCAAAGTTAAGCTCATTGAAAAAGGAAAAGCAGAGCCAATAGTGCGGGCAAAATCCTCTGCAGCAGCACCAATTAAATAAGCTTTATGAATTTTATCAAAAAATCCTTTTAAGGGAGTAATTCCACTTTCTTTTGCCTGCCCTCCAGCAATCCAAAAAATATCGTTAAAAGTAGAAAGCGCGCAAGCTGATGCTTCCGCATTAGTAGCTTTACTATCATTAATAAACAAAACCGATCCCATTTTGCGTACCTGCTGCATACGATGGGCAAGCCCCATATAACTTGCTAAATGCTTCTCTATATGCGGATCAGTAATTTTTAACACCTGCAATGTCGCTAAAACCATAAGAGCATTTTGCACATTATGGGCACCGCGTAACGAAGTTATTGTAGCAAGATCTGCAAGCAAACAACGCTGCCCATGGCTAATAGAAAAAAGTTTGGTTCCTTCTGCATAAAAACCATCATCAATACAGTGTTCTTTAGAAATTGCCTTAACTTGATGCCCCTTATTTACAAGTTGTTGATATAAAACCTGACAGGCGGCATCATCAACTGAAACAAGAGCATGAGAAGCTTTAGAAACTAAACGCCCTTTGATTTGCGCATAATGAGTAAAACTGCCATGTCGGTCAATATGATCAGGTGTTAGATTTAACAAAAGACCAATTGTAGATTGAAGAGAAGGACTTAAGTCAATCTGAAATGATGAACATTCAATAACATAAATACGTTTTTTAACAAATGGCTTAAGAGTTAATATCGCCGTTCCAATATTTCCTCCCATTTGTACATCATAACCCATCTTGTCTAAAAGATGGGCAAGTAAAGTAGTAGTGGTCGATTTACCATTCGTACCTGTAATAGCAATAAATGGAACATCCTGATCACAAAAACCATGTTGACGTAAAAAATGGTTCCGTGCACGAACAAATAGTTCAATATCACCAATAATTTCTATACCTGCCTGACGTGCTTTATCAACCGTCCAATGAGGTTGAGGGTGAGTTAAAGGTACCCCAGGCGCTAAAATCAATACAACAAATTCTGACCAATCCTCATAACGAAGATCTCTCGTTGGGATATTTTCTCTACAAGCAGCTTCTACGCCAGAAGGATTTTCATCCCACCCAATCACTTCAGCTCCACCAGTAATCAGTGCTTGCGCTGTAGCTAATCCCGACTGCCCTAGTCCAAATAGAGCAACTTTTTGACCTTTATAACATTCAACTGAAATCACAATCTTATCTCAACTTAAGTGTTGAAAGACCAATCAACGCTAAAACAATCGAAATAATCCAAAAGCGTACCACAACCTGACTTTCAGTCCACCCCTTTTTCTCAAAATGATGATGAATTGGTGCCATAAGGAATACACGCTTTCTCGTCAATTTAAACCAACCTACCTGAATGATAACCGACAGTGTTTCTAAAACAAAAAGCCCACCGATAACAGCTAAAACAATTTCATGTTTAGTCGCTACAGCAACAACACCCAACAACCCTCCAAGTGCCAACGAACCGGTATCACCCATAAAAATAGCCGCCGGAGGTGCATTAAACCATAAAAAGCCAAGACCAGCACCCACAACTGATCCTAATAAAACAGTCAATTCTCCAGCTCCAGATACATAGTGGATCTGTAAATAATCAGCAAAATTTATATTACCCGACAGATAAGCAATTAACGCAAACGATAAAGCAGCAACCATTACAGGAACAATAGCAAGCCCATCAAGACCATCCGTTAAATTAACCGCATTACCGGTCCCCACTATAACACAAGCAGTAAAAGGAATAAAAAACCAACCTAAATTAATAAAATAGTCTTTCACAAAAGGTAAAGCCAATCCTGGTGAACCAATCTTTACAATAATCACACAAGCAGTTGTCGCAATTAAAAACTCTAAACCCAACCGTGCTTTACCGGAAAATCCCTTGTCTGTTTGCTTTGTCACTTTAAGATAATCATCATAAAAACCAATTACCCCAAAAGAAAGCATAACTAATAATGATACCCAAAGATAAGCGTTCGATAAATTACACCACAGAAGCGTCGATGCCACAATGCCACTCAAAATCATTAACCCACCCATGGTAGGTGTCCCAGCTTTTTTAAAATGGGTCTGAGGACCATCAGCTCGAATTGGCTGCCCCTTTCCTTGCCGCACTTTAAGAGAAGCAATAATACTAGGGCCAAACAAAAAAACAATTAAACCTGATGTCAGCATAGCTAACACAGTGCGAAAAGTAATATAACGAAAAACATTAACGCCTGGCAGCCAATCACTCAACGAAGAAAGTAACAAAATCATAGTGCAAAAAACCCGGTAAAATTATAAAGATATCTTTTTATAGCGATCAAGAAGAGCCACCACAATACGTGACAAACCAACACTATGAGATGATTTAATCATAATAAGATCGCCTTCTGAAATTTCTTGTAAAATAAGCGGTAAAAGTTCCTCAATATATTCAGAGTAATAAACTTTGATATAAGTAGAAAGCTCATCAGCCAAAAATTTCATTGCTTTTCCAACTAAAAAAACCGGATTAGCATCAGAAATACATATTGGCTTCACCAGATCACGATGAAGCTTTTCACTATAAACTCCTAACTCAAGCATATCACCCAAAATTGCTATTTTACGACCACGTGTACCGACTGGTCCCGCAGCAAGAAGATCAAGGGCAGCACGCATAGAAGCAGGATTGGCATTATAACTTTCATCAATTAAATGAAATTCTCCTCCATTTGGCAAAGATAGTCGATAGCGGTTACCTCTGCCTTTTGGAAGAGAAAAACAATTTAAAGCAAGTGAAACACGTGTTAAATCAGCACCAACTACATCACAAACCGCTAAAACGCCCAAAATATTTTGTACAATATGCCGCCCAGGAGCACCAATTTTAACCGTCATATCTTGGTTAGAAAAATGCATAGTCATGCAAGAACAATCTGTCAAAAGATGAATCTCTTTTGCCTGGTAATTAGCACCCTGTGATTCTCCAAAACTCAAGATTTTTTTTACACCACATTGTTCTGCTTTTTGAACCAAACGAGAAAAAAAATGACTATCCGCATTTAAAAGAGCTACACCTTCATCATTCAGTCCTTCAAAAATTTCAGCTTTTGCATCTGCAATTTCTTCAAGATTTTTAAAAAAACCTATATGTCCAGCAGCAATATGAGTAATCAAAGCTACATGTGGGCGAACTAATTTTACCAAAGGGCGAATTTCATCCTTATGATTCATCCCAATCTCAAATATACCATAATCACTATCTGCAGGCATACGTGCTAAAGTTAAGGGAACCCCCCAACAATTATTGAAAGAACCAAGATTAGCATAAACCCTTCCTACAGTTCCAAGTGCTTGTTTAAGAGCTTCTTTTGTTGTTGTTTTTCCAACAGAACCTGTAACAGCTATAATTTTAGCTTTTGAACGCTCACGTGCTGCTTGCGCAAGTTTTTCTAACGCTTTTAAAACATCGGGAACCACAATCAATGGAGCAGCTAATGTCTTCATTTCAGCCAAACGATTTTGCGCAACCACAAGAACTCCAGCACCTTTCGCATAAGCTTGTGCAGCAAAATCATGACCGTCTAGACTATTACCCTTAATACAGAAAAAAATATCACCCTCTATAAGAGATCTACTATCAATAGAAATCCCCGAAAAAGTCTCTGGCAAGCATCCAACCGATAGACCATTCATAACAGAAAGAAGTGTCTGTTTATCCCATAAAACTGTCATTTATTTCGTTCTTTCAAAGCAGAAACTGCTCTTAAATGATCTGAAAAAGGATACGTTGTCTTTCCTATAATTTGACCATTTTCATGACCTTTTCCTGCAATAATCAACGTATCTCCAGCTTCAAGTAATCTCACTGCATAATCAATAGCTTCACCACGATCTGCTATTTCCATTGCTCCTGATGCTGCTTGTAAAATATCTTTTCGAATTTTCGCAGGATCTTCCGTGCGAGGATTATCATCAGTAACAATAACAATATCAGCTTTGCTTGCTGCAATTTTTCCCATCAAGGGTCTTTTGCCTTGATCACGATCACCACCACAACCAAAAACAAGAATCAAACGCCCCAATGTAAAGGGGCGAACAGAAAGTAATACCTGCTCTAAAGCCTCTGGTTTATGAGCATAATCCACATAAACAAATGCATTATCTTTCGTATTTCCGACCAACTCTAACCGACCAGGTGCTCCTTGTAATTTTTTCAAAGAGCGAAAAACACTACTGGGCGGTACATTTGTCGCAATTGCTAAGCCTGCAGCCATAAGTGCATTAGTCACTTGAAACTCCCCCGCAAGAGGCAAATCAAATGTGTAAATATCGTTTCCCATACGACACTCAACACACTGTTTTAAACGCTGATGCTCAATACGATTAATTGTAATAAACTGACCCTTACGTCCAATCGTTAATACTGGGCGCCCTGCTCGTGTAACATGATCAATCACCTTTTGTGAATAAACATCATCTGCAAAAATAATAGCGGGTGCATCACATGGCAAAAGCGTATCAAACAATCTCATTTTAGCACGTAAATAATCTTCCACACATGGGTGATAATCCATATGATCGCGCCCTAAATTGGTAAAAGCTGCTGCTGCCAAACGCACTCCATCAAGTCTACCCTGGTCAAGACCATGCGAAGAAGCTTCAAGTGCTGCATGTGTAACACCCTCACTAGCAATTTCACACAACAAACGCTGCAACATTACTGGATCAGGTGTTGTGAGGGAACCATAATCATTACGCTTCGGTGAAACAACACCAACTGTCCCTATGCTAGCCGCACAAAACCCAACATGCTTCCAAATTTGCCTAACAAAAGCCACAACCGATGTTTTTCCGCTTGTCCCCGTAACAGCTGTAACAATTTCAGGTTGAACACCATAAAAACGTGCAGCTGCAATGGCTAAGCTATGGCGTACATCTACAACACGCAAAACCGGAACACATATCCCCTCAAGAGCACAATTGTAATCTGTAACTATTACTCGTGCACCACGCTCTATAGCATCATTCACATATTGCCTGCCATCACCTTGTTTTCCTTGAAGAGCCACAAAAACATAACCTGGCAACACTTGCCGAGAATCTGAACTTATTCCCGTAATTTCAATTGAAGCAAGACAATTATCTTCAATACATTCTGTAAATAATGCTCCAAGAAACATGATCGCTTATCTTTATGTTAATTGTTTACCGTTGTCTTAAATAATGCAGAATTATTAGTTGTACTTAAAGTTAGCTCATATTCTTTTTTAAAATCTGATTTTACTCCAAGAAAACTGGCTGAACGACGAATAATATTCGCAAGCATCGGTGCTGCATTCATTGCTGCCACTGCTGAGCGTTTGCCTTCTTCAGGCTGAGGTTCATCAACAATTGTTAAAACAACGTAAGAAGGATTATCCATAGGGAAAGCAGCAAGAAAACTGTTGAAATTCTTCATCTTAGAATATTTTCCATTTTCAACTTTTTCAGCTGTTCCTGTCTTACCGCCAATACGATAACCTTCCACCCTTGCATTACGCCCAGAACCAATAGTACTATTTAACTGATAAAGGTAGCGCATATCCTGGCTAGTTCGGGGATGCAAAACTTGTTTAGCATGTTGCAAAACTTGCGCTTTAGTTCGCTTTAAAAATGTGGGTTCAATCAGCCAGCCACCATTCATTAAAGCAGCTGCTCCTACCGCTGTTTGCAATGGTGTTGTTGCCATACCATGACCAAAAGAAATCGTCATAGAATCTATATCCCGCCAACGACGCGGCAAAACAGGATTAGCAACCTCAGGTAATTCTATTGTCATACGATCAAGTAAACCAAGACGTTTCAAAAAATCACGATGTCCATCAATCCCTATTTCTAATGCTTCTTGAGCAGAACCAATATTAGAAGAATAAACAAACACCTCCCATAACGTTAAGAGGCGATTTTTTCCATGAAAATCACGAATAAAACGATTATGACTTACTTGAATTGGTTTTGAAGCATCAATGATACTATTTAAATGAAAAACTTCTGAATCAAGCGCCATCGCAGTAGTAAAGCTTTTGATAATTGATCCCATTTCAAAAGTTCCAGCTGTCATCCGATTAAGGCGGTCACCTCTAAGAGCATCAACAGGATTCCCAGGATCAAAATCAGGCACAGATACCATAGCAACGACCTCACCGGTATGGATGTTAAAAATAACAGCTCCTGCAGCAAGCGCTTTATAGCGTTTCATCCCCTTCATAAGCTCATCACGCACAATTGCCTGAACACGTATATCAATCGAAAGTTGAACTGGTTTCAACAATGCCTCAGTTGCAAGACCAGCATCTCGAAGAACACTCAAACCCGTATCATCAATATATTTTTCTATGCCTGCTATGCCTTGATTATCAACATTAACCATACCAAGAATATGCGAAGCTATAGGCCCACCTGGATAAAAACGACGTACTTCAGTACGAAAACCAATACCTGGAATACCAAGCGCCATAATTTGTGCTTTTTGTGTTGGAGTTAACCCACGTTGGATCCAAGAAAAACGAGATTTTCTTTTTAAGTGTTTATAAGTTTCTTGCCAATTGAGCTGGGGTAAAACTGTTGAAATCAATTCTATTGTCTCATCTATATCAATAATACGGTGTGGCTCAGCAAAAAGTGAGTAAGTTTCAATATCTGTTGCCAATAAACGCCCATTACGATCAATAATATCAGGTCGAGCAGCTAATTGTAATGCTCCCGGTCCTTTTGCTTCTTCAATCTGGCCACCTTGAAGCCCATAAGAAATAAGGCACTTCGCCATAATACCGTACAGAATAAGAAAACACAGTAGAGAAAAAATCAATCGTGAACGATTAAAATATGAGTGATAAATAGGAAAATCTGGATTGTTCAATTGGTCATTTAATTTCTTTTTGCGTGAAAACAAGAGCAACAATCGCATTACTGCACACCTTTTTGAATAACGTTATCATTCTGAGAAACATGATTTTTAACAAGAAGAGCCTTATCTTCTTCAAAGGTATTTTTTTTAATCAATTCGTCAATTTGATCATATAAACGTGTTGGAATGTCTTTCAATTCTACAATCTGACGAGGTTGTATTATTTCCAAGCCTAGTTCTTTTTGATAATATTCTGCAAGTTTTTGCATACGTGATGGTTCTATCATCACAGCCCACTCAGCATGCAAAAGCCTTACCATATTTTTTTCTGCTGCAATCTCCCGTTCAAGACGGTATGTTTCGCTAATTTGTTTTTGGACATCATATTTTACCTTATAAGTAATAGCTGCCATACAAATCATAATAGTTACTAAAACCACATCCAATGTACGAAAAACTGTCATTTTTTACTGCCCTTAAAACTGGTAATTTCTGCCAAACCAAACAATTCCATATCCGCTTTAATGACATCCTCTTGAGTACGTATGCCTACACGTAACTTTGCAGAACGTGCACGAGGATTTTTTTGTAATTCTTCTTCATTTGCAGTCTTCACACCTTTAAACAAAGGCAAAAATGTTGCTGGACTAGATTTTATTTCAGGAAGATAGCGTGACCTTCCCCCTTCTCCTGAACGAGCAGAAAAAAATCTTTTTACTATGCGATCCTCAAGAGAATGAAAACTAACAACTCCTAAACGCCCTCCTGCTTTCAAAACTTTTTCAGCAGCCAATAAACCTCGCATAAGTTCACCAAGCTCATCATTAACGTAAATACGAAGAGCCTGAAACACACGTGTTGCAGGATGAATACGATCATCTGGTTTACGACCCACTAAAACCTCAATAGCATTGGCAAGATCACATGTACGCAAAAAAGGATGAATACGACGACGCTTTTCAATCATCCGCGCAATTCGACCCGCATGACGCTCTTCACCCAATATCCTAAATATACGGGACAATTCATTGACTTTTAAACAATTAACAACATCGCTTGCTGTAAAACCAGTCTGTGCCATTCGCATATCTAGTGGACCATCTTTTTGAAAAGAAAATCCCCGTTCAGCTTCATCCAATTGCATTGAAGATACGCCAATATCAAGAATAACTGCATCCACCTTTTCTTCCACCACACAATCCAACCGTGAAAACTCCATTTGCACCAAACGAAGACGTGGAAAAAATTGATCGACAAGCAATTGTCCCTCACGAATTGCATGAGGATCACGATCAAGAGCAATAACATCTGCACCTGCATCAAGCAAAGCGCGCGTATAACCCCCAGCACCAAAGGTACCATCAATTACTTTTGCCCCAGATAATGGTACAAGCGCAGCTAAAACTGGCTGCAACAATACTGGAATATGGCTCTCAGTTTCATTATCCTGCCCTGTCAAAATAACCCATCTTGATTTATATTTTTCCGCATCAATAACCACCAATGGCAAATGATGTCATAATAACCAAAACCTTAACTTTCACACTTATCTTAACAAAAGAAAATGCAGTTAAAGTTATCCTAATGCACACATTAATTCATTATATTTAAAGAAATGTTATAATTTTAAAAAACATTCTTTAAAGTGTGCAATTTAAACATAAATTTTTCTTGAAAATTTGTGCTAATACTATAAAAATATCAGTCGGCCTGTAAGCCGGGTTCTGTATGGTAAAGTTTACACTCTACATGGCAACCATTCATCTGGGACGGATGTTACCATCCGCCTCGTGCAACCTACCCAAATGACTCACCTGGAAACTGGCTGCAAGTTAAGCCTTGCGCGTCATTTCTATTCGGTCTTGCTCCCGGTGGGGTTTACCTTGCCACACTCATTACTGAGTGTGCGGTGGGCTCTTACCCCACCCTTTCACCCTTACCTATAAAAATAGGCGGTTTGCTTTCTGTGGCACTTTCCCTAGGGTCACCCCCGCCGGGTGTTACCCGGCACCGTTTTTCCATGGAGCCCGGACTTTCCTCACCTGCTTTTTTAAACATTGAGCAAGCGCGGCTGCCCAGCCGACTGACTTGATGATTTATAAAACATTTTTTACAAAGTGAAAATAGCCTTTAAAAATATTTTACATATCCTTAAAATCGTTCATTATCATCAAAACATAGTGTTGTTTCAATGAAACTAAATAGATTGTAATTTTTGAGCAATATTTTAAACTAAAATAGAACTCATTTGCGCAGCACGATTGGTATTATATTTTTAAAATTATACAACTATCGTCACTGCTTAATTTAGGTATTTATATCAATAATGTACACCGCATTCAAAATTGCCTTAAGAATGATAAAGATCTTTATACAGAGTTATTTAGAAACTCCCCCTCGCAGGTCAAATTTATTGTACCAAAAAATTTTTTGTATGTGTACGACCGTTACTTTAATACTAACAATAGCTTATGTTAAATTAATTGGAATCTTATATTGAATTGCAATTTTTGAACTAAAATTTCATAAAAAAGAACAAATATTTTAAAAGAAATAACAATTAAACTGCTGTTGAAGCTTAAACTTTCAATATCAGTATAAACCCTTTCGCACAAAATATAAAAATAGAGAAAAGATCGTAATTTAAAAGGATTTTCAAAAATTGCATTCTTTCTGTTTTCATTAAAATACGTCTAATCACAATTATAAAGCTTTAAGGTGTATTTTATCTAGAAAGGAATTTAAAAGTGATACAATATATTCATTTGATAGACCTACAATACTAATTGTATGCAAAAAAATAATGATGAAAAACTCCATCACTTATCGCTTACAGATATTAAAAACTCCATTATTGCCAAATCTATTATTTAAAATACCAATATCGACTAAGAATGTTTTTAACGAATGCTCTTTTATTCATTAAACATATAGCATCCCTAAAAAAGATCATCAGTTCTATTTAAAGCCAATACCAATTAGCAAAAGCTCATGTCATGAAAACCATTCTTCAGAGCTAATTCTCTTATGAGAAACTACACTTAAATATGTTAACAAGTCAGTCTTTCAATTGTATATTATTAACTGCTTTCAAGCACAACTTGATGACCAATTTCTATCTATTTTTCAGATAATTTTGTAAAAAACATTGATAATTTCAATTACCAACCAATAAGCAGCACTTATTAACAAGCAATTTATGCTTCTGCCCCCCCTAAAAACATTACTTAATAAATATTTTGGCTTACATTAACACACACGGGCTTACGATACACTAACCCTCACGCAGCTAAAATGGATAAACAACTTAAATTTTATAGAAAAAACATTTTAGCAGTTTACCTATCATTCATCCCCAATAACGCAGCGAATAATTCATAATGTATTTTTCACGCTTTTTATATTCTGGAGAAGAACGCAACAAAGCATTCTTAAAACAAGCTTCAAATGATTATTCTTAAATCATTATAGATAAATGATTAAAAACCAACATCAACAGCAGGAGAATGAGAAATTACTTTTAATGCAGCTGCAGCTGCAATTTTCCCAAATTGTTGTGCCTGTTTATTATTCTGACCGCTCGCAAGGGCAGCAGAAATTGCATCTTGACGAGCTTGCTTAACAATGCTTTTTTCCTGCTGAGAACTTATCTTAAAAAGATTCACCCGAATATCCGGCAAAGATACTGCCACCCTTCCTAAGGCGCTATCTGTTGTATCAGTCTGGTGTGAAAAACTCGCCTCACCAAATACAAATTGATACACAAAAAACCTAGCTACCAAAACGAACAATAAAAGAAACACTAGAATAACAAGACAACGCCAGCGAAACTTTATCATCTTTGATCCTAAACATTATAACACACTATAATTACATCATTCATATAATGTTTTTTAGCTTTTAAATTTAAAATAACTGTATATCTTATTTAAAATAATACATAAACATCTAGAAAAATACTCCAAACATTTATGTATCAAACGCCATACTCTAAGTAGCTTTTTATATGAGCATATGTACCAATGTAATGCTGAATTCAAGTTTAATTTAAATAAAAAAATAAAACCCGACTGAAGAATTTTTCAGTCGGGCCAGACAATCTAGGGATCCACGCGGGGGAGGGGGGAGAGGCTCCCTGATTGTCTTATTACATCAACCATTATAATCGCTAATGCAATGACTTTACTATGAAATAAAATATTTTAAACGACAAGAAATTCTCATCACTTTAATTAAAAAAAGAGCAAAAAACAACCTTAATCCTTGTAAAAATGGAAAAATTTAGGCAAAAAATATTTAAAATGATCCACTTTGAAGCAACTTTACTCCAAAGTGTGTTAATGAAATTCTTTTTAGCAATTTTAATCTTTAGTATAAGATTATAAAAAATAATTTACTGTAGCAAAAATTTAAAAATAGCAAACAGTTTTTATAGATCACATTCTAATAAGTAAAATAAATTATATCAATCAAATTAGACAATTTATTACAATAAAAATTTTAATACTCTGCTTTGTCAAATCAAGCAACTATATTTTACAAAATAAAATACAGATCTTAGATATTTTCTAAAAGTACTATACTGACAAATTAAGAGTATAAGTATTCATATAAGAAAAGCAGTATTAACGGGCGAGAGGTTTATAATTGACACGTTTAAGATTAATAGCATCTGGACCAAGACGACGAAGTTTATCAGCTTCATATTCAGCAAAATTACCTTCAAACCATTCCACATGACTATTACCTTCAAACGCCAAAATATGAGTAGCTAACCTATCAAGAAACATGCGATCATGCGATATCACAACTGCACAACCAGCAAAATTTTCCAATGCATCTTCTAACGCACCTAATGTTTCTGTATCAAGATCGTTGGTAGGTTCGTCAAGAAGAAGAACATTACCTCCATTTTTTAAAAGTTTAGCTAAATGAACACGATTGCGCTGCCCTCCTGATAAATTCGCCACCTTTTGCTGTTGATCTGAACCTTTAAAGTTAAATGCACCACAATAAGCACGGCTATTCATTTCATATTTGCCTAATTTAATAATGTCATCTCCACCAGAGATTTCCTCCCAAACAGTCTTATCTCCTGCCAATGCATCACGATTCTGGTCAATATAACTCATCTGAACCGTTTCCCCGATGCGTACTGTACCTGAATCAGGCTGTTCCTGCCCTGTTAACATTTTAAATAAGGTAGACTTACCCACACCATTGGCACCAATAACGCCCACAATTCCACCGGCAGGAAGCTTGAAAGAAAGAGAATCGATTAATACACGCTCACCATATGCTTTTGACAAATTATCAACCTCAATAACAACCTGTCCCAATCTTTCTCCAACTGGTATAATAATTTGCGCATCTCCAGGACGGCGTTCACGCGCAGCCTGAACCAATTCATCATAAGCCCTGATACGAGCTTTTGATTTTGCTTGGCGCGCTTTCGGACTGGAAGCTATCCACTCCTTTTCGCGTGACAATGCACGTTGACGAGCAGCTTCTTCACGCCCCTCTTGTGCCATACGTTTAGCTTTAGCACTCAAATAAGCAGAATAATTTCCCTCATAAGGGATACCTTTACCGCGATCTAATTCTAATATCCAACCCGTTACATTATCGAGAAAATAACGGTCATGTGTAATCAGAAGTACTGCACCTGGATACTCACGTAAATGCCTTTCAAGCCAAGCTGTAGTTTCAGCATCTAAATGGTTTGTTGGTTCATCTAAAAGCAATAAATCAGGTTTTGACAAAAGTAATTTACAAAGCGCAACACGCCGCCTTTCACCACCTGAAAGTTTAGTTACACCCTCCTCCCCTGGTGGACAACCAAGAGCGGCCATAGCCATTTCTACTTGATTGTCTAAATCCCAAAGATTTTGGTTGTCAATAATATCCTGAAGTTTAGCACTTTCATCGGCTGTTTCATCACTGTAATTCATCATCAATTCATTATAGCGATCTAAAATTGCCTGCTTATCTGCAACCCCTTCCATCACATTACCCCACACGTCCTTACTTGAATCAAGAACAGGTTCTTGCGGAAGATAACCACAACGTGCTCCTTCAGAAAGCCACGCTTCTCCTGTATATTCTTTATCTAACCCACTCATAATACGTAAAATCGTCGACTTACCTGCACCATTCGGCCCTAAAATACCAATCTTAGCATCTGGATAAAAAGATAAATGAATATTTTCCAAAATTTTCTTATTGCCGTAAACCTTATTGACTCCAGCCATATGATAGATAAATTGACGCGCCATAAATTTCTCTTTGATATTATACAAAATTAAAGGGTGAGAATTTCGAAAGTATTATTTTCGCTTTTCTTAAATTTCACAATTAGCAACACTTAAATAATACCCTAACAGCTTTATCTTTATATTGATATATTTTTTCTAATCCCACAAGCCCTACTTTGCGCTTCAAATGCAGAAAAACACTATCCCAAAGTACAAAAAGGAAATATTCTTAAATTATACTTGAATTATGCTATCAAATAGCTCTTTTCTGCTCTATATAAGATACAAAACTACGCTTTTACCATATTAAACCAATCTATTAGTGCAACAAAAATCATAAGAGAAAGCCAATTTTCTATGCACCATTTTCTCATCTTACAGATTTTACATCATACCACCTTCCTCCACCCCTTTTCATCATTTTGATATCATCAAAATAAATGATCCCTACTATATTATTTTATGTGATTAAAACTGCATTAAAAAATGAGAACACATTTATAAAATCTAATGCCCCAGCCCTATTATTATCAAAGCTTTGTACCAACACATAGTTTATCACTAAATAGTGCACCACTTATATATTGATCCACAGTTACAAATTAGCACAAAATTACAAAAATTATTGTACCAACTGATCCATTTATCTCTTTTGTTTTTTAAATCATCAAAATAAGCACAAACATTGACCAAATCATCTCAAAACTTTAAGACGAAACACAATCTTTAAAAGGCTACGACAAAAAAATCACCCACAGGAACAAATTTATGGAAAAAAAAGCCTTAATCGTTATCGATGTACAAAATGACTTCTTACCAGGAGGAGCACTTGCAGTCCCACAAAGCGATATTATTATACCTGCCGTCAATGACCTTATAAACCGTTTTGATCATGTCATTTTAACCCAAGATTGGCATCCCAAAGGCCATTGCAGCTTTGCTTCTTCCTATCCCCACAAATCTCTTTATGATACAATTAAGCTTGAGTACGGATTTCAAACACTGTGGCCCGATCATTGTGTACAAGGAACACAAGGAGCGAAATTTCATACGTCTCTCATGGTTGGTAAAGCACAACTTATCCTTCGAAAAGGTTATCATCAGAAAATTGACAGTTGTTCTGCTTTTTTTGAAAATGACCAAAAAACGCCAACAGGCTTACAAAGTTATCTCAAAGAGTGCGGTTTTACACAATTAATTATATGTGGTTTGGCTACTGATTTCTGTGTGGGATTTTCTGCACTTCACGCCGTAAAATGCGGCTTTAAAGTGAGTGTTTCACTGAACGCCTGTGCCGGTATTGATCTAAATGGATCATTAAATACGATGCTTAAAACTATGAATGAAACCGGCATAGAGCTCTTAATGACATTATAAATCACTTCCTCGTCCTATCTTGTGGTAATAAATAGAAGAGTTTTTATAGAATCTGTATTTCAAAACAACAGATTATTCGGAAGATAATGTTTTATGTTTAAAGCGAATGGAGGAATAAAAAGCCACCCCAAGAATACATACACCAATAAGTCCTGTTAATGCTTCAGGCACCGGCATAATAATTTGTATATACATAATCACTGCAAGTACCAAGATTGCGTAAAAAGCACCGTGTTCCAAATAGCGGTAATGCAACAATATTCCTGTTTCAACCAACATGATAGTTATAGCACGTACATAAAATGCACCGATACCAAGACCAATTGCAATAACAAAAAGATTATGTGAAAAAGCAAAAGCACTCATAACACCATCAAAAGAAAAGCTAGCATCTAGAATTTCTAAATAAAGAAATGAGCCCACTCCTCCCTTAGCAATAGTGACTAAAGTATTTTTTGGGGAATCCAAAAGTGAACTAACTGCTTCAACCACTAAAAATGTTAAAAGCCCATAAAGCATGGCAAATAAAACAGTCAGCTTATTTTCTGTTGTAATTTGCCCTGAGAAAAATAACATCAGAATCAAAACAATAGCAATATCAACTCCAACAAATGAACCAATCTTTTGAGCTGGTTTCTCTATAAATGCTAGCCAATGCACCTCTTTTTTAGGATCAAAAAAATATTTTAAACCAACCATTATGAGGAAAGTTCCCCCAAAAGAAGCAATACCCGCATGAGCATTTGTCAAAATTTCAGCATACTGATGTGGCTCCCATAGCGCTAATTTGACTGCTGCAATTGGACTAATCCAAGCCGCAAAAGCAACAATCAGTAATGGAAAAATAATTCTCATACCAAATACTGCTATTAAAATGCCCCATGTCAAAAAGCGACGGGACCATAGCTGATCCATCCTTTTAAGAATACGTGCATTGATAATAGAATTATCAAAAGATAGAGAAATTTCTAAAATTCCCAAAACACAGCAAATGAAAAAATATTTTAAAAAACCAATGAGACTACCCGTCTCAAACCAACCAACAAATCCACCCCCCAAAACACCAATAATTGTGAAGAAAAAAGCCCATCTAAAATAGCCTAATAGGGCCATGATCACGCCTCAAAATTTATCTCTTTAATCTATCCTGGTACTCACTCATATTGAAAGATCACAAGACTGAAAGATTACATCTATCGATAAGTACAATAATATACATTGTAAAATTTATATGGAATCTCTCCAAGAAAAAACAAGAGAAGAATCAAAAAAGCCTATATTTCTTCCAATAAAAAGGTTATTCCTTATAATAATAAAATACAAAAAATTAAAATTTAATCCAAATATTTATTAAATATTTAAAAAAATAAGAGGAATAAAAGTCAATAAATATTGACATTAGGTAATGAGATATTCATACATTGTGTGCTTTTACCAACACAAAGCTCATACCATGATGATTTACTGAGGGAGATAATTCGTGGCACGTCCTGAAACTGAAGCAAAAACTGTATTTGGAAAACGTTTACGTCATGTACGCCTCGCTTTAGGCGATCCGTCACGTGAAATATTAGCTAAAAATTTTAGCATGACAAAAAATTCTATCGCCTTTTATGAGCGTGGAGAAAGAGAACCTAACCTTAGCGTATTACAAGCATATCGCACGTTGTATGGAGTCAACATTAATTGGCTGTTAACTGGACAAGGAAAAATGTTTGACACCGAATGCACTAGAAGTGAATTCGACTGGAATTATTTTATTAAAAAAATTGAAGCAATTGAAGATATTCTTACCAAAAATGATCATAACGATACACTAAATCAAAAAAAGATTGAAAATTCTTATGAAAAATTACAGCAATATCTTTTGACACAAGGTATATCCAATAGCCTCAATCCAAAGGCAATTACTTCTCTGGTCAATATGAAAGCAAATATGGCCAACTCTTATGCTCTTAGTTTGTTTATCGATTTACTTATTCGAAGCATATCGCACAAAGAAACAACCGCTAACTAATAATATTCATTTTAAATAAAATCAGGCTTAAATTTTATTAACGTGGACAGTAGTATTTCGCTTTTACCATATTGATAAAGTTTAAGCTGCTTTATAATTTTTTCCGTAGTAAAATAATCAAACAAGTTCTATTTGAAGCAATAACTTTTTTTATTTTCAATACCAGTTAAAATCGAAAAAAATTAGTTCTAAAGTATGAAATAGCTTCTTATTAAAGAGGTCTTTCTCAGAAGGAAGAGGACATAAAATGTTCTTTGCGGTTGTCAACGCACTTATTCACAGCCTCCACCTACAGGCTTTTATAAGTAATACACTTTTTGCCAAAACTAATCACTAAATCATCATTAAAGCTTGTCATCATCCTGCAATAATACCGATTATTCTTAACTGAAAAGAAATAAGAAGTTATTTTAAAGCGTAGAGGAAAGCAATGGGTGAAAAAATATCTTGAGATTATACTTGATGCATCCGCTGCTCTTTTAGAAATTTTGGTAAATGTTTGTCAGATTGGAAAGAACGTTGAATAATACAAACAGATAAATCTTTAAAAGTAGCAACAACAAGGTTAAAAATAGAAGGTGAGATTGATAAGAAAAGTGACGCTAATTTGCGCTCTGATCTTTCTGACAGAACGCGTAACAAGTGAAAATGCTCCTTGCGTTGGATGTTGCCAATGTATTTAGACAGCAAGATTACAACAGGATCAGTTCAAACTTAGCAAGAGACATTTTAAAACATAATGAACACAGAAAACATTTATGTGGGTAGGAAGCCTATTCACAAAACAAAATGATTGTGATGTTAATTTCTATTGTAAATCATCTTTATCGTTGCGGATTATAGCACGTAAACCATTCAAGGATGTACATTTTCACGCCCCATTTTAGCATCTTCAATAGCTTGTGTAATGTTTTCAAATTGGGTTGGAATGAATCAAGTGACAACTTTCGATTCTTAGCAATATCAATAATTTCACCAGGAATACGGATCGGATCTTTCTCATTATGAAATCTCCTATCTATATTGATATTACAGCACATAATAAACAAAGTCTATGTAAAAATCCTATTCCCTAACCTTATTATTTCATTCCCTAACCTAAAAAAATAATAATAAAATCAAGTGGTTATAAAGATAAAAGAGGGTATGGTGGGCCCGGAGGGACTCGAACCCCCAACCAAGCGGTTATGAGCCGCTGGCTCTAACCAATTGAGCTACAGGCCCTACAGACTATTTTTTTCTAAACTAAAATGCCTTACGATACAAGAGACTGCTTGAATTATAATTCACTTTTTTAAGTTTCTCTCGTTTTTCATCTTTCAGTATTTTAATACTTTACAACGATTCCCGAAAATGGAAAAGTAAAAATCTATAAATGAAAGGAGTGAAAATGAATATGACACAAATAATTTTCCAGCTAAAAAATACTAACTTAATTAAAATTTCCATGTTAGCAGCATTAACATTACTAACCACTTCGTTCTCTGTACATGCAGAAGAATGTACAACGAAAAATTCAACTATTGTAGTTACTGCAACAGGTGAAAGCCAAGCAACACCAGATATGGCAATTATCAATCTATCTATTGTTACTCACGACAAAACCGCTCAAAAAGCATTAGCGGACAATAATAAATTTATGAACAATGTTTTAGCTTCTTTTAAAAAGAATAATATTCAAGAATACGACTTGCAAACATCAAATTTGTCTATTTATCAGTCTAGCTCAGATAAACAGCAAGAACAAAAAAATAGCGAAAATCTTTATCAAGTTTCCAATTCTTTAACAGTGCGTATCCGTGATCTTGCTAACGTTGGTAAAATATTTGATCAAGCAATATCTTTTGGCATTAATTCTGTCCATGGCATTACCTTTACCAATGCCGATACAAAACCTTTTTATAAAGAAGCGCGTCAAAAAGCCATTGCTGAAGCTATTGAAAAAGCAGAAACTTTAGCACAAGCAGCTAATTTAAAATTGGGTAAAATCATTGAAATTAATGAAAATAATAATAGCTTTCATCCAACACAGCGCTTAAGCAGAAGTGCACAATTTGCAAGCTATACAGATACAAATTTTTCAAGCGGTGAATTGAACTATAATGTCAGTGTTACTGTAACATTTTCTATCGACTAAGTAAGGTATCGTCATTAATTCGTACATAAAACAGTACAGAAAAAAAATTGTATCACCGGCCCTCATATAAAATGCCGGTGATATATTGAAGATAAGCCTCGTCAGATGATAATTCATTTTCGTAAACTTCAATCTTCCCGTGTGCAGAAAATTGTGCTTGATGTACCGTTTGGCGATTTCCTGATATAAGTGGATGCCACCAATGAAGGTCTTTCCCTTCATTAATTAACCGATAAGCACAATTTTTTGGCAGCCAATGAACTTTTTTCACCGTTGCAATATCCAATAATATACAATCTGGAACTATTGATTTACGATGAACATAATCTTGACACTGACAAGTTTCCATATCTAAAAGACGGCAAGCAACGCTAGTTGTATAAATATAACCAGTGTTTTCATCTTCTACTTTATGCAAACAACAAAAGCCACAACCATCACAGAGACTCTCCCACTCAACAATGGACATCTCTTCTAATTTTTTAACTTTCCAAAAGGGAGCCTCTTTACTCATAAATCGACTATACTCTTTTTAAAAATAAGAAAATTTATGCAAAATGAGTATAATGTTGTCTCTGTAACATTATACATCTCTAAGCTAATTTAATACCATCCATATTCATTCTGCCCCAAAATAATCTTCCCAAAGATTAATTCAACAAAGATAAAAGACATCTCTAGAAAAAATCTCATATAAAAAATACCTTATAAAGATATCTTATCACAAATGAACTTAAACCCAGAAACAATACCTAATTGTAATATCCTACAAACTACAATTACTGACAAAAACTAAATGAATTTTTTTCTACAAACTATACACTTGTATAAACCATTTTATAAAAAAGAGATTTTTGTGTTTACCTATGATCTAATACACTTCAACATGAAGCATATTCAACATCATCCCATCTGGAGCTAACTTCATCTACATGTACAAATAATAGTTTTTATGACACCATTTATTTCTTCGTAGATCATTTCTATGATTTTACACTGTCTTTTTTTTCACAGAGTACAGTAAATAAATATTTAAGTCATTATATTGCTTGAACATTGAATTTTCTCCAATTATTCAGCATACCTCTTTTATCTTTTTAAAAAAATTTTTTCAAAAAATGACACAGTAAACTTTTCATTACAATAAACGGTACATTTTGAAATATACTGTAAAATTATTAAGAATCAAGAAAACTGCGTAATTTCCGTGAACGGCTAGGATGCTTCAATTTACGAAGCGCCTTTGCTTCAATCTGACGGATACGTTCACGTGTAACTGAAAACTGCTGACCAACTTCTTCCAACGTGTGATCAGTGTTCATCCCAATACCAAAACGCATCCGCAAAACACGTTCTTCACGCGGTGTTAGTGAGGCAAGTACGCGAGTTGTTGTATCTCGTAAATTAGCTTGAATAGCTGCATCAATCGGCAACAATGCGTTTCTATCCTCAATAAAATCACCTAAATGGGAATCATCCTCATCACCAACTGGTGTTTCAAGTGAAATAGGCTCCTTTGCAATTTTAAGTACTTTTCTCACTTTTTCTAATGGCATAGAAAGTTTGCTAGATAATTCTTCCGGTGTAGGTTCACGCCCAATTTCATGCAAAATCTGACGTGATGTACGAACAATCTTATTAATAGTTTCAATCATATGAACAGGAATACGAATTGTGCGCGCTTGATCAGCTATCGAACGTGTAATCGCCTGACGAATCCACCATGTCGCATAAGTTGAAAATTTGTATCCACGCCGGTATTCAAATTTATCGACCGCCTTCATCAAACCGATATTGCCTTCTTGAATAAGGTCAAGAAACTGTAAACCACGATTAGTGTATCTTTTTGCAATTGAAATCACAAGGCGTAAATTGGCTTCTACCATTTCCTTTTTAGCGATTGTTGCTTCACGCTCACCTTTTTGTACCTGCGTAACAATTCGACGAAACTCCCCAATTGAGATAGCAGTTTCTTGCGCAAGACTTTGTATTTCACTGCGCAAACTCTGTATTACCTTGGCTTCACGAGTTGAAAATTCTTTCCAGCCAGATCCCGGCAAAGTTGCAATATAATTAATCCAATCTGCATCTAATTCACGACCTTGATATTCTTTTAAAAAATCTTCGTGCCCAACTCCATAGTTGTTAGCAAGCCGCTTCAATTTACCTTCACTATGAACCAACCGTTTATTGATATCATAAAGCTGTTCAACCAACGCCTCAATACGATTTTGGTTCAAAGAAAGAGACTTTACTGCTTGAATTAAATCAGCTTTCAATTGAGTGCATTTCTTTTTTTGAGAAGATGAAAGAGCATCCTCTTTACAATCTGCCAAACTGCTTTCAACGTGTTGATCTTGCAGTTTTCGCAGTTTTACATACGTCTCAGCAATAAAATCTAAAGTTTCCATAACCTGAGGACACAACTCATTTTCCATCGCTGCAAGCGATAAATTAACTTCATCCTCCTCATCATCTTCAACACCAATGTCTTCTGCAAGATCGTCTACATCATGCATACTAGAACACGGCATTTCCTCTTTTATTCTTTCTACTCCACTGCGCTCAATAGCAGGAGCTTGCTTGGCTTCTGGGCCAGCATAAGTCATTTCAAGATCAATAATTTCACGAAGAAGGATACGCTTCTCATTTAATTCTTCACGCCATATAATTAAGGCTTGAAATGTTAAAGGGCTTTCACATAGCCCCGCAATCATTGTTTCACGCCCTGCTTCAATACGCTTGGCAATGGCAATTTCACCCTCACGTGAAAGTAATTCAACTGCTCCCATTTCACGCAAATACATGCGCACCGGGTCATCAGTCCGATCTGTTGCATCCCGTTTTGATATCGTTGCAATTGATCGGCTGGTGGCTTCCACCAAATCGCCACCTTCTATCGTAATTTCTTCCTCATAAGGTTCAGAATCGATTTCATCCTCGTCGTCTACAACATTAATCCCCATTTCAGACAGCATGGCCAATGTATCTTCAATTTGCTCAGATGTAACTGATTCAGAAGGAAGAACTGCATTCAATTCATCCATTGTCACATAACCATTTTTCTTGGCGAGTTTAATCATCTTTTTGATAGCATCATCGGAAAAATCAAGAAGAGGACTGTCCAAACTTACTTGGCCCGTTTCTGCCACGCTATCTTTTTGTTTAGCCTTTGTTGCCATACCATTAACTCCACTTGATCACTACTAGATTTCATGTGACCAGCTTTTTGCGTTTTCATTTAGCGCATCAACAATTTCTCATATGCATTTTATCCTAGGATAAAATCCTCATTTTCAAAGACACACTTTATATACGCTTTTACCCACATAAAAACGCGGGAAAACTATAGAAGTTTCCCCGACACTTTCAGCCCTTTTGAGATAATCTCTACACTCCATAGTAAGAATCAATTTCCGCTTTTTTAAAATTCACTCGTCATTCTTCACAAAAATGCCGTCTCTTACAATAGATTTTTTCACATTAGACTTTGGTGACTGATTCGCTTAAAAAAAGCGAATCATTTTATCTTATTTGCCTCACTCTCATCTGTTTCTTCATCAAACCAACATCCAAACCCTTCAATCAAAGCGTCCGTTGCCCGCATTTGTTCCAATTCAGTTTTCGTTTCACGCAGTAGATCAAAAACCTCATTATTAGGATTTTCCATGAGTTGTTCCTCAATATCTTGTAATCTCTTATGTAGGTGGTGTTCTCGAAGATGCAAGTAGATAGCTTGTTTTAATACAGCACGAGCATCTTCTATGGGAGCTTTAGTAAAAGTAGTACGCATACCAACGCTTTGCACAAGATTTCTCATACGTTCTAAAATAGCCTTTTGCCCTTTTTCTTCTAAAAGCGTAATCATTACTGTTTTATCATGAATCTGTTGGCTTCCTAGAATTTCCAGCATCGATTGATGAAAATTTGTTAATTCAGTATTTTTTAATTCTAACTTAGAAAGAACTTCAAAATTTTCATGCCAAAGATCAGGATAATGAGCTAAAATTAATAAAATAACTGCCTCACGCAATGGAATAGAATGCGGCATATTGCGCACCATATTAGAATTTTCCAAAGTAGAAAAAGACTGTCTTTTAAATATTTCATCTTTTTGATTTTTACCATATCCTCCTACATTCTTTTTTTGTAAAAAAGGAGGACAAAAAAAATCAAAAAGCCGTTTCTTTATATCTTGAAAATAATAACGACGTACATCTTCATCTTTAATCGTAAAGACCTCTTGTTTAAGTCTTCTTTCCAGTGCTGCTCGCGTTTCTGGTGTTTCAAAACGTTGCCCATAAGTAGCACGCCACCATAAAAGCTCAATCAGTGGAATTGATTTTTGCAAAAAAGAATTAAAAAGAGGAGCACCACCAGCACGAACAATTTCATCTGGATCTTCACCTTGCGGCAATAAAATAAAATGTACAGATACCCCCACCCTTAAAAGGGGTAACACACGATCAGCTACACGAAAAGCAGCTTTTAAACCAGCATCATCCCCATCAAAACAAAAAACACAGTCAGGTTCTATTTGCCATAAAAGCGCAATTTGCTCCTCTGTTAATGCTGTACCCAAAGGCGCTACCACTTTTTCAAAACCAGCCTTCGTCAACGCAATCACATCCATATAGCCTTCAACGACAAGAATAGAACGTGCTTTTTTCTCTTCCATGGAATGATTGCTTTTGCGAGCAGAAGCTGCATTGTAAAGCATATTTCCCTTATGAAAAAGTACCGTTTCAGGACTATTGAGATATTTTGCTCGCACGTTTTTATCTAATCCGCGTCCTCCAAAAGCCACCACACGCCCACGTAAATCTTCAATAGGAAATATGATACGATTTCTAAATCGATCGTAGGGAACCGTAACATCCTCACCCGATACAAGAAGACCACAATCTTCCATCTGCTTTACCGAAATACCACGCATACTTAACGCTTCTTTTAAAGCTGTACGCCCTGTTGGAGCAAAACCAATTCGAAAGCGTTTTATAAGTTCTGGTGTCACGCCACGCTCACCAAGATAATAACGCGCCTGTTCTCCCTCTTTATTATGTAAGCTACATTGAAAAAAATCCGTAGCCATTCCCATAACATCATAAAGACTGGCTTTTTGCATTTCACGTTCATAACTTTGTGGATCAAGAACAGGTAGTTTCATACCTGCAAGATCAGCCAAACGCTCTACAGCTTCTAAAAACTGCAATCCATCAAGTTCACAAAGAAAAGTGAAAATATTACCGCTTACACCACAACCAAAACAATAATAACAACCTTTACGATCATTACAGTGAAAACTTGGGGTTTTTTCACCATGAAATGGGCAACAAAACCAAAAATCTCCTCGTGCTGGCTTGCTTTTTTGAGGGTCAAATGTCACCCTTTGGCTAATAACCGTTGAAATTGGTAATCGGCTGCGGATCTCATCAAGGAAATCAGGTGGAAAACGCATTATATCTCACAGAGTTTTAAATTCTTTTTTATATTGTTTAACTACTTTGAAGCATAATTCCAATACTTCTCTTAAATGGTTGATAAATTCCAAGTGATCAACCCTAAAATAATTTGAGAAACGGAGATAGAAAAGTGACCGAATTTCTTGCTCAATATCCATTGTTAGAGGCTATTTCTTGGCTCATTATCCTTACTCTTATTGCTATTTTAATTAATATTTTAGCACGCAAACTGCTTATTCATAAAGCAAAACAGCTTTTTTCTTTTCTTCCCGCAGATACAACTAATGACACTGAGTATACCATTCGGCACATGGCTAATACTGCTTCAGCCTTTATTTTCTCAATCGGTGTTAATTTTATCCCTACATTGCCCAATCCACTCAGTACCATTATTCGTAATGTTTCCAACGCTTTTATTATTTTTGTTATTGTCTTAATAATTTCTGCACTTCTTAATATTGTTAATACTCTTTATGAACAACGGCCAACATCGCGGTTAAAACCGATAAAAGGTTATATTCAAATCGCTAAAATTGCACTTTTTACCGTTGCTACTGTTTTAATATTAGCTAAATTGATTGACCGCTCCCCTCTTATCCTCTTTTCCGGTCTTGGTGCGATGGCAGCTGTCTTGATTTTGGTCTTCCAAGATACGCTTCTTTCCCTCGTTGCAAGTATTCAAATTTCATCTACTGATATGGTGCGTGTTGGTGATTGGATTGAAATCCCCAATCTCGGTGCAGATGGAGACGTAATTGAAATTGCACTCCATACTGTCAAAGTTCAAAATTTTGATAAAACGATTACCAACGTCCCTATTCGTAAACTTGTAACCGATCCTTTTAAAAATTGGCGTGGTATGCAAGAATCAGGTGGAAGGCGTATCAAACGATCTCTTTTTATTGACCAATCCAGTATCCGATTCCATAGAGAAGAAGAACAAGAATACTTGATGCAATTTAATCTATTAGAAAACTATTTTGCAAAAAAATTACCGGAAATCAATGAATGGAATGCTAAATTAGATAAAAATCGCGATATATCAGCTAATATCCGTCGCTTAACAAACATTGGAACTTTCCGTGCTTATGCTTTATCTTATTTACAAAATCACCCAAATATTACAAATAATATGACTCTCATGATACGGCAATTACCCCCTACACCAAATGGTTTACCTTTAGAAATCTATTGTTTTACGAACACCACTATTTGGATAGAGTATGAACAAATTCAAGCTGATATTTTTGACCATCTTTATTCCATCCTCCCTAGTTTTGGTCTTAAGCTTTTTCAAAACCCAAGTGGTTATGATTTTGTTCACGCATTTGAAACCAAACAAAACCGTAAGTCTTAATTATGTAAATTCTTTAAATCGAACTATATTCTCAACATAAAAAGGAAAGAAAAAGTATCACGAATAGCATTAGTAATTCTTCATCTTTCAGGTTCTATTTCTTTACTTTTTTGGATTACACACACATGGTGTGAACAGGAATTAAACATGTGAAACTACTGCCACAAAACCTTTACGTGATAGCGCAATTTTGCCTAATACCGCCATCATCTTTCAACAGATCTTATTTCTGTTTTTTGTTGGTGGTAGTTGTAATTTATTTTTTACATTCATTCCATTACAGAAATCATTTTGTTAATAATTTTTGCTAATTATAATCTTACTCATACCCAACTATCGTTATGATGGTCCTTAGCATTAATTTAGGCTCTTCTTTCGCAACTCCAATTTTAATGCACAATGCCTACATTATTTTAATATGTTCGCCCTTCTTGCAAAAAAATACTATCAATAGAGTTTAAAAACCAACCCCTAAACTCATTCATATAAGTACAAATGCAGCCTAACAAAACTCCTGACTTTAAAAAAACAGCTCTTGATGATAATGCTTTTAATCGCCCAACTTCAGTTTTCTAACGTCAGATGTGAGGAGTGATCTATATCTGTAATCTTGTTGATTATAATGCTACAAAAAATGAAATTTTACGAAAATCCAGATCACTCCACCGTATATGAGCTTAATCAATAAATATTAGTTGTTAAAAGAAATAAAAAAATCCACAATTCACTCACAACAGTTGAAATGACCCGCTTTATTCCTATGCAACTGTTTTAGCTAATGCGCATATTGCATTAATGTTTTCATCTCATGCGATACCCATACTGTACATTATTATTAGCGCAAAAAAGATCAGCTCCGTAATTTAGAAAAAATGAGCTTAAAAAATTAAATACCTACATGAAATTAATATCCAAAATATAGAAACATCCAGTCTGTATCTTGATAGTGTTCATCATCTAAAAACAAATTAATTCTCTTCTCTCTTCTACGGTCTATCCTATTTTAGAAGAACAGGAACTACCCCACAGTTTTCGTCTCCATAACCCTTCTAAATAACAAGCAAGACTTGACCTTTAAAAAGCTTACCCTACCTAGAATTTACAGTTTAATTCAGGCAAAGGAGAGCGTAATGGAAGATGCAAACATCGGCTGGATTGCAGCTATTATCATTGGTGGTCTTGCAGGTTGGGCTGCACAATATTTTATGAACAGTCGAACAGGAATATTTTTAAACATCATCCTAGGAATTATTGGAGCGTCATTGGCTAGTTTTCTTTTTGGCCTTTTTGGTGTTACTTTTGTTGGTATATTTGGTTACCTTATTTCAGGTTTCATCGGCGCCTGCATTCTTATATGGGTCGGTCGAAAAATCCGACCATAAAATGCTTAGTTTCAAAGGCACCTTTTGGTGCCTTTTTAAGCCACCTTAAAATTCTATCCTAGTTTTGAAATTATAATCTACTAGCTAAATATAGTAGTAACCATTCAGCACAACAATCATCCTACTAGAATTAATATTGATCTATCGACGACTAAAACCTTAAAAGCGTAATCAATGATAAAATCTTGATGTGAAGACGAAAAAATATTTTTCACACACTAGCTAATATTCTCTAAAAACTTTCTCCTATATAGCAAATTGCTTAAATAATAACTGTGTCCAGTATGAAATAATTACTGTAATTCACATTTATACCATTAGCATTTCCTGCATAAAATAATGTAAAATAATATAATATCGATAATCAAAATTCTTAAACTAAAATAAAATGCGCTAATCATACTAATAAATTTTTGTTTATCGCCGAAATACTAAAACTATAGCCATAAAGCCAATAATCCATTTCATGCCCTACCCTTATCAGCTTGCTGCTTTTGTATTTCTACATTATAATTAGGAAGCTTTATAATAGGTATTTTAACAACCTGTATTATCTAGAACAACATGCAGTTTGAATCATGTCGAGTACTAGAACTAGAAATTCTATTTTACCACCGCTAAAGTGGTTATCTGATCAAGACCTTTCAGTGCCTATTACTATCAAAGATTGGTTGATGGAACCAGGCTCTATGACTCGTCGTTTGGAACGTTACTGTACTCAGATACATATTGAACCACAACGTGAATGCTTCATTACTTATGATGAGCTAGAGGAAGAGGCTGAGCATTTGCCTGATACCTCCCGTTATTGGCTACGCGAAATTGTACTAATGGGAGACAATCAACCTTGGCTTTTGGGGCGTACAGTGATCCCACAAGAAACTCTAGATGATCACAATCAACTAACAAACTTGGGAAATGTACCTCTAGGGCGTTATTTATTTAACAGTAAAGAACTAACCCGTGATTACATTCATATTGGCCAAAAAGATGCGCTATGGGCGCGCCGTTCTCGTTTGCGGCTAGCAGACAAGCCACTATTGCTGACTGAGCTGTTTTTAATTGCTTCACCAATATATAAAACTGACCTTATATAAATCAGGAAAATCAATATTTTGAAAAGAAACGTAGTATACAATAAATAACAAAGATCTTATTCATTGCCCTCCATCAATGAAAACTCACTAATTTGACTACTTTTTTCTAAGTCCCTCATAATATTTATATAGTCGAGTGTTATTTATAAATAACGCATTTTATTTTTTGCTAGCTTAACGCTCTACTCGTTATAAAAAACAGCTTGAGATATTCTTAGTCAATTCGATAAACTTATTTAAGCGTTTATGAAACGCTATCACTATAACCTTAAAAAATCTACTTACCTATATAATCGTCTCTTTTGAACAAAGTTATAATTTACTCACCCTATATTGCATCATTCTTTAACCCTTGTTACCTAAAATACCATAAAAACCTAATCACCTTGTGCCCTATTAACTGGTAGAGAGATCGCAAACAACAACCCCTGCTACTTGCGTTTTAATCCCCAAAATATCAGTTTATTTATAAACACGTGTTGATTTCTAAAAGCATTATTTTTGTTAAAATAGAATGTTCCTAGCTATTATCACTTTTATTTTTTCATCATCATCAAACATTCTAAATACTCTGACATTTCTTAATCACGTAATATCCATTAAGTAACGTAGAGCAAAACATGTTCTCTCTCTTCTTCTACAAAATCATTTGGAGTGCTTTATGAAGCTAATCAATACAACATAAATTTATCCAATTTTGTTCAAATGGGTATATACTCTTTTTAATACTCTTTAATATCTGACAATGCATAATAATAACAAAAGTCTCGGAAAATCTAAAAATGGGGCTTTACCTATTTATGGAATATACTTATACTTTCAAAATTAAGCAAAACATTGCAAGATAATATACAGCATCTGCTATGGCTGCGGTTTTCGTATGACGTCGAACTGTGAGCGCACACTATGACACAAACCACCCTATCTCCCAAACCTTGGTGCACCAGCAAACCTACAGCTCTTTTAGTATTAGCTGATGGAACCGTTATTGAAGGCAAAGGTGCAGGAACTACAGGTATTGTTGAAGCAGAAATATGTTTTAACACTGCCATGACAGGTTATGAAGAAATTCTTACCGACCCCTCATACACTAAACAAATCGTTAACTTTACCTTTCCTCATATAGGTAATGTAGGTATAAATAGTGAAGATATTGAAGATCTTACACCAATTAATCACCATGGTGCAGTTGGTGCTATTTTTAAGGCAGATATTACTCACCCCTCTAATTACCGTGCGAATGAAAACTTAAATCAGTGGCTTAAAATGCGTCAAATCATTGCAATTTGCGGCATTGATACACGTGCACTAACTGTTCTTATCCGTGAAAAAGGTGCGCAAAATGCTATTATTGCTCATGATTTAAATGGTAATTTTGATCTTAGTGCTTTAAAAAAACGTATGCAAAAATGGTCAGGGATCACCAATCTCGACCTCACAAAAAAAGTGACATCACACCAGTTGATGGAATGGAATGAAAAAGCGTGGACTTGGAATCAAGGTTACGGTAGAAACAGTAAACATAATTTTCATATCGTTGCGGTCGATTATGGTATTAAGCGCAATATACTCCGCCTTATGGCAACACAAGGTGCGCGTATTACTATTGTGCCAGCACATACAAACGCAGAAGAAATTCTGGCAATGAAGCCTGATGGCATTTTTCTTTCCAATGGACCAGGAGATCCATCTGCCACAGCCGCATATGCAGTCCCAACTATAAAAAAACTAATTGACTGTAATATTCCACTTTTTGGTATATGCCTTGGCCATCAGCTTCTTGCCCTTTCTGTTGGAGCTAAAACCATAAAAATGCATCAAGGGCATCACGGAGCAAATCACCCTGTAAAAGACCTTACCACTGGAAAAGTAGAAATTACGTCAATGAATCATAGTTTCACTGTAGATGCAACATCTCTACCAAAACATGTTGAAGAAACACATATTTCTCTTTTTGATGGCTCAAATTGTGGCATTCAGATTATTGGAAAACCCGTTTTTTCTGTTCAACATCATCCTGAAGCTTCCCCTGGGCCACAAGACAGTCAATATCTTTTCCAGCGTTTTCATAATCTGATCGTAGAGTATAAAAAAACAGCCTAATTAATTTGAATTTTCCACCAAACATTGGTGCATTTTATTGTATTCAAATACACCAGCTCTTGAAATAACAAAATAGTTAGATTCACTCATAGAGCATAGGAGTTATATTTTATTGAATTATTTTGGTAAAACATCTCCAGGAAGCTTTTTTAGAGACTGTCTTACCCAGAAAGCAAACACTAAAATTGCTAAAAAAAGCACACAGAAACTCCCGGCAAAAGGTGCACCAGAAAAATGAAATGCTGCATCTTTATGCGTAAATTGTTCGAAGAGAAATGTATAAAAAATGGGCCCAATTATCAAACTTAACGAAGTAATAGATGTCATTGCCCCTTGTAATTCCCCTTGTGCATTAGCTGGTACTTGTGCTGCAGCAATAGAACGTATAGGTGCATGAACAAGATATTCAAGCATTGTACAGACAAAAACAACATAAATCATCCACCCTTGCGCCGCAAACATATAGCCAAGCATAGCAATCAATGAAAAAATGAGTCCTACCATAGTCATGCGCCAATCGCTCCAGCGCTTAGAAAGATATGGTAAAATGAGAACCATCACAAAAATCTGGCCTATACCAAAAACACTATAAGACAATCCAATAGAAAATGTGTTCCAATCATAGCGTTCTTTAGCAATAAATGCCCAAACGCTCGGCCATACGGCTTCTGCAAGCCAATAAAGAAAAAAGGCTAACAACACCCAAATAACTGCTGGATATTGTCTAAATTGCAAAAGTGCACCTAAAGGATTAGCACGCTTAATATTAAAACGGCGTCTATCATGCATAGCAAGAGTTTCTGGAAGCATAAACCATGCAAAAATAAAATTAACAAATGAACAAGCAGCTGCGAAATAAAAAGGCAAGCGCAACTCAAATTGGCCCAAAAAGCCACCAATAAGGGAGCCTATAATAAATCCTACCCCAAATGCCATTCCTATCATACCAAAATTACGTGTACGAGTTTTATCATCTGATATATCTGCTAAATAAGCTGAACAAGTTGCAAAGCTTGCACCACTTATCCCCGATAAAAGACGCCCAATAAACAACATAGAATAACTCCATGCTATAGCACATATAAAATTATCAATAGCAAAACTGATAATAGAGATAAGCAAAACAGGACGCCGACCATAACGGTCAGAAAGATTACCAATCAAGGGAGCAAATAAAAATTGCATTACTGAATAAACTGCCAGCAACACACCCCCATTTATGGAAACCTTACTAAGATCCTCTCCAGTCAAATGATGAAGATATTCAGGCAAAACAGGACTAATAATTGCAATACCAATAATATCCAATAACAGAGTAATAAAAACTAAAATGAGCCCACGACGGATAAATTTTGGATCGAGCTTTTGATCTTTCACAGTATGCATATTTCTTCGCCTATGTTTTTTAAACCTTACTTATTTTTAGAGCGGCCCAAAAACATAACTTGAGTTTCATATATAACAATAGCAAAATAAAAAAAGGTTACGAAAAACATGAAAAAATATGATATAATACTATTTATTATTAAATTTTATAATCATGTCTAAACTATTCACCACACGTAAGAAATCTGAATAAATTTCAAAACTCCATAGCCGTGTATGTTTTTTCAAAACATTATCATTAATTTTACTGCTCACATTTAGTATTCCTACACCATCACTTTTGAAAAATCTTTTTTAGTTGGTTAAATCAATCAAAATCTTAATGTAACAACCTTGGCAATTCTATCTATACAAGAAATATTAAAAATGCTATAAACTCATTGCATATTTATGTAGGTTATTTCTTAAAAAAATAAATCAAATTCATACATAATAACGTAAGTTTAGAAAATAGCGCAGTGTGCGATTTTGGTATCACCATTCAGTTTGGAATGTACCACTAAAATAAAAATTATAATCAGCCAAATAGTGATAAAACCAATAGCAAAGATGCAATCTATAAATATCAACATAAGTTCTTGCCAACACGTGGTTATATCAGCAGAAAATTACAGCCAAGTATCTTTCTAGCAATGTTGAACATTCATTACCGTGTTTAAAAGAGAGCTCTATTTTGAACGTCATCACTAAAGAGAACACAATCAAATTATCATCCAAAAATTTAATAAGGATAATCAGCACATAAGTATGCTGCAGTTATTGCTGTACACAAACAGCTTAATTTTTATCTGTCTAAATTCTATTTACGATCAAAAGCTGTTTATATCTTATCAAACACACCAATCTTCAATACATTGATTTGAACATGCTTTTTGCTAATACACTATTGTCTCTTTTATCAAAAAACATACTTTCATAGCTATATAAAGTTTATCAGCAACAAAGAAGAAAATATTGATTTTCAATTTTTATAAAAAAAGCATGGAAAAAGCATTTTATTGATTACTTTCCTCGTTTATTAACCTATAAAGTGAGTTTAGCCTTAAAATTTTCAATATTCTGCCTGCCACAACTGCGCACAGAAATTTGTGATAGGAAAAAACATGCCAAAACGTACAGATATAAAATCTATTCTTATCATTGGAGCAGGACCTATTATTATTGGCCAGGCATGTGAATTTGACTATTCAGGTACACAAGCTTGTAAAGCTTTAAAGGAAGAAGGATACCGAATTATTCTAGTCAATTCTAATCCTGCCACTATTATGACCGACCCAGATTTAGCTAACGCAACTTATATTGAACCCATCACTCCAGAAATAGTCGCCAAAATTATCGCTTATGAACGCCCAGACGCTCTTTTACCTACCATGGGAGGACAAACAGCACTCAATACAGCTTTATCATTAAAGCGCATGGGAATTTTAGACCGCTATAACGTTGAAATGATTGGAGCTAATGCTGACGTTATTGATAAAGCCGAAGATCGTGCTTTATTTCGCAAATCAATGGCAAAGATTGGTTTAGAAACACCGCGTTCTATGTTAGCCAATGCAACTGAACTCAAAGAAGAAGATCGTCAGTTATACGAAAAAAGACGTAATGAACTGAACACTGAACTTTCCGGTGATGCACTTGAGCAAGCATTAGAGAAATTTGATCACGATTGGTATCATACAGAAGCCGATCGTAAACAACGTTATATAGCACATGCCACAGCAAAAGCAGTTCAAGCCCTTGATATTATTGGGCTTCCAGTTATCATTCGCCCTTCATTCACGCTTGGTGGCACAGGCGGTGGCATCGCTTATAACCGCTCTGAATTTTATGAAATTATTGAACGTGGCCTTGAAGCGTCTCCCACAACGGAAGTTCTGATTGAAGAAAGTGTTTTGGGGTGGAAAGAATATGAAATGGAAATCGTCCGCGATAAACAAGATAACTGTATTATCGTTTGTTCCATTGAAAATATTGATCCTATGGGTGTCCACACTGGTGATTCTATTACCGTTGCCCCTGCTCTTACTTTAACCGATAAAGAATACCAAATCATGCGCAATGCCTCAATTGCTGTATTGCGTGAAATTGGTGTCGAGACTGGTGGGGCTAATGTGCAGTTTGCTGTCAATCCTGAAAATGGTCGTTTAGTTGTTATTGAAATGAACCCTCGTGTTTCACGTTCTTCAGCACTTGCTTCAAAAGCAACAGGTTTTCCAATTGCCAAGGTGGCAGCAAAATTAGCGGTTGGTTATACACTTGATGAATTAAAAAACGATATTACGGGTGGCATAACACCAGCGTCATTTGAACCCTCTATCGATTATATTGTCACCAAAATCCCTCGTTTTGCTTTTGAAAAATTTCCTGGTTCATCATCTGTCTTAACCACTGCAATGAAATCTGTTGGGGAAGTCATGGCAATTGGCCGTACTTTTCAAGAATCATTGCAAAAGGCACTCCGTGGACTTGAAACAAGTCTTACCGGCCTTGATGAAATTGAGCTTCCTGAACATGCTGAAGGTGATGAAAATAATTCTATACGTTCAGCCATCGCAATACCAAGCCCTAATCGTCTACGTTATGTGGCTCAAGCAATGCGCATGGGATTACCTTTAAATGAAATCCACCAAATAAGTAAAATTGATCCATGGTTTTTAGAACAAATAGCTTCTATCGTCGAAATGGAACAGCGTATTCGCACTCATGGTCTTCCTCAAGATGCAGACAATCTACGTATGTTAAAAGCCATGGGCTTTTCAGATACACGTTTAGCTAACCTTACAGGGCAAGAGCCAGACAATATTGCTACTTTACGTAAATCGCTTAATGTTAAACATGTGTTTAAACGGATTGATACTTGTGCTGCTGAATTTGCTTCACCTACAGCTTATATGTATTCAACCTATGAAACACCTTTTGCAGGGGTAACATGTTCAGAAGCACACGTTTCTCAACGTAAAAAAATCGTCATTTTGGGTGGTGGTCCAAACCGCATCGGCCAAGGAATTGAATTTGACTATTGTTGTTGCCACGCTGCTTTTGCCTTGCGTGATGCAGGCTTTGAAGCCATCATGATTAACTGCAATCCTGAAACTGTTTCGACTGACTACGATACATCTGACCGCCTTTATTTTGAACCTTTAACAATAGAAGATGTTTTAGCTGTTTTAGAAACAGAACAGGAAAAAGGTGAGGTGATTGGAGTTATCGTTCAATTTGGCGGACAAACACCGTTGAAATTAGCAAGTGCGTTAGAAAAAAATAACATTCCCATTTTAGGTACTTCACCTGATGCTATTGATCTGGCAGAAGATAGAGATCGCTTTCAACAATTATTATTCAAGCTTAACTTGAAACAACCCCAAAATGGCATTGCCCATTCAATTGAACAAGCACGTCTTATCGCTCATGACCTAGGGTTTCCATTAGTTGTACGCCCTTCTTATGTTTTAGGCGGACGTGCCATGCAAATTATCCGCGATGAACGCAGCTTGCAAAATTATCTACTTGAAACAGTTCCCGAATTAATTTCCGAAGATATCAAAGCTTGTTACCCTAATGATACAACAAAGCAGATCAATACATTACTCAGTAAAAACCCACTTTTATTTGATACCTATCTAACACAAGCTATTGAAGTTGATGTTGATTGTCTGTGCGATGGTGAGGAAACACTAATCGTTGGCATTATGGAACATATTGAAGAAGCAGGTATCCATTCTGGCGATTCCGCTTGTTCTTTACCTGTAAACACACTTTCATCTGAATTGGTCCTTGAATTAGAACGCCAAACAAAAGCTTTAGCACAAGCACTTCATGTTGTGGGCTTAATGAATGTACAATATGCCATCAAAGATGGAGTGATTTATGTTTTAGAAGCCAATCCCCGTGCTTCGCGTACTGTTCCATTTGTTGCAAAAACCATTGGCCGACCAATTGCTAAAATTGCTGCACGTATTATGGCGGGAGAAAAACTTCACAGTGCACTTCAAGCTTACGGTGGATTACCTTCTACACTACAAAAACCGCATATTGCCGTCAAAGAAGCAGTCTTTCCTTTCGATCGTTTTCCTGGTGTAGATACACTGCTTGGTCCAGAAATGCGTTCAACCGGAGAGGTTATGGGGGTCGATTACGAATTTGCACTTGCTTTTGCTAAAGCACAACTTGGGGCTGGTGTTGACCTGCCATATGAGGGAACTGTATTTGTTTCCGTGAAAGATGAAGATAAAAAACGTATCCTTAAGTGCGTCAAACGTTTAACTGAGCTTGGTTTTTCTGTTTTAGCGACAAGTGGAACACAAAAATTTCTTGATGTTCATGGTGTTAAAGCCCAAAAAATTAATAAAGTGCTAGAAGGCCACCCTCATATTGAAGATGCCATTCGTAACCGGCAAATCCAATTGATTTTCAATACAACAAATACGGCCAGTGCCATTTCAGACTCTAAATCTCTGCGCCAAGCAACACTCATGCAAAAAGTACCCTATTACACAACAATAGCTGGAGCTGAAGCCGCAGTACAAGCCATTGAAGCACTCAAATTCAGCCCTTTGGAAGTGCGCCCCCTACAAAGCTATTTTGCTTAAGATTTGAACTGCATCTATAAAACTAACGTCTCTTACTTCTACTGACCTTTTCTTTGCATAAAGATAGTGATTAGACTTGTTTATTATTCAAAAGTCTTTTATCATTATTGCGATCGGATTTTCGGTTACGTGACTTTTTTCCTGTGCAATACGCATTTTTGACAAAACTTCTCCTGCCTATAATTTCGATTTAAAGCCATATTGAAAGCTTTTAGCTTCAATATATGATAATTATTTATATAAGGAGTTTCCTATGTCTTCTACAGGAACAGTTAAGTGGTTTAATACAACAAAAGGTTTTGGTTTTATCCAACCTAATGATGGGAGTGCAGATGTATTCGTACACATTTCTGCTGTTGAACGCTCTGGTTTGAGTAACCTTAATGAAGGGCAGAAAATTTCGTATGAAGTTGTTCAAGATCGTCGTTCAGGAAAACTTGCTGCTGGAAATCTCGCAGTTCTTTAACTTCAAGTTTATTTTGTTTTTTAAAATCTCGTCTTCATAGGCGAGATTTTTATTTTGTATAAAATATTTTACCCCGATATAATAACGATTATTTTCAACATTTTTGTACTTATCTTAAAATCTGCTTATAATTATCCATAATTTTTGAGGAAAATCCTTAAGAAAAATAATAAAAAATATGGAAAATTAACTAGAAAAATTTCAAGTATAAATTTCTCTCTCTTATAAATCAGAGCACTATTTTATCAGAAAAATTCAAAGTAAATGCCTGTATTATTCCAAAAAAGAAGACTTTCTTCGCGTTCGCTTTTTAGATATTTTTCCAAAATTTCAAAATAAAATTATATAATCTGTGCTTAAAATAAAATTTTCTAAGAGTTTTCTTGTAGTTTTTTATTGCTTACGACATAATCTTTTATTGGGGTATCTATTATAAAATAATCACCCGCCTAGATCATTAAGGATTTTAATTATGGCTTTTATTGCTGATAAGCTTTCTTACATCAAACCTTCTGCAACAATTGCTGTTGCTCAAAAAGCGCGTAATTTAAAAGACTTAGGCCGTGATATCATTTCCTTAAGCGCTGGAGAACCAGATTTTGATACCCCAGACAACGTTAAAAAAGCCGCTATTGAAGCTATTCAACGTGGAGAAACAAAATATACACCTATATCTGGTATTCCAGAATTGCGTAAAGCAATTTCTGCAAAATTTAAAAGAGAAAATAACCTTAATTATACACCAGAACAAATCATTGTCGGCACAGGTGGGAAACAAATTCTTTTTAATGCGCTTATGGCAACTTTGAATCAAGAAGACGAAGTCATTATTCCCTCTCCTTATTGGGTGAGTTATCCTGAAATGGTTATTATTAATGACGGCACACCTATCTTTGTAGAAAGTAAAGAAGAATTCTCTTATAAACTCCAACCGCAAGATTTAGAAGCTGCTATCACCCCTAAAACCAAATGGTTTATTTTTAACTCTCCCTCAAATCCATCAGGAGCCGCTTACACATATGACGAATTAAAAAAGCTAACGGACGTTTTAGTAAAATATCCTCATATTTATATCCTCACCGACGATATATATGAACACCTAACATATGGAGATTTTACTTTTGTCACTCCAGCTCAAGTAGAACCAAAGCTTTATAACCGTACATTAACAATGAACGGTGTTTCCAAAGCCTACTCAATGACGGGTTGGCGAATTGGTTATGCAGGTGGGCCTCAAGAATTAATTAAAGCCATGGATACAATTCAGGGGCAACAAACATCTGCTACAAGCTCCATTTCACAATGGGCAGCTGTCGAAGCACTTAATGGACCACAAGATTTCATTATTCAAAATAAAAGTGTTTTTCAAGCGCGTCGTGATCTTGTCGTCGCCATGCTCAACCAAGCTCCTGGTATTAATTGCCCAACGCCCGAAGGTGCTTTTTACGTTTACCCTTCTTGTGCAAATCTCATTGGCAAAAAAACACCCGGAGGGAAAATTATTGCAAATGATGAAGACTTTGTAACAGAGCTTCTAGAATCAGAATCTGTTGCTGTAGTGCAAGGATCTGCCTTTGGGTTTGGGCCAGCATTTCGCATTTCCTATGCAACATCAGAAAAAATACTCGAAGAAGCTTGCTTGCGTATCCAACGCTTTTGTAACAGTTTACTTTAAAAAGCTCTGAATCATTTTTTATATCTCAAAACAAAAACTGGATATACGCTCAGCTAGTTTGCTAGATTTGTAGAAGATAAAACAAATCTAACAGACCTTCTCAGGAAAATACCAAAAAACGTAATAGAAGTAGATATAACTTAGAAGTAATAGATCTATAGCATTTTACAAAAAATAAAGCAATAATAAAAACTTAAAGCCAGTTAGTGCACACCAAACACATAGCTTATTAAAGCTTTTTTATTGTAATTACTCAATAGTTTAAAAACATCACTTTATTAAAAAGACCATTTACGAGCTTTTAGAAAAATATAATCTCGAAAAGCATTGAGCTTTGCCGAATTTTTCAAAGCATCAGGATAACAAAAGAAGGTGTCAAAGGAAGGGATATCAACCATATCAGGAAAAAGACGTACAAGCTGCTCATTGTTATTCACGATATAATCGGGAAGCACAGCAATACCAAAATCACGCATAAGCGCATTCTTGATCGAAATAATATTATTAATTTGTAAGACTGAAACACGCAAAGAGCCATCACTTCTCCCAGCTTTTTCCAACCAATTCAAACCAGACAAATAAGAGGGGACAGGTTCACCAAATGAAATAATACGATGTGAATCTAGTTCAGATAATTTTTCTGGTTTCCCATAAGTTGCAATATAATTTACTGAAGCATAAACATGCATATGAACCGTAAATAATTTTCTTTGTATAAGACCAGGTTGTTGGGGTTGACGTAAGCGAACTGCGCAATCTGCATAACGTATTGTTAAATCAATCTCTTTATCATCAAGCAAGAGTTGTACTTGCATATCGGGATAAAGACTAAGAAATCCATACACACGCTCTGCAAGCCATCCCGCCCCCATTCCAAAAGTTGATGTAACGCGTAAACGCCCTGTTGGTTTTTTGCTGCTTTCATTTAATTGTGAACGCGCATTTTCAAGCTTCATTAACACATCATAAGCGGTACGGTAGAGAATTTCACCTTGCTCTGTTAAAATTAAACCCCGCGCATGGCGTTGAAACAAGGGAACACCAACATCCTGCTCTAAAGCAGCAACTTGTCGTGAAATTGCTGATTGAGACAAATGAAGCTTTTCAGCTGCATGCGTAAAAGAACCTGCTTCTGCTGCAGCATGAAAAACTCTCAATTTATCCCAATCTAACGGTGAAGTCACAATTTTTCTCTAATCTTTTTTACTAATTAAATAACTTCTGTTGTAAAAATGCTTATGTCTGTAAATCTAAAAACCGTTCTGCCTCTAACGCAGCCATACATCCCCTTCCAGCAGCAGTCACAGCTTGACGAAATACATCATCCGCTACATCTCCTGCAGCAAAAACGCCAGAAATGCTTGTAGCTGTTGAATCTGGTGCCGTCCATAAATAGCCACCTGGTTTTTGTTTCAATTGTCCTTCAAACAAAGAAACAGCAGGATCATGCCCGATAGCAATAAATATCCCGTCTACATCCACTTTAAGTTCTTGACCTGTTTTAATATTTTTAAGACGCGCTCCTGTCACAACAGCACCCATTGATGAATTAGCTGGTAAACCAACAATTTCTTCTACTATATGGTCCCAAATAATACGCACATTATCGCGAGCAAATAATCTATCTTGCAAAATTTTTTCCGCACGAAAATGATCTCTCCGGTGAACTATACTAACACTTTTAGCCAAGTGTGATAAATAAAGTGCTTCTTCAACAGCTGTATTTCCACCACCTACAACAATAACATCTTTATCACGATAAAAAAAACCGTCACAAGTAGCACAAGCAGAAACACCACCGCCCATAAAGGTTTGTTCGCTTTCCAAACCAAGCCAGCGAGCTTGTGCTCCTGTTGCAATAATCAATGCATCACAACAATATTGTGTTCCTGAATCCCCATATAAAGTAAAAGGACGTTTTGATAAATCAGCTTTTATAATACTATCATAAACAATTTCCGTACCCATATGCTCAGCTTGTTTTGCCATTTGTTCCATCAACCATGGCCCCTGAATTGAATCAGAAAAACCTGGGTAGTTTTCAACATCGGTTGTAATTGTCAACTGTCCACCCTGCTGCACTCCTGTAATCAAAACAGGTTTAAGCATTGCTCTTGCCGCATAAATTGCCGCTGTATAACCAGCTGGCCCCGAACCAATAATAAGAACGCGAATATGCGGTTTTGTCATAAAATCCCTTTCTTTTTTAATCCTCTTTATATCTATAAATTATGATGAAAAATGTAGCCTTTTTAAAATATTTCTCTTACAATTCAAGTTATGGTTCACCTGTATTTCTTTCAAGGTCTACTAAAGGTTGATTGCCAATTTATCATAGCTTGCTTACTATAGAGACTAAACTACATCTTACACATATACACACTAATGAGTACAAAACCACAAACAAAATAAAAAAGAGATAGGAAACGATCATTTTTCAGTTTATTACCAATATCTGCGCACGTTTTGCATTAATCATGGGAGCAGCAATGCTTTTACCTGCTCTTGCAGATTTGCGTGATGGAAACCACAATTGGGCAGCTTTTCTTTACTCTTGTGTTATAACTACCATGCTAGCAACGTTGATTCTTTTAGCTACCAGAGGTGCTAGCTGCCGTTTTTCAGCACGTCTTGGTTTCACACTAACTCTTTGCCTTTGGTTAACAGGTAGTATAGTGGGTGCTCTCCCTCTGTATCTTTCTCCACTCCCAATTTCCTTAGCAGGAGCAATTTTTGAATCTGTCTCTGGAATTACAACAACAGGTTCCACCGTAATCACAGGTCTTGATAATCTCTCACGAAGCATTTTGCTATGGCGTTCTCTCATCTGCTGGATAGGAGGTATTGGTTTTATTGGTTTAGCTTTATTGCTTTTGCCTTCACTTCGTGTTGGGGGAGTACAACTTTTTCACATGGAATCATCAGATAAATCCGAAAAAATATTGCCCCGTATTAATCAAATCGCTAATGGAATTATCATTGCCTATATTGGACTAACACTTGCTTGCATGCTCTCTTATTTTGCTGCTGGCATGACTTTATTTGATGCCATCAACCATGCAATGAGTACAATAGCAACTGCTGGGTTCTCAACCCACGATGCCTCATTTGGTTATTTTTCTAATAAGCCAGCCATCCTGATCGTTTCAACAATCTTCATGTTGCTTTCTGCTTTACCCTTTGTACTTTATGTAAAACTAGTGCTTCCTGGACAATCAAAACGCTCTATCGATCCACAAGTTATCGTTTTCCTAAATATTGTTTTCTTTTTCAGCTTTGCTTTAGCTGTATGGCTACGATCTCAGGATCATCTTACCTTTCATTGGGCTTTTCTTGATGTGATTTTTCACTTTGTATCTATTATCAGCACCACCGGCTATAGTGCTGAAAATTATCAACTTTGGGGACCTTTTGCATTTGGTGTTTTTTTCATTGTTTCTTTTACAGGTGGGTGCGCTGGTTCTACCTCTGGTGGTATAAAAATCAACCGCTTAATTATTCTTTGGCGCATTGCACAAACAAATATGGCAAAACTCCTTTCCCCTAATGCAGTTGTAAAAGTTCGCTATGATCATTCGAATATATCTAGTGATATCGCGCAATCCGTTTTGCTTTTTGTATGCCTGTATATGTTTTGCCTTCTTATCGGCACTACACTTTTACTCACCACCGGGCTTGATTTTATTTCTGCTTTTACAGGCGTTTTAACGGCACTTTCAAATATCGGTCCAGGTTTTGGAGAAATTATTGGTCCTTCTGGTAATTTCACGACGATTAATGATAACGCTTTATGGATTTTAAGTTTTCTCATGTTAGCCGGTCGTCTCGAAATTATAACTATATTTGTATTTTTTATTCCTACTTTTTGGCGTGAGTAGTACTTATGTTTAATGCTTAATTTTGTAATAAAAGAAACTCACAAGCAAAACAAAAAGGTAAATAACACACACGTTAAAGTTAATCTTCAATCCAATTGATGGAAAATCTTTAAAGAACCTCAACCGGGATAGTTACATTAGTAATGTTAAATTAACATCAACTATAATTTCTGTTTCATCTGCCTAAGTCACGTTTGTCAATAAGCAAAGTAACGTTATTAAAAACGACTAAAATACTGGTAAAATAACTTCTTATATTGACTAAGATTTGTAATATCCTGCTTTGTAGGTCTTTTCTATCAGTCCAAAGCTGGTCTGAACTACTTCTTTGTTATGACTTATAAATGGCTACCAGTTCCAACATGGGAAAGTTTTGGTAAATCTGATTTTTCTATATTACGTTACATTTTATATCAAAATTTTTACAGCTTTGTTGTTTAACAACTCACTTCTATTTTTAGTATTGAATCAATACAAAAAGCTTTAAAGACTTGCATCTCGAAAGAAGAACTATCCTATACCCTTAAATGAAACGCTGTAGAAAAATAACATTTTTTTAAAATTCACTGACAGTAATGTAACAAAACAAAAATCTGAAATAATTATTGTTAACTATACTCCGCCAACAAGAATTTAACACTTTACCTTAATGCACCCCCCCTTGATATAAACAATCAATTAAGTACTAGTGAATATACCCAGAATCATTTTGCAAATGGTATACGACATTTCTTTCAAGGTATCCGTTTTCTCTCTTCAAAATAATTATCCTAAAGACCTTGAAGTATATTTAAAATGTTTTTCCCTCAAACATCATCTCATAGACACTCCCAATTGCAGCAGCTTCCTTTTCTAAAGGAAAATGAGTGCGAACATGAGCTAAAGCCTTTTTCCCTATAGCTAATGTTTTTTCCAAATCAGCAAAATAAGGTTCAATTGCAGCAGTTAAAGCTAATCCATCTCCTGCTTTAACAACTGTTCCTGTTCCTTCTACCACCAATTCTTCATAAACACCTGCATCACTGGTTACTACAGCTGTTTGTGACGCCATCGCCTCTAGTGGCGTTAAACCAAAACCTTCCACACGAGAAGGTGCTACATAAAGCGATAGACGACGGTACCATAACGGTATATCTAATACTTCACCAAGAATAATAATGCGATCATTCAAACCAGCATGAGCGATCTTTTGACGTAATTTCTTTTCAAAATTATAATGTTGTATTGTAGTACGACCAGCGATAATTGCTGTCCAATCAGGGTAGTGTGGTAATAATTTTAACATTGCATCCACAAATAAATCAGTACCCTTTAAATAGCGCACACGCCCAAAACACCCTACTGCATATTTTCCTGGTAGCCCTGTTGCTACAAAGCAATCATTAACAGTTTTTGACGGTGAAAAACGCTCAAGGTCCACTCCATGCATAATAACTTGATAAGGGACTTCTAGATAAGTTCCAGTGCGCGCACTGGTAGCAATAACTTTATCCATGCGACGAATTAACCATTTCGTAAAAGGTTTATGCTGATGCTGAGATGCTGACGTAAAAATGAGTTTAAGCTTCATGCGCAAAACATCGCGAAAAAAGATACCACAGAGCATCTCAATATTGCGTCGTGCATGCCAGATACGAAATGGCTTGCTTACTGGATTTTTCCAAAGCCCAAAAAGATCTCTAAAAGAAAGAGCTGGCAAACTTTGCGGCAATCCCCATCCCAAAGTAGATATACGTATTCCCTGTTTTTGTTGCAATGGAATAAGTTGAATAATTGTAGACGTTACTCCTGACAGACGTTTTTTAAAATGAGGAGCAATAATATCAGTCTCTTTTAAAAATACATACATAAAATTTAGATATATTGAATCTTAATAATTTCATAATTATGCGCTCCACCTGGAGCATTGACTTCAATGACATCCCCCTCTTGCTTACCAATAAGTGCACGTGCAATAGGTGAAGAAATAGAAATTTTACCAGTCTTTACATCGGCTTCTTGATCACCAACGATCTGATAAACCTTTTTTTCTTCAGTATCTTCATTCAAAAGTTTTATAGTAGCCCCAAATTTAATTCTATCACCTGAAAGGCGAGAAACATCTATAACTTCTGCCCGCGCAATGTAATCTTCAAGTTCGTTTATACGCCCTTCATTATGACTTTGCGCTTCCTTAGCGGCATGATATTCAGCATTTTCCGACAGATCACCATGTGCACGTGCTTCAGAAATTGCTTCAATAATCCGTGGACGTTCCTGCTGTTGGCGCCAACGCAACTCTTCTTTGAGATTTTCAAAACCAGTTGTAGTCATCGGAACTTTTTCCATGATCCGTCCCTTTCTTTTACACAGAAGGCCTTATAAAAATACAAAAACGGCTTCCAAAATTACTTTTGGAACCCGAGCATTCAACTTCCTATTATATAGGACAAAAACCTCGTTTTCCATATAAAAAATAAAAACAACACATAACGTATTAGGATTCTTTTAGATAAATTTACATTTTCGGCTTAAATACTCACCCATAACACCTATAATGATAAACACATCAAAAGAACAATTATATTTTTCTATCTTATCATTAACTTAAACAAAAAAGACATTGTGTAAAACTAAGAAGAATAGAACTATATAAAAATCCTTATGAGGTTAACAATGAAAAAATTGATTGTTTTTTTTGTGTTCAGCTTTTTCTTCCTGACCACAACCGCAAGCCAAGCCACAAACGCAATTGTAACAAGAAATCTTAATCTTAGAGCAGGACCAAGTATTCATTACGCACTTCGAGGTTTAATTCCTGCAGGACACTTAATAGCCGTCTATAGCTGTAGAAATAACTGGTGCCAAATTAATTATGACTCACGAACCGGTTGGGTATCATCTCGTTATTTATCATTTAAAAATGGAAATGAGCTCTATTATACATATACGATACCATCATCTTCAACTATCTACCATCATTATTGATAACAGTTGAGTGAATTTAAAAATCCCTACACCGCACACTTTTACCATTCACCCCACTCTAGCGGTTATGCTGCTCTAATTTTTCTAAACTAACTACATTTCTATCAAAGACAATAACTATTAGTTAAGTAGCATAATCATAAAAACTACATAACAACCATCACCCACAACAAATAAATAATAGGTACAAGCAACTCTAGTGTTATCAAACTAAAAATGCTAAAAACTTCTCCATAACAGGTAGAATGCAAAGCTGATGATAACATTGAAGCTTCTTTTACTTTATCTCTTACGATAAAAACCCATAAAATGTTTCCACAATGTCGTACCAAAAACCTAAAAGACCTGCCCCAAAATCTAATAAAACATCCTATAAGATAAAAACAGGCCATACCGCAATTGCTAAACAACCTTCTGCTACTAACTCTAACCCAGTAATAGAGTCTGATATTTCCTTTAAAACTGCAAGTGATTTTACATCTCACAATGCAACAAAAACTGGTGTTACAGCAACAGTTGAAGCTCTTTCTACGCTTATTGCTTCGGATAATCCCCTTTTTAAAAATGGTACAGTATGGACACCTCATCGTCCCATTCGCCCTGAAAAATCTGAAGGTGGAATTCCATTCCAAATAAACACACCTTTTGAACCTGCAGGAGATCAACCAGCAGCAATTAAAGCTTTGGTTGAGGGCGTTGAGCGAAATGAGCGCACTCAAGTACTTTTAGGCATTACCGGTTCAGGAAAAACTTACACAATGGCTAAAATTATTGAAGAAACACAACGCCCTGCTCTAATCCTGGCACCAAATAAAACTTTAGCTGCGCAACTTTATGGAGAATTCAAAAGCTTCTTTCCCCAAAATGCTGTCGAATATTTTGTTTCTTATTATGACTATTACCAACCAGAAGCCTATGTTGCACGCTCTGATACTTACATCGAAAAAGAATCTTCTATTAATGAACAAATTGATCGTATGCGCCACGCTGCAACACGTGCCGTACTTGAACGCGATGATGTCATTATCGTTGCATCTGTATCCTGTATCTATGGAATTGGTTCAGTAGAAACTTACACCGCCATGACCTTCCAAATGCAAAAAGGTGATAAATTAAATCAACGGCAATTATTAGCTGATTTAGTTACTCAACAATATCGTCGACAAGATATCAATTTTACGCGTGGTTCTTTTCGTGTGCGAGGTGATACGATCGAAATATTTCCTTCTCACCTTGAAGATCGTGCTTGGAGGATCTCACTATTTGGTGATGAAATTGAAACAATTACTGAATTTGATCCCTTAACAGGACAAAAAACGGGGGATCTTCAATCTATTAAAATTTATGCAAATTCACACTATGTCACACCACGACCAACATTAAATCAAGCAATAAAAGCAATCAAAATGGAATTAGCCCAACGTCTTGATGAATTAAATTCTGTTGGCCGCCTTTTAGAAGCGCAACGTTTAGAACAGCGCACAATATTTGATCTAGAAATGTTAGAGACGACTGGTTCTTGTTCTGGAATTGAAAATTACTCACGCTATCTAACGGGCCGTAATCCTGGTGAACCGCCCCCAACCATGTTCGAATATATTCCCAACAATGCTCTTATTTTTATTGATGAAAGCCATGTAACTATTCCCCAAATTGGTGGAATGTATCGGGGTGACTTTCGACGAAAAGCAACCCTGGCTGAATATGGATTTCGCCTACCCTCTTGTATGGATAACCGTCCTTTACGCTTTGAGGAATGGGATGCGATGCGCCCACAAACGATTGCCGTTTCTGCAACACCTGGACGTTGGGAAATAGAACAAACATGTGGCGTTTTTGTCGAACAAATCATTCGTCCAACAGGGCTCATTGACCCACCAACACAAGTGCGCCCAGCACGCACACAAGTTGATGACGTTATGAATGAAATTCGCAAAACAATTAAAAAAGGCTATCGTACATTAGTAACTGTTCTAACCAAACGTATGGCTGAAGATTTGACAGAATATCTCCATGAACACAACATTCGTGTACGCTATATGCATTCTGACATTGATACATTAGAGCGTATTGAAATTCTTCGTGACCTACGACTTGGTACTTTTGATGTTTTAATTGGCATTAACTTACTGCGAGAAGGATTAGACATTCCAGAATGCGGTTTTGTTGCTATTTTAGATGCTGACAAGGAGGGATTTTTACGTTCAGAAACCTCTCTTATTCAAACAATTGGACGAGCTGCGCGTAATGTAGATGGCCATGTTATTCTTTATGCGGATACAATCACCAACTCCATAGAACGAGCATTGCAAGAAACAACACGACGCCGACAAAAGCAAATAGCCTATAATGAAGAGCACCATATCACCCCTACCAGTATCCAAAAAAATATCGGTGATGTTCTCAATTCAGTTTACGAAAATAATCATCATGCAGATATTCCTGATTTTATCGCACAAAATAATAAAGTTGATAATAATTTAGCCAACCATATTCAACATCTCGAAAAATCAATGCGTGAAGCAGCCGCCAATCTTAACTTTGAAGAAGCAGCTCAACTTCGTGATGAAATCAAACGGCTACAGAAAATAGAATTAACAATTGCTGATGACCCTTTAACACATGATAATAATGAACATTCCACTAATGAGACCACAATACAATCGAGCCTTTTTTCCAAACCTGATCTTGACCATATGGGACCTACTATGGATGTCGGTCTTTTAGAAAAGCATCCAATAGAAAAAAAGTTGCATAAAAAAACTCTTGATAAGAAAGTAATAAAGGAAGCTAAAGTCTCTTCAACTACTAGCACTTCTAAAAATGACTCTCATACAACTAGAAAACGGAAACGCTTTACAAAAAATGGTTTTCCAAAACATCAGTAAGCGCTAAATCCATAATCAAAAAAGCGCTTACTATTGTATTTTTTTGTTTTTATAATTCATAGTAAAATAAAAAGACTTAATCTTTTAAAACCATTTTTAAATGAAAAAATGACATAAGAAGGTAGATTGTACGAATAAAATTTTTGTCAAATATCTTCTGCTTAAAAAACTTACCAACTTTTGATAAGTTATAAATATCACAAAGTTATAAAAGAACTATTTCCCAATTTTGAAATAAGCAAAAAACCAATCAAGAAAGAGCTTTTTATATATCAAAAGCTACTTTAATATACTAATTTTATAGTATAGGGCATAGTTTTTATTGCCTATCGTTTAAAAAGCAACGACATAAAAACACTTTATACCTTAAACAGATAAGTAAAGCTTTAAAACAATAATAAGGGTTTTAATTTTATTAACTTTAACAATAGTAGCATTGATATTTTTATTACATTACTCTTGTCTAAGATTCAGACAGTGCTAGATTACATGATGTACAAAGTATATTCGATATAAAAGTTTGACCACCGTAGTAAAAAATAAAACTTCAAATACTGACGTTTTATGTGTTAATTTATATAACATGTTTTGTGCAATCAGATTTTAGCGTAATTTTATTTTGTTATTTTATAATTTATTCTCAACTAAATGGCTTCTTTATTCGTTCTATTAAAAACCGTTCAGGTTATATTCAGCTTAATGCATATAAAGTATGAATAATATAAATTTATAAAGGGAGTATGTTATGAACAAATTGACTAAATTAGTAGTATTATCAGCAATATCAACTGCAACCATCTCAACATCACTAACCACAGCATTTGCCCGTAATGATTATGTGTACATTCAGCACAATGTAAACAGCATCCCTCAACATCATACTCAATATCATCGCGAGCAACGGCATATTCATCACAAAAACCCAACGCGTCACTCTTATCATTACGAACAAACAACGCAGTACAATACTCATCAATATTATGTCAATCGCCCTAATAACACGGGTGACGCTTTAGCGGCAGGTGTTCTCGGTCTCGCTACAGGTGCAATTCTTGGCAATGTTTTAACAAAACCTGCGCAACCACAAATTATCTATCAAGCCCCATACCCTCAAAACCAGGTGATCTATCAAGAAATACCACAATCTCAAGTAATTTACCAAGTGCATCCAACAGTAACCTCTCAACCCATCTACCAACCGTGGACATCACAATGGCTTCAATATTGCACAAAAAAATACCGCTCATTTAATCCTAGAACAGGTACTTTTCGTGGTTACGACGGTTTAGACCATTTCTGTCGTGCTCCATTACAATAATTTTAAACAATATTGAAAAACCCCGTTTAAAAGCGGGGTTTTCATATATTTACCATTAAATTCCTTGAAGAAAAGAATTGAAGCGGCGTTCATAACCTATTGTGCTTCCTGGTCCATGACCAGAAATAAAGCTGACATCATCACCTAAGGGTAAAACTTTTTCTTTAATGGATGTCATCAATGCCTCATGAGAAGATAATGGGAAATCAGTACGTCCAATAGAACCACGAAAGAGAACATCACCCACTAAAGCCAAGCGCTCTTTTTTATTGAAATAAATAACATGCCCAGGGGTGTGACCAGGGATATGCAAAACATCAAACACATGTCCAGCACAATCAAGGCTATCACCATCTTCTAACCATTGATCAGGCACACAAATACGCACATCAGCCATGCGATAGACTTTTGCTCTTTCGATCACGTCTTCCATAATTGGTTTATCACCACAATGTGAACCAATGATTTTAACATTAAGTTCCTCTTTAGCTTGCATCGCTGCTCCTACATGATCAACATGACCATGTGTTATCCAAATAGCTTCAACGCTAACACCTATTTCTTGAATTGCTGCTTGGATTTTAGGCCAGTCACCACCTGGATCAACTAAAACCCCCTTTTTACTTTTACTATCAAAAAGTAAAGTACAATTTTGTTGGAAAGATGTAACTGGAATAATATGTGCGCTCAGATTACTCATAGTACCCCTTTTAAAGAAATATTTATCAATTAAATAACAGTTTCATACATTTATAAAATCAAAAATTGCGAGCTCGACAGCTTGATGCAACTTATGTAGACTGGATCTTATTGGAAACTGGATTTTCGTCAAGGTTTTAAATAATGACCGACCATGTTCACGTTTTATGCGATGATGCACCTCATCTCCTTGTTATTGATGATGACACGCGTATTCGTAGCCTCTTATCTCAATTTCTTATTAAAAACGGATTTCGTGTTTCAGTTTCTGCTAATGCTGATGAAGCCAGGCGTCAACTTGCAAGCCTAGATTTTGATCTTCTCATTGTTGATGTCATGATGCCTGGTGAAAATGGCATTGATCTTACCCTTTCATTACGCCAAACAAAAAATGTCCCCATCCTAATGTTAACGGCTTTATCAGAAACAGATAATCGTATTCATGGGTTAGAAGCAGGAGCAGATGATTATCTATCCAAGCCATTTAATCCTCGTGAACTTTTACTCCGCATTAACGCCATTTTACGGCGTGGTTTCTCACCTAACCAGTCCAAAATCGAACAAATTGTTTTTGGGCCTTATATGTTTTCAATTTCACGACGTGAACTGAAAAAAGGGGGAGAAGTCATCAAACTAACAGATAAAGAACAAGAAATGATGGTTATTTTTGCCGAACATGCAGGTAATACAATTCCACGTCATAAATTCGCAACAGGTGATAGCGAGATAAGTGAACGTGCTATTGACGTACAAATTAATCGTTTACGTCGCAAAATCGAAAAAGACCCAGCAACCCCTATATGGCTTCAAACTGTGCGAGGGGTCGGTTATAAACTCTCAATTGAATAGACGTAAATAATGATTAAACTCGCAAGACAATTTGCTCAGTGGCTAACGAGGCAAATGCCTAAACGTCTTTATGCCCGCTCTTTGATTATTATTATTGCTCCCATGGTGCTCTTGCAAACAGTAATTGCCTATGTCTTTATGGAGCGTCACTGGCAAATGGTAACTGAGCGTCTCTCAACTGCTATTGTCCACGATATCTCTGCCATTATTGATATAATTGAAACATATCCGCAACAACATAACTATGAAGATATCAAGCGCATTGCACAGCAGCGTATGGGATTAAATATTTCTATCTTACCCCCTGATCCCCTGCCCCCTCCTGGCCCTAAACCATTTTTTGCAATTCTTGACTATTTTCTTAGTGAAGAAATCACCCATCAAATTAACCGCCCCTTCTGGATTGATACAGTAGGCGATTCTAATCTTGTCGAAATCCGTATTCGTCTTGATAACAGCATTTTGCGCGTCTTTGCTGTGCGCAGTCAAGCTTATGCTTCCAATACCGGTATCTTCTTAAGCTGGATGGTAGGAACGGCCCTTGTTTTATTACTGATAGCCATTTACTTCTTACGTAATCAAATCAAACCGATCCAACAACTTGCTGAAGCAGCTGAAAGTTTTGGACGGGGACGTCCCCTACCAAAAGATTTTCAACCACAAGGAGCTGATGAAGTGCGCCGTGCTGGTATCGCTTTTCTACGCATGCGTGAACGCATTGAGCGCCAAATTGAACAACGCACTATGATGCTTTCAGGTGTAAGCCATGATTTAAGAACCATTCTTACACGTTTTAAGCTCCAACTAGCCTTAGCAAGTACAGACTTTGATATTAGCCCGCTCGAGCAAGACGTTAGCGACATGCAAAATATGTTAGAAGATTATCTTGCTTTTGCACGTGGAGAAAGCGGTGAAAATGTTAGTTCTCTTGACTTAAATATCCTTATGCAAAAATTCTCCACCGAAGCTCATCTTCATAAATGTCAATTCTCTTACACAATTGAAGGCCCTACACAGATACAAGTACGCCCTCATGCTTTTACGCGTTTGGTTAGCAACCTTGTGTCAAATGCATTTCATTATGCAAACACCATCAAACTAACAGCTACATCCCAACAAGAATCGCTTATTATTATTATTGATGATAATGGACCAGGCATTGATAAAAACATGCGTACAGAAGTATTTAAACCATTTTTTAGACTTGATAAAGCGCGTAATCAAGATGCAAGTGGAACAGGTCTTGGTCTTGCCATTGCCCAAGATATCGCACGTAGCCACGGGGGGAATATTCAATTAGATGACAGCCCATTAGGAGGCTTGCGCGCTATTATTGATATTCCCCTATAAAATATACAAAAAAACTTCGATTAAGAATTAATCAGAAAACAAATTTATTGAATGATTTTAAGCGTTTCCTACAGTTTCAAATAAAGCATATTGTAATGCCTTATAAGCACTTTCACCCATCCAAGCTACCATTTGAAAAGCAGTATAATGACTTTCACAAACTTTAAGCGCGTGGATTAACAATGTTTCAACTTGTACATGGGATGGATGCACCCCACCAGCTAAAAGAAGACCTTGCCGATAAATAACTGAATTGTCTCCTTGCCAATAATCAAAATGCCCTAGTAACAACTTTTCATTAATTGCTAATAATAAGCGGTGCATTTCCTCCGTTCGAGTATTTTCAATAGAAAGATCAAATGCACAAGCTAAATGAAGAGCTTCTTGTTCTTCCATCCATGAAAAAGCAAGACGATAATTAGCCCGTTTTCCTTCTACGCAAACATTAATTTCATCTTCTGCATTCCGTTCAAAAGACCAGTCATACCTATAGGCAATCTGTTCGATAAAATCGACTGGATGCTCTTCTCTTTGTGCGGCGCTAAAGGCAAGCCTCATCATTAACCCTCAAAATAATCAAGAATGTTATCAATACAGCGTAAAATGCTTACAATTGTAATAACATTTGTTACAATTAAGCCCTTACACCAAACAAAATACACAGTAAAACGTAGACAATATATAACACCTAGAAACACAACAGGTGATATTTCCCATGGTATATAATAGCCTGATAAAGATAAAACGAATCATCAAGCTATTTCAGTGTATTGATACAATCTCATAGTGCTAGCCCCCTGATTTAAAAAAATGCTTTTTTATAAAAAACGAATCCAACAATAAATTAACGATTTTCCTTAACAGATTCAGAATTAAGCATTTTTTAGCTTCGTGCATAATATTGAAAAATTGGGGATTATTTTTTTGAGAATACAATTTTTATACTAAAACTAATTTTAGTTTCCGTCACGGACTCTATTTTTCTAAATCATCAAGACGTTTTGCCAAATCAGCGTTTTCCGCACGCGTTTTAAGCACCATTTCCTTAACTACTTCAAATTCCTCACGTGAAACAAGATTAAGCTTATTGACTATCTTCTCAGCTTGCGAACGAAAAATTGTTTCAGCTTCATGCCGTACACCTTGCGCAGCACCAGCTGCATCTGTCATTAATTTTGCTAATTCGTCAAGAATACGGTTGGGTCCATCATGCATGAAATTTTTCCTTAATTTTAGTCAATTATGTATGCATTATAGTGCATTTTATAACATATAGATATTGTATTTGTTTCTTTTATAAAATCCATCGTAATTTTTCTATCCTCCCCTTACATCTATAAACAATAGCGATCTATTCTCTTCTTGCCTTGACCATCGTGTGTTCATCTGTCATGTTTTAACAACCTATAATTTTATAAATGTAAAGCGCTTCCTAATGAACGACTTTCCTTTTTGTCCTGCTATTAATTTTCCTACCTTTCTTGATCCTGTTATTATCCATTTAGGCCCCATAGCGCTACACTGGTATGGGCTTGGTTATGTTGTAGGTATTCTTTTTTCTTGGTGGTATGCACAAAAATTATTGGCAAAAAAATTCTTGTGGCACGCAAATCAACCCCCTATGGATCAACATAAAATAGGTGATTTTGTTATTTGGGCTACTATAGGTATTGTTGTTGGTGGTCGTTTAGGACAAGTATTTGTGTGGGATCCTGCTTATTATTTTAACCATCCAAGCGCCATTATTGCAGTGTGGACTGGAGGAATGTCTTTTCATGGCGGCCTTATTGGTACCACCATTGCAATGATCTGGTTTGCTCGTAAAAATGGCATTAACATTTGGGCAATGTTTGATACAATTGCTGTAGGTGCCCCCGTTGGTATCGGCATTGTGCGGGTGTGCAACTTCATTAACCAAGAATTATGGGGTAATGTTACCACCGTTCCTTGGGCTATTTGCTTTAACTATGATCCCCAATATCTACCACGCCACCCAAGCCAACTTTATGAAGCGTTGATGGAAGGATTTCTTCTTTTCATCATATTGGCTATTGCTGTTTTTGCTTTTAAAGCACTAAAACGCCCTGGAACAGCAACTGGAATATTTATTCTAGGTTATGGGATAGCACGTAGCATTTCAGAAATTTTTCGTGTTCCTCAAGAAGACCCAGAATGGTTTTCTGCCCTCTTTTATTCCACTGGATTTACCTATGGAATGGCACTATCTCTTCCTATGATTCTCTTTGGCTTTTATGCACTTTTTCAAGCTTTTAGAAATCATTCTACAAAATAATGACCACTCTAAAAGAAAAAATTAAAGAAATTATTGCTGTCAATGGGCCAATAACTGTTAGTCAATATATGACATTAGCCCTCACAGACCCACAATTTGGCTATTACCAAACACAAGAGCCTTTTGGATCTACGGGTGATTTCATTACCGCACCTGAAATAAGTCAATTATTTGGAGAGATGATCGGTATTTGGGTTTTTGCAAGCTGGAAAGCTCAAGGTAGCCCCAACCCTTTCATTTTAACTGAAATAGGTCCAGGACGTGGAACACTTATGGACGATGTTTTACGTACCATTCAAAAATTATGTAAAATAGCCTTCAATGCTGCTGAAATTTTTCTTGTTGAAATAAGCCAACGTCTTGCAACAGAACAAAAAAAGCGTCTTTCCTCTTATCAAAAACATATTCATACTATTGAACATTTTAATCAAATACCTTCAGGACCTCTTTTTCTCATTGCTAATGAGCTCTTTGATGCACTTCCTATCCACCAATATATCAAAATCAACGGAGAATGGAGAGAGCGTTGCATTACACTTGATCAAGATGGTCATTTTACCTTTATAGCTGGAGCACATAAATTTTCTTCTGGTGACTTACCAGTCTATTGTGCTCAAATGCCCAACGGAACAATTTGGGAATACGCTCCCTTACGTAACCAACTGATGCAACAAATTAGTAATCGCTTAATACAAGATAAAGGATCTGCTTTGCTCATTGATTATGGTGCTTCTGATTGTGCATTTGGGGATACATTGCAAGCTATTTCAAAACATAAGTTCCGCGATGTTTTTGCCAATCCAGGTGAAAATGATTTAACATCACATGTTGATTTTTTCACTTTAAAAACAATAGCACTTCAAGAAAGTTGTTTTGCTGAAATTCTAGAACAAGGAGATTTTCTTGTAAAAATGGGAATTCTTGAACGTGCAAAACAGCTTAGCATTAACAAAGATACCTTGATCCAAAACAAAATCCGTCAAGATATTGAACGGCTTGTCAGCCCAGATCAAATGGGTAAACTTTTCAAAGTTCTCCATGTTAGTGATCAATCTACTACTATCTCTAACTTTTTTGACTTCCAATAATGACAAAGAATTGACAAATACTGCTGTCTTGAACACCATTGCCTGTTCAAACAATTATGTGGAGTTTTCATGAAGCCTGTCCTTAAGCCTATCCTTGCAAAAGATCTTCTTGCTTTACATAAACACGGGATAAAACATGGTTTTTTTACGCGTCAAGGCGGAGTTTCACAAAACCTTTATCACAGCCTTAATGTCGGCCAAGGCTCAAACGATCACCCTAAACATATTACGCAAAATCGCACATTAATCGCAAATTATTTTGATATTGAGATAAAAAATTTGATCACCGTCAATCAAGTACATTCTTGTGACGTAGCCGTAATTGATCAAGCTTTTATCAGTGAACGTCCTAAAGCTGACGCTCTTGTCACAACTACTAAAGGTTTAGCAATCGGCATCCTTACAGCCGATTGTGGACCAGTTCTTTTTGCTGATCCGCATGCAGGTGTTATCGGTGCTGCACACGCTGGTTGGCGAGGAAGCTTGAATGGAATTTTGGAAAAAACAATTTTAGCTATGGAAGAACAAGGTGCCAAACGAAAATCAATAACAGCAGTGCTAGGACCTTGTATTGGTCCCCATCATTATGAGGTAACAAATGAATTTTATAACCAATTTATGAATCGCAGTAATCAATTTCAAAAATATTTTTTAAAAACAGATAAAAAAAACCATTTTCATTTTAATCTATGGACATTCATTATTGACCAATTAGAACAAGCAGGCCTCAATGCTTTTTGTCTAAAACTTTGTACTTATCAAGATGAGCAACGCTTTTTTTCCTACCGTCGTGCAACACATCGCAATGAATCTGATTACGGGCGACAGATTTCTGCTATCATGCTAGAAAATGAAAAATAAGTTTTTTACCTTAAAAACATATCATAACTACAAAATAAAATTTCTTATCCAAATGAAAAAAGGTACGCTTGATCATGTTTTGTTTGTTTAATGAAATAACTTATAAATTCGTAAATTATGATAATTAAAAATCTTATTTGTGAATACTTGATTTGTCATAACTAATAGCAAAATAATTCTTTTAACCCATGCTAGATAAAATTATAATGTTTTTGTAATTGTTCCTTTGCAATCTGATAATAAAAAGTTAAAAGCTGTATCAGATTCTATCATGATTATTCAGGGGTTCTATCATGAAACTTTTCTGTGGCAATTCTAACCCACATCTTGCGAAAAATATTGCAAATTATTTAAACATCTCCCTAGGTGAAGCAACCGTCAAGCGTTTTGCTGATCAAGAGATTTTTGTAGAATTGCATGAAAATGTGCGTGGAGAAGATGTATTTGTGCTGCAATCAACCTCTTATCCAGCCAATGATCATTTGATGGAATTACTCATCATGATTGATGCCCTGCATCGTTCTTCAGCACGTCGTATTACAGCTGTTATACCCTATTTTGGATATGCTCGCCAAGACCGTAAACCTGGACCACGCACCCCTATTTCTGCAAAACTTGTTGCCAACCTGATTACTCAAGCAGGTGCCCATCGTGTTTTAACATTAGATCTTCATGCAGGACAGATCCAAGGTTTTTTTGATATTCCTACTGACAATCTCTATGCCGTTCCCGTTATTTCTCGTGATGTCAAAACGCGTTATTCTCTTGAAAATGTTATTGTTGTTTCACCCGATGTCGGTGGTGTGGTACGTGCACGCTCCTTAGCCAAGCGCTTAAACAGTTTACTTGCTATTGTTGATAAACGCCGTGAACGACCAGGTGAATCAGAAGTAATGAACATTATCGGAAATGTAGCTGGAAAAGATTGCCTTCTACTAGATGATATTGTTGATTCAGGTGGCACTTTATGCAATGCAGCAAGCGCTCTTCTTAAGCATGGAGCAAATAGTGTTACTGCTTATATTACACATGGTGTTCTTTCTGGAAACGCTATCGAACGTATTACCAACTCAGAAATGAAAGAATTGGTCATTACTGATTCGATTATGCCAACAACAAAAATTGAACAAGCACGTAATATACGTGTTTTGGCTATTGCTGACTTAATAGGAGAAGCGATTGCAAGAACAGCAGCAGAACAGTCTGTTTCAAGCTTATTTGACTAAAATAGTGCCTAGTTTTAAATTTCCTGATAGTTTTTTAAAATTGAAACCGGGAAATATCTGATGTGTTTACTATTAAATTAAATAAATACGGATAACGCAAAATTCACGCTTTTCCAAATAAAGCCAAAATTAGATAAATGGGTTTTCCTACAACTCTTGCATCTCTAAAGGGTTTGAATTATAGAATAAGCTTCTGCGTAGACACCCTTGGAGGCAACGCAGAATGGAGCTAATTGCTGCTTTGCAGTACATATCTTCATATTCATGCAAAAACTGCTAGTTGTTTTTGATGAATCTCCAATCATGTAAGAAGGATTTAACCATGAGCAAGAGTTATACTCTTAAGGCCGAAATACGCGAGCGGGTTGGTAAGGGGTCCTCCCGTGAACTTCGTCGCAACGGTCTTATTCCAGCAGTCATCTACGGTGACAAACAGCCCCCTTTGGCAATTGCAGTTTCTTATAAGGAAATTTTCTACAAAATTCATGCAGGTGGTTTTCGTACTACTGTTGCTACCATTGAAGTTGATAAAAAAAGAATTCAAGTTCTACCAAAGGATTATCAACTTGATCCTGTCCGTGATTTTCCTCTGCACGTAGATTTTTTACGTGTTTCAGAGAAATCAGTTGTGCATGTGAACATTCCTGTACATTTCCTCAATGAAGATACAGCACCAGGTATTAAACGAGGTGGTGTTTTAAACATTGTTCGCCATGAAATTGAATGTACTGCACCAGCAAATGCTATTCCTGAAGCAATTAACATTGATCTTTCTAGTTATTCTATTGGTGACTCTATCCATATCTCAGCCGTGCAATTACCAAAAGGTGTAACTCCGGTTATTCAGGATCGAGACTTTACCATTGCAACCATCGCAGCTCCTGCTGGTACAAATGTGAACGATAACTCCGAACAAGAGAGTGATGAAAATAATTAAAACTTTATAAATTTTCAGTAGGTGGGGAGTTTTCCCACCTACACCTATTTTGAAATGTTTTGCTAATCATTTATACTTTATTGAAAGCGTATATGTTGCTCATTGCTGGTCTTGGCAACCCTGGTTTGTCCTACCAAAACAATCGCCATAATATTGGTTTCATGGCTGTTGATGCCATTCATAAGTCCTTTTCCTTTTCTCCATGGTCAAAAAAATTTCAAGCTGAAATTTCTAATGGTCTTATAAATGGTGAAAAAATTCTTCTTATTAAACCTCAAACTTTTATGAATTTATCTGGTCAAGCCATCAGCCAAACCTTGCGATTTTATAAACTAGAATTAAATAATTTTATTGTTTTTTACGATGAATTAGATTTACCTCCTGGGAAAGTACGCGTAAAAATTGGAGGAGGAAGTGGAGGACATAATGGCATAAAATCTATTGATAACCATTGCGGTAATAACTACTGCCGTGTACGTTTAGGGATTGGACATCCCGGTTCCAAAGAATTAGTTCATCAACATGTTTTAGGCAACTTTACAAAATCTGATCAAGAATGGTTACCTACTTTATTAGACATAATCGCGGATAATATTGCTATTTTAATAAAGGGAGATGCTAATCAATTCATGAATAAAATTTCATTGGTAATAGAGGAAAAAACTCGCGATAAAACATAATCTCTTTTAAGTAGATGCGATAACGAACAATTTTTTACAACCTTTACATATAATACACTCTCTCTAAGGAGAGTGTTAATATTAAATATTTATCAGATAAAACTGCTCAAACCTATATGGCCATTTGGAATTACAAAGAAGCCATGTAATGAAAACTTATAGTATATTTTATTATGGCTACAAAACCACCACACGTGAACCATTAGGAACACGGTTATAAAGATCAATAATATCTTGATTGAGCAAACGGATACACCCACTTGAAATAGCCTGGCCAATTGACCATTCTTCATATGAACCATGAATCCGGAAAAGCGTATCCTGACCATTTTTAAAGAGATATAATGCCCGGGCGCCTAATGGATTATCAGGCCCTGGCGGCATCCCTTTTCCTAAATGACCGTATCGTTCTGGTTCACGAGCCATCATCGCCGCAGTTGGAGCCCAAGACGGCCAACGACGTTTATATTGTACAACTGCTTCACCTTTAAACTCTAAACCTTCTTTACCAACGCCAATACCATAACGCATAGCTTTTCCATTTTCACCAACAAGATAAAGAAAGCACTCTTGAATATCTACAATCAGCGTACCAGCCGGATAAGAAGTATCGTAATCTACTTGTTTACGCAAAAATTTTGGATCAATTTCCGCAAGATCAATTGCAGGTAATGAATAAGGTTCATTCGTTATAGGCCCATATAAAGCCCGTAATTCCTCTGGAATGAAGCGAACTTGTTGAGAAGAAACAAAAGGCTCACTTGGTTGATGTGTAGCGCAGCCAACCAACACCAGAGCAACAGCCATTAAAAAAGCACGACGAGACAACAATTCCATATTCCCGCAATCAGTTGATTTAATATAATTATTTAATTCTATAGTTTTCTATACTATAAAAAACTTAGCACATTGTTAACGTTAATCTATAATTTTATAATTATTAAAATAGGGAATGTTTAGGATTTGTCGATTAAAAAATGACAATTACTTGCTAAAATCGTCATAATTATTTCAGTTTATCTTTTTTATCACCACAAAAAGCTGAAGACTAGAACTCTTTTTCAAACATGCTATAAAAACGCCAATAAAGTGTATCTTAGTCATTATAAATAAATCAAAAGTCTAATTAAGAGAGAGAACCTATGGGTTTTAAATGTGGTATCGTCGGGCTGCCTAATGTCGGTAAATCAACCCTTTTTAACGCGTTAACAAAAACAGCTACAGCGCAAGCAGCTAACTATCCCTTTTGTACAATCGAGCCTAATACCGGTGAAGTTGCTGTGCCAGATCCACGAATGGAAAAAATTGCCTCTATTGCTGGTTCAAAAGAAATCATTCCTACACGTATTAATTTTGTTGATATTGCAGGACTCGTCCGTGGAGCTTCAAAAGGTGAAGGTTTAGGCAATAAATTTTTAGCCAATATTCGTGAAGTCGATGCCATTATCCATGTGCTACGGTGTTTTGAAAATGAAGACATTACCCATGTAGAAGGAAGGATTGATCCCGTTTCTGATGCTATAACTGTTGATACAGAACTCATGCTTTCAGACCTTGAAAGTCTTGAACGGCGAATTATACAAGTCCGTAAACGTGCAATCGGAAAAGACAAAGAAGCTTTGGCAATCCTCCCTACAATGGAAGCAGCGTTAGAATTATTACAAAGAGGAGATCCTGTACGGTTATTACTTAAAAATATTTCCTCTGATGAACGACGTATTCTTCATGGTTTGAATCTTTTAACCTCAAAGCCTGTGCTTTATGTTTGCAATGTTAGCGAAAATGAAATTGCTCATGGCAATGATTTTACTAAAGCGGTGGAGAAAATAGCTGCAGAGCAAAACGCGCAAAGTATTATTATTTCTGTTTCCATTGAAGCTGAGATCGCTCAACTTTCTGATGAAGAAGCTATTGAATATCTCCAAGTCTTAGGATTATCTGAGCCTAGTTTGAATCGACTTATTCACGCTGGTTATCACCTGCTTGATTTAATTACTTATTTTACTTGTGGACCTAAGGAAACACGAGCCTGGACAATCACCCGGGGTACCAAAGCACCTCAAGCAGCGGGTGTCATTCACTCAGACTTTGAACGCGGCTTTATTCGTGCACAAACTATTAGCTATGAAGATTATATTACCTTAGGTGGAGAAAACGCAGCAAAAGAAGCAGGAAAAGCCCGTGATGAAGGTAAAGAATATATCGTACAAGATGGTGATGTTATGTTGTTTAAACACAATACTTAAATATCATTACCTCTTTAATAACTTAAAACACTTTTTACATAAAACTGTTTCCATATTCTCAACGAATACTATTTGACAAAAACAGCCGCACTATAAGAGCGACTGTTTTATTCATCAAAGACAGAAATACAAAAACTAGCGTATCAAATAGTCTTTATATTTAAATTCTGGCATTTCTTTCAAAGCATTCTTTGTTACATTGACCATAAGCTTCCACTTACCATCATCAGCTTTCATCCGAACTTGTTCTGGAGAAACAATAACATAATGCTCACCCATACCTAAAAAACCGCCAACGCTAATAACAATCCCATCGATATTATTCTGACGTAAAATAATATCTTTTACCTCACCAATTTCTTCATCTTCTATATCGCATACATCTACACCAATAAAGTTTGAAGCAACAAAATTAGCTGTTGAAGGCGTAACATAACCTGCAACCATATCCGCCTTAACTCGTACAATACCCTCTGCCAAAATCTTTCCATTTTCAGAAGGCGATGAAAATTGGGCATAAGCACTAGAAACCATTAAAATTGACGCAAGAGCAGTGATAGCAATTTTTTTCATTTTACATTCTCCATTTTTATTTTACATTGCTCTCAATGCACGATAATTTGATTTGTTCCCTATGAGCTTTAAGATTGGCTTGTTCTATTTTTATGTATTCCCTCAATTATGCGGTTTCTTTTTGAAGTTTTTTATCTCAATCATGCTAAACTTAGCTTTTATAAGATAAACAGCACCTAAAATATTGAAAAGTAAATAATATGAGAACTTGTTATCTTAAGAAGATCTACGTATGGATTATCAGCTCAAATTTTAAAATAGAGATATTATGTATGATAATGTTTCGTTGTTTCTAAAATTCTACTTTAAAAAGAAATACCCAAGCATTTATCAAAGAAATGTATTTTCAATCAGTTGGATATACATAATACCTTCATACTCTTTGAAACATAAATTTTATTGAATATATTAAGAATATACACTCTCTCTATTTGTTGTATATAGATAAAAGCCCGTGTAAATAACCCTCTCTAAAGTTTAGAACAAACAGTTATTAAATAAAAAAAACAACGCTTCTATGAATATATTTCTATGAAGAGTTGTATAGATCTTCTACAGAGAAATATGTAAAACCATATGGAACAGCGTATGCCACTTCACATCGCTCTTTTTCAACCGGATATTGCTGGTAATACTGGAACAATTTTACGCCTTAGTGCTTGTTTTGGCGTACACGTACATATTATTGAACCAGCAGGCTTTAATTTATCAGATCGTAACCTTAAACGAGCAGGTATGGATTATCTTGAACATGCCTTGTTGGAACGTCACATTGATTGGCAACATTTTATTGAAACTATGAGGCATTTTAACCGCCGTCTTTTGCTTTTGAGCACAAAAGCAAAAACATGTTATACAGATATACGCTACCAAAAAAACGATGTTTTACTTTTTGGCCGTGAATCAGCAGGTGTTCCTAATTATGTTTATGAAGCAGTTGATCATACATTAACAATTCCTATGCAGCCACACGCACGCTCTTTAAATCTCGCAATGAGTGTAGCCATAACAACCGGTGAAGCTCTTCGCCAAATTGGTTACAATGAGATAGAAAATGTCTCATTAAAAAAAACAGAGAGTTGCTCATAAAAAACTTAGTTATTCCTGCTCAATTTTTTCTAATAACTCATTACGATCCATTAAAAATCCGCTTTTAACCCAGATTTTTTCTAGCTCTTTAAGCTTTTGACCTAAAAGTGCTCCCTGAGTTAAACCTTTTTTCATCAAATCTCTGCCACTTATAGGAAAAGTTGGAATCTGCCATTGTTGAGCCAAGTGATAAAGTTGAAGATAATATTCTGCTTTTTCTAAAATTTCATCTTCATCTAAAATACCAGTACAGACAGATGCCAAGGACAAGGATAATTGATCTAAAACGGGCTGTCGACCATGAAAATAAATCAATTCTTTCACGCAAACATCTGAACAGTTTGGATTGATAATCCCCAACTTTGCCCATTCTTTCAATCGCTTTTTCTCTTCATTAGACAAACGCAAACGATGAGCCATATCGTGAAGGCGTACAGGATCAGGAGGTAGTAAACTTTCTAACCGCAGCAATGGATCTGCTTTCCAACCAAGGATACGCTCTATTTTTACAAGGGGGTGGATTGCATCAATACCCCATTTTTCTGTTTCAGGTAAAATGAGTGTTAAAATACCGCTTTGACGCATCCATAAAAGAGCACGTGTTGGATCTGAAGCAGTAAGAAGTTTTTTCATTTCTCCCCAAACACGTTCAGGTGAAAGTTTGTGCAGACCTTGTTTCAAAGAAATGCATGCTTTCAACCCCTGCGCATCAGGCCGCCCTCCCCCATACCAAGCAAAAAAACGAAAAAAACGTAAAATACGTAAATAATCTTCACAAATACGATCCTTCGCGACACCTATAAAACGTATCGTTTTGCTTTCAATATCGTTCAAACCTCCCACTTCATCATAAAGCTGACCAGATGCATCACAATAAAGTGCATTGATAGTAAAATCCCGTCGCTGAGCGTCCTTTTTCCAATCTCGACAAAAAGCAACTTTTGCATAGCGACCATCTGTTTCAATGTCAGAGCGAAGAGTTGTAACCTCATAGCAACATGACTCTATAACAACTGTCACTGTACCAAAATCAACACCTGTAGGAATAGCTTTAAATCCTTCCTTTTCTACACGCTTTATAACCTGCTGTGGCAAACATGTCGTAGCAATATCAATATCGCTAATGGGCTGATTAAAAAGCTGATTACGTACTGCACCACCAACAATACGTGCCTCTTCACCATCCAACGATAAAACACGAAGAAGTGTTTGAATATGGCTGTGTTGCAACCAGTCAACTTTTCTGAAATTTTGTGGTATGCTCATCCACTCAACCTTTTGAACAAATTCTTAATGTTTTCCTCCACTTAGGTAGTCTTATTGCACGATAATTTGTAATACATTTCTCATAAGTTATAATTCCTGCCTCATTAATGCACTTCTCCATCTGTGTACGAATTAAAAAAACAGCTTATCATGCTTCTTTTTTCTTCATTTTCTGCTACAAATTATAAATATTTATTATCGTATAAAAGAAATTATTACTTTGCGACAACTGTTTTAAGGAAACAATATGAGTCAAGATGATACGTTATCTAATACCATCAAAAAGACTAGTATAAATAAAGATAGCCAATCGATCGTTGATGATATTGATGCAGCGTATAAAGAATTAGCTACTCTGCAAAAAGCAATCGACAAAGTTATTTTTGGTCAAAGCCACGTGATTGAATATACCTTAACGGCCATTTTGGCCGGGGGGCATGCCCTTCTTGTTGGCGTTCCAGGGCTTGCTAAAACACGTCTTGTTGAGACATTAAGCCTTGTTTTAGGGCTTGATGGAAAGCGCATCCAATTCACACCAGATTTAATGCCATCAGATATTATCGGTTCTGAAATTATGGACTTGGATAAAAATGGTAAACGCTTCTTCCGTTACATCCAAGGCCCTGTTTTTGCCCAACTTCTTATGGCAGATGAAATTAACCGTGCTTCACCGCGCACTCAATCAGCTCTTTTGCAAGCCATGCAAGAATATCATGTCACTATTGCCGGCACTCGTTATGATTTGCCAAAACCTTTTCATGTATTTGCAACGCAAAACCCTCTCGAACAAGAAGGAACCTACCCACTTCCTGAAGCACAACTTGATCGCTTTTTGATGCAAATTGATATTGATTATCCCGATCTTACTACAGAACGGCGTATTATTTTAGAAACAACAGGTCAAAAAAGCCAAACTGTAAAACCAGTTCTCTCGACCAAAAAACTACAAAAAATTCAAACAATCGTCCGCAAAATACCTATTTCTGAAAATGTCGTTGAAGCCATTTTGAAACTAGTGCGTTCGGCTCGTCCAAATGAAGATAATTCCTTTGCAAATACTTATATTGCTTGGGGACCTGGCCCTCGGGCATCACAGGCTCTTTCACTTTGTGCTCGCGCCCGGGCTCTTTATCACGGGCGTCTATCCCCCTCACTTGATGATGTTAAAGCGTTAGCTTATCCCGTATTACAACACCGCATGGCACTTAATTTTTCTGCACGTGCTGATAATATAACCATCAAAGATATTATCGCTAAGCTTGTGAAAGATGCTCTTTAATGGCTATTGGCAAAAAAGTCTCTAAGAAAAATCCACTGTCGTTTATTGCAAAACTGCATAAAGACGTAGGAAATATGTCCGATCTTCTTTTACAAGCACGCCTCATTGCTAATACACTAATGGCTGGCTGCCATAATCAACGTAAACGTGGCAATGGAGATAATTTTTGGCAATTTCGTCTATATGTCGAAGGGGAATCTACAACACATATTGATTGGCGTCGTTCTGCACGTGATGAACACACCTACTTACGTGAACGCGAATGGGAAACAGCCCAAACAGTTTGGATCTGGCCCGATCAAAGTGCTTCCATGCACTATTGCTCACGCTTTTCTAAAATCTCTAAAGGTAATCATGCGATTATTCTTTCCCTTGCACTGGCGACACTTCTTGCACGAGATGGTCAATATATTGCTATTCCTACTTTAATGGCTCCCACCATGACATCTAATATAGCAGAACGCATGGCAATAGCTTTAACAAATCACCAAGCTGAAAATTCATTTCCAGATTTCTCGGCTATTACCCGCTTTTCACAAGTCATAATAATTAGTGATTTTCTTGATCAGCCTGAACAAATCATTCAACATTTAAAAATTTTGGTAGCAAAACAGGTCAATGCACATCTAATTGAAATTGCCGACCCTGCAGAAGAGAGTTTTCCTTACAAAGGACGTACAGAGTTTTTTGATCCTGAAACCAAACAAAAGCTTCTCTTAGGAAAAGCAGAAAACCTTCGCAAACATTATTGCAAACTCTACCAAGAAAGACGGGAAGAATTAATAAATTTCTGTTCACGCCAAGGATGGAGTTACCATGTGAGCACAACTGACCGACCTTTAAAAGAAACCATCTTGCAACTTACAAAGAGAATGAATGCCTCTTCACCTCATACAGGGAGGGCAATTTGAGTTTTGAAGCTCCCCTAGTTTTGCTCGGACTTTTGGCCCTACCAGTTATTTGGTGGTTGTTGCGCACAACACCTTCAACGCCTCATAAAGAGCCTTTTCCTCCCTTACGCTTCTTGCTTAAACTAACTAATCAGCAAGAAACAGCCAACCATACACCTTGGTGGTTGTTATTGCTACGGCTCTTTATGATAGCATTAATCACTATCGCCTTAGCGCGCCCTATATGGAACCAAAATCCTGTTATTTTTTCCGGATCTCAACCGCTGGCACTTATTATTGATAATGGATGGGCTTCTGCTGAAGAATGGAAAAAACGTATTACTGTTGCAAAATCCTTACTTGTACAAGCAGAAAAACATAAAAAAGACATTTATTTACTTGCAACAGCTGAAAATAACACCCAAGAAATTGGCCCCTTTTCTGCAGAAGTTGTAAGACAACATTTAACACATTTGCAACCTCAACCCTGGCCTGTCAATCGCTTGCAAGCATTTAAAAAACTTATTGAAAAAACTGGCGAAAAACCTCTTGATATTGCCTACTTAAGTGATGGCTTACAAACAAACGAAGATAAACAAGTTCTCACTTTCATTGAACAATTAAAGCCTAAAACACTCTTATGGTATTCAGCTGATATTTCTCACTTAATTGGCATAACAGGCATAGTCAATAATGATGGAAATATCGCAGCACGTATTATTCGTGCAACCACTCATGATAAGTCTATGACAACATTAAGCCTTTATGATTTCAAAAGTCAGCTTCTTGGGCGTTTTACAGCACACTTTCATGAAGGAGAAACAACAACTCTTGTCCCCCTTAATTTACCGCTTGAATTACGCAATGACATTGCATGGATAAAAATTGATAACCATGCTCAAGCTGCCGCAACTTTTTTAATTGATAGCCGTAATCAAATAAGTCGCGTTGCTCTTTTATCACCAAGCGTTAATGAAATGGTGCAGCCTTTATTGTCTCCACTTTATTATGTCATCAAAGCATTGCAGGAACATGCACAAATTATAACAGCTGGCGGAGGAGAGCTTTCAGTTGATATTGATCACTTACTCAAACAAAATCCGTCTGTTTTCATTATGGGTGACATTACTAATATGTCAAAAGCAGCAGAAAAAAAACTATCTAATTTTGTGAATAAAGGGGGAGTGCTTATTCGTTTTGCTGGGGAGAATTTGAGTTCTACAGAACAATATGACAGTTTACTACCTGTACCACTACGTTCTGGTGAACGTTATCTTGGAAGCACTATGTCATGGGCTAAACCACAAAAATTAGCACCTTTTGCAAAAAATAGCTTTTTCTTTGACCTTCCTTTTCCAGAAGAAGTTACTGTTTCACGTCAAATCTTAGCAGAACCAAGCTCAGACCTTTTTGAAAAAACGTGGCTTAGTCTTGCTGATGGCACCCCCCTTCTCACAGCTGCTAACTATGGAAAAGGCATACTCATTTTTGTCCACATTGCGCCTGATCCTACATGGTCAAATCTTCCGCTTTCTGGATTTTTTGCACAAATGTTGCAAAAGCTTACCACGCTTGGTGTACATGACCAGGAAACCCCTATACAAACACAGGCAACAACGACACAAAGCCCTTGGCGAACATTAAATGCTGATGGTCAATTACAGATACCCTCCCCTCATATTGCACCACTTGTTATTAATGTACAAAAACCACCCCTTCCATCCTATGATACCCCACCTGGATTTTACGGTTCCAAAAATAATCTTTATGCATTGAATTTATTAAATCATTCATCACGTTTAACAAAACAATCGCCATTACCTGCCTCCTCAGGCAATGACCCGTTATCTTATGATACACAAGAAAAACATTTTGCTGGACCACTTTTAGGGCTGGCTAGCCTATTCTTAGCGCTAGATAGTTTTTTAGTTTTATGGATGGGAGGAGCTTTTCTTTTTAATCGACGAAGTAATATGTTCCTCTTACTTCCCTTGATAGCAAGTTTTATCGTCTTATTGTCTTATCCACCAATCACTCATGCACAACCCCTAGAAAAGCATGACGAAATCATGGTGCAAGCAGCGGGTGCCACCCACCTTGCTTATGTTGTGACTCATAATCATGAAATTGATACAACAAGTAAAAGTGGCTTGGAAGCACTCAGTCAATTTATCTCAGAGCGCACAATGCTTTCACCCGGTTCTGTTGTAGCGCTTGATCTTGATAAAGATGAACTTTCTTTCTATCCTCTCATTTACTGGCCTATTGACGCTGATGGCCCCATGCCAACGCAAAAAAGCCTTGAAAAAATAAATGCTTTTATGAAACATGGTGGTACAGTTTTATTTGACACCCGTGATCAAATAAGCGCCAATCTGAACCTTGAAGAAACTGCTACCCCAGCCACACAAAGATTGCGTGCCATTTTAAGCGGATTAAATATCCCAGCCATTGAGCCAGCATCAGCTGATCATGTTATTACTCGTTCTTTTTATATTATGCCCGATTTTCCTGGACGCTATCGTGGCTCACCTTTATGGGTTGAAGCATCATCAATAAATAAAAAAAATAAAAACTCTATTGCTACTGGCGATAATGTTAGTTCTCTTCTTATCACTGCCAATAACTTCGCTGGTGCTTGGGCGCTAGACGAGAAAGGTACATGGAAATACCCACTTGTCCCCAATGACCCTATGCAACGCCTATGGGCATTTCGTGCAGGACTGAATATTGTCATCTACATGCTCACAGGTAATTATAAAGCCGATCAGGTTCATGTTCCTGCATTGTTAGAGAGCTTTAACAGAAAAAAAAGTCAATGATACCATCGATCACTTTTCAGTCTCTTCTACCCATCTCTTGGCTTCTTTTTTTAGGAGGACTTCCCACCTTTTTTATTATCATCGGCCTCATTACGAAGCGCTCTGGAGCTTTGTTGCGTCTTATAGCATTGAGCTCAATCATTCTTGCTTTGCTTAATCCAATGATAATAAAAGAAGAGCGCCAACCTGTTAAAAGCACTGTGGGTATTGTGATTGACCAAAGCGAAAGTCAAACATTTGGTACACGTGCAGACGATAGTCACAAAGCGCGCATACAATTAACAAATGAACTATCCCGCTATCCACAATTTGAGCTGCGTTTTATTGAAGCTGGAAAACTTTCTGAAAACCATTATGCACCATCAACAAATTTATTTAATGCTCTAACACAAGCTATAGCTGATATACCCCCATCTCGCTATGCAGGAACAATTTTGATCACAGATGGACAAGTGCATGATATTCCAAAATTATCAGAACTTCATGATAGTGCACCAATTAATGCTCTTATAACAGGGAGAGCCAATGAATTTGACCGTCAAATTAAATTTATTTCTCCTCCCCGCTTTGCTCTTATCAATAAACCACAAGTACTTTCCATTTTGGTAGAAGATAAAGGCCAACCTCAAGAAGCTATATCAGCGCAAGCAAATATTTCTATAAGCGTTAATGGTCAAGAAGTTGGCCATTATTCTGTAACCCCTGGTACTATTTTTCAAACTGAAATCACTCTTCCTCATGCTGAAAAAAATATCATTCAAGCTACAACTGATACTTATGAAGGTGAATTAAGCTTTGATAATAATCGCGCCATTGCTGTTATTGAAGGAATTAGAGAAAATTTGCGTGTTCTTCTCATCTCGGGTGCACCTTATAATGGCGAACGTACATGGCGTGATCTTTTAAAAAGTGATTCTAATATTGATCTTGTTCATTTTACTATTTTGCGTCCACCTGAAAAAGCAGACAATACACCTTTGAGCCAATTGTCACTTGTGGTTTTTCCTACAACCCAGTTATTTGTTGAAGAAATCAATAATTTTGATCTTATCATTCTTGACGGCTTTCAACATTCCAATGTGTTGCCATTGATTTATTATGATTATATTGCTCAATATGTACAAAAAGGTGGTGCATTACTCATAGTAACAGGGCCTGAATTTGCTAATGAACAGTCACTTGCTAAAACACCTTTAATAAGTGTTCTACCAGCATTACCAAATGGTACTATTATTCAAAAACCTTTCCGCCCTACATTAACCAAAGAAGGTGAACGCCACCCTGTTACGCGAGGTCTTGCTACCCCTACCCACCCAGCTTCTCAATGGGGGAGATGGCTACGACAAATTGCAATTCAAAACACAAACAAAAGTATTCCTATTATGAAAGGAGCTGATGAACAACCGCTTTTGCTTCTTTCACATACTGGTAAAGGTCGAGTAGGTATGTTGCTTTCTGATGAAAGTTGGCTGTGGGCACGAGGTTTTGAAGGGGGGGGGCCTTACGCTGCTCTTTATCGTCGCATTGCTCATTGGCTCATGAAAGAACCAGAACTTGAAGAAGAAAGATTAAGTGCTGTAAATGATCATCATCATTTAACAATTCGTCGACAAACACTTAAAGAGCAGCCAGAGCCAGTCGAAGTAACCTTCCCCTCTGGCAAAAAACAAAAGATCATTCTCACAAAAGAACAAGAAGGTGTTTTTACAGGAACTGTAAATACTAATGAAACAGGAATTTTTACTATCCACAATGGTGATCAAACAGTGCTTTCTTCTATAGATGCACTTGATAGTCTTGAATTTTCTGATTTAATTTCAACAGAAAAAAAACTAGTCCCTATCAGCCAACATACTGGTGGTCATGTAGTACGTTTGCATCATGAGAAAAAAGATGGCATTCACCTTCCTCCCATTAAATTGATTCAAACGAAAACAAAATCAATATCTCCTCGTGCTCTATCAATTGTTCTGAAAGAAGCAACAGAAACCCGTTTGGTTAATGCCTCATATTTTCCAATCTTTTCTGGATTTTTAGCTCTGATCACCTGCTTTTTACTATTCAGCAGCATGTGGTATCGTGAAAACCACTAAAAATTCTAAGCGATTTTTTTATCGCTTTAAGATAATTTAAATCTATTTTACAGGAAAAATGTATATTAGCTACATGAACGATAACGTACTTTACCATGTGCTGTTTTTAACGCATCTTCTTGTAATTCTAAGACTAATAATCGTTGGGGGTTCACTGGCGCAAGCATTTGTATTTGCCCATGTTGTACATTTTTAAAATTGAAACGGCCATAGTAATCCTTATCCCCAATTAAAATGACCAAAGGAACATTACAATTTTCCGCCGCTTGTAATGCCATACGTACTAATTTGCTTCCTACACCAATATTTTTATGGTCAGGCAGAACAACAAGAGGACCTAGCAGATAAGCAGTTTGCACACCAATGTATATAGGAGTCATCCTCACAGAGCCAATAACATGGTCTTCCAAACAAGCAACAAAAGACAGCTGACGATCATGCTTACCATCTTCTCGCAGTAAATAACTTGCACGCACAAAACGACCCGGACCAAAAACTGTTTGATTAATTTGCTTAATTTGATCATCATGATCAATTGTTTCAGGCCAATAACTTATCGTATTATCAGTTGCAGAAAAAGGAGCGCAAGATTGAGAAGTAGACGATGAGTTTATCATAGATCGTTCCTAAAAAATTAATATGCAAACAAAAAGTCAATTATTTCAGTTTAAAAAATTTTGTTTCATTATCACTATTTTTTCACACATTACCCACCCCATTTGAAAAACCTTGCTTTTAGCACTCTTTTCTAACACCGTAAATGCTTGCAAAGTTTTCTTAAAACTTTCTAGCAAACTGTTCCTACCTTATACCCCTCTACCGCTCCTAACAATAAATCGGCTATTTTTCTATTGCCTAAATTGTTTTCAGTACTATGCTAATATTTATGTTTTATCTTGCCCACATATCGGATGTGCACCTTTCACCTCTCCCACAACCTTCTTTATCTGAGCTTTTTGGAAAGCGTCTTACTGGCTATTTCAATTGGCAAAAAAAACGCAAAAGCCAAATGACAACAAGTGTTTTAGACACTTTAATGCATGCATTGAAAAAGGAAAAACCTGATCATCTTGTAATTTCTGGTGATCTTGTCAATCTTTCTCTAGATAAAGAATTTGAACAAGCATACCGTTGGTTGTGTGCACAAGGCCATCCTGAAAATATTTCTTTAACGCTTGGTAATCATGATGCTTATGTTCGCGGAGCATTTCAAAAAGCCTGTATCGCCTTTCAACCTTGGATCACAGGTGATATTCCTCAAAATAATGTTTTTCCTTATATGCGCGTTCGCGATAATGTGGCCATTATCAGTGCTTCTTCAGCCATCGCTACACCATTTTTCCAAGCTGCTGGCTATTTTGATAAAATGCAAGCACAGACTTTATCCCAACTTTTAAATGAAGCTGCAGCACGTAATCTCTTTCGTATCGTGATGATACATCACCCTCCTTTTCATAATGCTACTTCTTGGTATAAAAAATTATGGGGTATAGAAAAATTTCTAGACGTTATAAAACACCATGGTTGTGAGCTTATTCTCCACGGCCATACCCACCTACCTACATTAAACTTCATTGAAGGAAAAATGAAAAACGTTCCTACTGTTGGTGTTTCTTCCGCATCACAAGCTTTTGGGAGCAAGAAGCCACCTGCTAATTTCAACTTATTTGCTATTGAGCGCTCTCATCAGCAATGGCACTGTCAATTACAACGTCATAGTATTATTAACCAAAACAATGAAATAATGTGTACTGAAAAAATTGATCTTTAGTATTTTAAAAACTACTAACCCAAAAATATCCTGTGGCTCATACCTCTTAAAACAATATTATAATCAACTACAAAACTCAGAGTTACCGATATAACAACTATGATACCATTATCAATTATAATGCCTCATATTTTGCCGATGCATTACTTTCATATAATATCCCACTATCATAGCCCCCCTTGCTAAAATAAATATCTACAATAATCTATGATCGCTATTTCTATAGCTATAAAAATTCGATTATCATTGTGCATAGAAAAAACAAATAAAAAGGAAATTTCTCACAAAGAAGGAATAGTCATCGTACCAGGAGGAAACTTGGCTTCATTTTCAGGTTCTATATGAATAGTAATACGGGCATTTTTAAATTCAATTCTAATTGCTTCCTCAACTTTATTACAAATCTGATGTGCTTCTCCCACCTGCATTACAGTTGGTACAACTAAATGAAACTCTATAAAAGTAACCCTACCAGCAATACGCGTGCGTAAATCATGTATTTCAATGGCACCACATGCATTTGCTAAAATAAGATCATTAATCCGCATGGTTTCATTTAATTCAACTCCAACATCCATTAATCCTTGAACAGAATTATGGATCACTTTCCAACCTTGCACAAGAATATGAATAGCAACCATTATTGCCAAAATTGGATCTAAAATAGTCCATCCACTTATGAAAGCAGCAATAAGTCCTACTAAAATGCCAAAGGAAGTTAAAACATCCATCATTACATGTGCTCCATCAGCCTTAAGAGCTGGTGAATGATGAATTTTTCCTTGTCGAATAAGAATCAAACCCCAAAAATAATTTATGATACAAACTGCAAGATTAATACCAATCCATATTCCAGGCTGCTGCGGTAATTCAGCAGTCGAAAGAGCTAGCCATGCTTTTCTTAAAATCATAATTGCTGCAATAATGATCAATACACCCTCAAAAATAGCAGAAAAATATTCCGCCTTATGATGCCCAAAAGGATGATTTTGATCAGCTGGTTTTAGACTTATTTTAACAGCCCACCATGTCGCCAATGCAGCGATTATATTGACAATTGATTCCAAAGCATCAGAATAAAGTGCAACCGAACCTGTAATCTGATAAGCCCAATACTTCAAAGCAAAAACGATACAAGCCACTAAAATAGACCATAGTATCAATCTTTGTATCTTTATTTTTGTACTCATAACCACACACCACTCTCTGTTAAATGAGTCACAATATTTTGAGCAGCATACCTATAAACATTATTGATATGCCTTTACACCATTCATCAATATCAGATAGCTTTAAAATAAAATAAAACAATTATCGTGGACCTACTGTTCGTGCAAAAATTGCCATACCACAAATCATACTAAATCAACTGTAACAACTTGCATTTCTCCCACTAAAAGAAGAGATAGCTCTTAAGACAATACCAGATGTATCAACCCAAACTGTTATAATTGTCTATTGAACAGACTGAACGCTCTTGTTGTCTTATAATTGAGAAACAATTTTCTTAAACACACTGTATACTTACGTAATACTTATATATTTTTTATGACTATTTTTATTCAGCATAGCGTTACTGCATAAAGCACAAAAAAAGCCAGTTAATATTCCTGTCATGATTTTATTTCTAGATGTACCAAAATCTATGGTTGCTATAAATAATTCTACCTAAAGAAAAACCATAAAGTGAGCGGAATATCATCATAAAATTTTTTATTTTGTGGTCTATAGCGTGCAATTCAAAAAATTATTCTTAGCTATAGAAAAAAGCATTTTTATACCATTCCCATAAAAAAGAATCTGGGCATTGGGGACCCAGATTCTTTTCCCCTAGAAAGGGACTACAGTCTTAGGAAATAGCGGGGACCTAAGATTCTGCACCCGAATAAAACACTGTCAAGTGTTGCACTCGGTAGTTGCTATTTTATACTTATGGTTGTGTTATGTCAACATATATTCTACTTTAAATTTAAAATAATGCATCTTTTTTGTCTCCCCATTCAATCACGAAGACACAGCATTCACTACGCTGGTGATTTAGAAAAAATAATGTTAGAAGCTCTATATGACTTTAAATATCACCACAATCCACGAAACTGATGACCCACGCTTGGAAGCTTATCGTAACATTCGTGAAAAAGATCTCGTTGGACGGCAACATCAATTTATTGCTGAAGGCAAAGTAGTATTGTCAGCATTACTGCATTCAAAAGATTTTTCTGCCTTGTCATTGCTTATTGTAGCAGCACGCCTTCTTGGAATTATGCCTATTTTAAAAGCAACAAAACCAACCTGCCCTATTTATTGTGTTCCGCAAAAAGTCATGGACGATATTGCTGGTTTTCATGTTCATCGTGGTATGCTTGGTATTGGTGAACGTAAAACTTTACCATCATTACAAGACTTTTTACAAAATCTTCCAGAAAAAACCTTGGTACCAGTTTTATGTGGTATTTCTAATCATGATAATATGGGTGCTATTTTTCGCAATGCAGCTGCTTTTGCCAGCCATGGTATTATTGTTGATAAAACTTCATGCGATCCGCTATATCGAAAAGCAATTAGAGTTTCTGTTGGCGCTGCTCTAAAAATACCTTATACACAAGGCGCTAATATTGATAGCATTATTGAAGCTTTAAATAATGCAGACTTTCATCTTTACGCCCTTTCCCCCTCTGCTCCACGCTATCTCAAAGAAGCAAAATCAACAAAACGCACTGCAATTATTTTAGGAGCGGAAGGTGATGGTTTGCCAGCTCACATTCTACAAAAATCAGAGACACTACGCATTCCTATGGCCTATGGTTTTGATAGCCTCAATGTTGCTACTGCATCAGGTATTGCATTAGCACATTTTGCTGATTTTGATAAACTCAACTAAAAGTGAGAATATTTTAAACCGTAAATACACATTTTATTAGCTTACTATTTTATTTGCACGCAATAGCTTCTTTAGTCTGAGGAAAAGTAATAGTTTTTGTTTCTAAATTATGCAAAACCTGTTTCAACATTGCCTCAGCACCTGCAGAACGTTCTGAATGTGTAATAAACCCACCCCCAAGAACACGCGCCTCATTACTATTTTCATTATAAAAAACACAGGCTTGCCCAGGAGCAACCCCACTCTCGCTTTCTAATAAATCAACAGAAAAGACACTATTTTGATAATGTAAACGAGCTGGACGTGGAGGACGCGTTGAACGAATTTTGACTACTACATCAATACCATTAGGAGGAAAATTGTCCAATTGCTCATCACCAAGCCAATTTACATCACGCAAAAAAAGTTTATGCGTTTCTAACATCTCACGCGGACCAACAATAACGCGCGCATTTTCCGCGTCGAGATAAACTACATAAAGCGCCTCACCAGTTGCAATCCCAATGCCGCGCCGTTGACCAACAGTATAATTAATAATTCCTGAATGTTCGCCCAAAATTTGCCCATTGATATGCATAATAATTCCAGGATTTGTAGATTCTGGGCGCAATTTTGTGATAACATCAGAATATTTTCCTTGTGGAACAAAGCAAATATCTTGGCTATCATGCTTATCGGCAACAACAAAACCCATTTCTGCTGCTATTTCACGAACACGTGCTTTTGGAAGATCTCCAAGTGGAAAACGCAGATAATCAATTTGCTCTTGCGTTGTGGCAAAAAGAAAATAGCTCTGATCACGATCAGCATCAAGAGGGCGAAACAATGCTCGATGCTCACCACAAGAACGACTGCGAATATAATGACCTGTTGCTAAAGCATCTGCACCTAATTCACGTGCAGTTGCTAATAAATCAGAAAATTTAACAGTTTGATTGCAAGCCACACATGGAACAGGGGTTTCTCCATGTGTATAACTTTCTGTAAAAGGATCAATTACAGCTTCGCGAAATCGCTCTTCGTAATCAAGAACATAATGAGGTATATTCAATGTTTCTGCTATACGACGGGCATCTTCAATATCTTGTCCTGCACAACACGACCCCACACGATGCGTCGCAACACCATGATCATAAAGTTGCAAGGTAATTCCAACAACATCATAACCTTCTTTTTTTAAGAGGCCTGCCACAACAGACGAATCAACGCCTCCAGACATTGCAACAACAATACGAGAGTTTTCGGGCTGTCCTGGCAAATCAAGGCTATTTAAAGACATATGCTTATTCTCTATTTAAAATATGCGCTAGTAAGTGGATTGTTTCAATATATATACACACTATCCATTATCTCTTTATATTGTTTTTTTATCCTTCCTACAACTAATAGTATTAGATTTTTAAAGAAGCGATACAAAATGCAAAGGGAGAGATAAAAAACAAAAAAACAGCTTTTTTCATTTTTTTAATAAAAAATCTTATCGAGAATATCATAATGTACTGTTTTATTTATCTTTTATCTACCCCTTTGCATTTGAATCGATTTTATTAATTTTTTTTCAACGTGTTTAGTTCTTTTTTAAAGCTCACGCTTTACAAGCATCTCAGGTCCTTGAACAAAAGTAGAGAATACAATGACCGATTTGATAAAAACACAAATAAAATATGTGATTGGCCCGGATGGTAGTCCACTGACAATTACCGACCTGCCACCACCAACAACAAGGCGTTGGGTTATCCGCCGTAAAGCTGAAGTTGTTGCTGCTGTCAGAGGTGGATTGTTAAGTCTTGATGAGGCGTGTCAACGCTATACTTTGACTATGGAAGAATTTCTCTCATGGCAAAGTTCGATTGATGAACACGGCTTAGCTGGATTACGGACAACAAGAATCCAACAATATAGGCATTAATTGCCATTGATAGTGATGGGTTTTCAGGCCTTATACTTAAAAAAAATAGCCAGATTTTTTTAAATCTGGCTATTTCCTATTATAATCCACAAACTAAAATTTATATCTAATCTACAGTTTGTATCATTCAATCATAAAGTGTGAGACTTTACCAAAACATGGTCATTACTCACCCACTGCCCTTTTACTTTCTCGCACTTCAAGAACTTGCATACGTTGCAATTCCGTTTCAACTTCATGTAAAGTAATCTCAGCATTTGCTTTTTGAAGCTGTAAATCACGAATTGAATCTGTTAAATTATCGTGTCGCTTCCGCGCTGCACGAGCAACAGTCGAATAAGCAAAATGATGAATATCATCATTTCCAGATTTACGCTCTTCACTGGCAATTTGTGCTTCTAACTCTAGCACCATTTGTTCAAATTCTTTGATCATTATTTCAAGCTGTGCAATTTCACGACGCTTCTCACGCGCCTGAAACGTTTTTAATTTTACCATATTCTGCTGTGGCTTCATACTCATTACTCCTTGATTGCGCTAACAAAGAACGCACATTTCCCCTCTGACAACAGACTTCTAGTACCATCCTTTCAACAAAAAAAGTAAACCGTTCTTTTTAAGTCGAAAAATAACTCTTTTCTGCCTTCTTTAAAACACTTAATAAACACAATGTATTTACAAAGCATCAACTACTTATTCATTTTTCATTTCTATTATAGAATCAAAGAAACTTAAAATACAATAAATAAACCTCATAATTTTGAACAAAAAAATAATTGCAAATAATATATTATGAGATTTACTTTAAGTAAAAAATTAACAAAATAGGTAACTCATTTTTCTACTCAATTAAGAAAAATAAGATTCTTTCTAAAATATTTTATTAACCTCTTCCAAAAATGAAAATATTTTGTTAACCACTATCTCAGATAGTGGGGAGAAAATAGTGGTGATTGTTACGCGTACCACTGCATTATTTACAAACACTTTTAACAGTTAAGTGTTTGATGTTGTTATTTTTTATCAATGGTAGTTTTACCAATTGTATAAATGAAGAGCTCCTCTTGATTCGCAAGGAGCAAAGCGAGGAATTTTTAAAATGCGCGTATTATTAATTGAAGACGATAAAACCACCTCTCAAAGCATTGAATTGATGCTAAAATCAGGAAATTTTAATGTATATATTACTGATTTAGGTGAAGAGGGCGTCGATTTAGGTAAGCTTTATGATTATGATATTATTTTGCTTGATTTAAATTTACCTGATATGTCAGGTTATGATGTTTTGCGGACTTTACGATTAGCAAAAATAAAAACCCCCGTTCTTATTCTTTCAGGCATGAGTAGCATTGAAGATAAAGTGCGTGGTTTTGGTTTTGGGGCTGACGATTATATGACTAAGCCTTTTCATAAAGAAGAGCTAATTGCACGTATTCACGCTGTCGTGCGTCGTTCTAAAGGTCATGCACAATCAGTTATTGTCACAGGTGATCTTACTGTCAATCTTGACAATAAAACAGTTGAGATTGCGGGTCGTCCCGTTCATTTGACTGGTAAAGAATATCAGATGCTAGAGCTTCTTTCATTACGAAAAGGAACCACACTCACCAAAGAAATGTTTCTAAATCATCTTTATGGTGGGATGGATGAACCAGAGCTTAAAATTATTGATGTCTTCATCTGCAAATTGCGTAAAAAATTGGATGCTGTATCATCGGGAGTTAATTATATTGATACAGTTTGGGGGCGTGGCTATGTATTACGTGATCCATCTGAAGAAAATATACGCAAAACCGCCTAAATGATAAAACGCATAAGTATGGTTTTGGAATGTTAAGTGTGAAGTTTTATTTCTTAAATAAAGGTTTTACACAATGACTTCTTTTATACAAAAATGCTTGTGGGTTAGTTAAGAAAGGCTAAGGTCATTCTATTAACCCACAGGATTAGGGTATTTTTAGCATAGTATAAACAATTTTATTTAAAGCTTCTTTGTGCTTTCAAAAATAACATGACTATCAGTTTCATGTATGTTTAGTGTCATACCTGTTAGCTCAGCCAATAATATTGTATAGTAAAATTGAATTGCGTGAGCATCAATTGTTTCTTCCAATGCTTTTTTATTGTATAATTCAACAAAACGAGGGGGAATACGTAAAATTTGACCGCCAATTTCAAATCGGAAAGAACGTGTATTTATATCTTGTACAATCGTCACAACTATTTCACCACCACGGGAAATGGTTGTATTTGCAATTAATAATAAATTCAGCAAAAGCTTAACTTCATTTTTTGGTAAAAGCAAAGTGGGAGCTTGCCATTTCAAAATTGCCCTTTCTTCTGCCATATATTGCTGAGCAACCTGTTCAGCAAAACGCGTGTCTATCTGACTATCCACTGATCCTGAAGCACCAAAAGCTAATCGGAAAAATTGTAAGCATGCAGAAGCTTTTGAAACAGACGAACGCACCAATTGCAAAGCATCTTCTTCAACTCCTCCTTCATCATAAAGTTCCATCGCATTTTGAATGGCACCAATAGGTGAAATTAAATCATGGCAAATACGGCTACAAAGCAGTGCAGTAAGATCGGCAAACTTCAAAGAAACAGTTGACGTCATAATTTATCAATAACTCCCGAACTTAAAAATTTAAAACTCATTTTATGCTAGAACTTTTAACATTCAGTGCATATATGAAAATTAATAACTACATTTAAAAAAAATTTGTGAGACAACTTTAAGGATTTAAACAGTTTTATGCCTTATTTTCTATTTAAATTGAATAAAAACTTTAACATCCTTTTATATGACAACTAAAAAGAAAATCCCATGACTCTCTCTTTTTTATCACGCTGGACTACAAACATTGTACTTTTGATAGCTCTTTTATTTGTAACGATAGGCTCTGCAAACGCTAAACTTCAACCAATGGACAAAAATAAATATTATTCAATGCAAGAAATTATCAGTTCTGGCCATAATTTTTTTGGACAAACTACAAATAATTTAGCAACTGCAATTGAAAATATTTTTTCGCGATACGGTCTTCCAAATGCTTATATTTTAGGAGAAGAAGCTTCCGGTGCTTTTTTTGCTGGATTAACTTATGGTGAAGGGCAAATCTTTACCAAAAATTATGGTCAGCATAAAGTCTTTTGGCAAGGACCATCTGTAGGGTGGGACTTTGGTGGTCAAGGCTCTCGTTTAATGATTCTAATTTATGATCTCAATGATATAAACAATTTATGGGGACGCTATGGCGGTATTTCAGGTTCAGCCTATTTAATTGCGGGAGTCGGTTTTCACGCTCTTAAACGTCATAATACTTTATTAATTCCAGTACGTACAGGGGTTGGTGCACGTCTTGGCATTAATATGGGATATTTAAAGTTAACACCCATGCCGACATGGAATCCATTTTAAACAATTGCTATTACAAAAAAGAAATTATGCTAATTAATCAATTCTTCTTTTATTCTTAGCGTTTCTATTTCCTGGGTTTAAGAGGACGTGTTGTTCTTTTTATTTGGCAAAATACTCTTTGCCTCATACATTAATTTGTTTCTATAACAGTTCCATTATCACTCAATGCAATACAAGAAAGCTATGATTTTTTATACTCAAGTATGCTATAAAACTGACACACAATGACAAAAATACAATTTTTCAAAGATAAAATTCAATTCAATCAAGCAAAAAGCAATTTTATCTGATTGTCTCTACCCATATAATGAGCTCCATATCCCTTTAAACAAGAGCTAAATCACATAAAAACAAGCAACATATTCTTGTGGTAAATCTCTTATAACGGAAACTAACGCTATGCGTAAAAAAATAGAAGATTTTCAACAACGCTTATTAAAAGTTCAAATCGATGACCTTAACAGTGATTCTAGCAATCAACTGCTCAATGAGCTGCGTAAAGAAACAAAAGAATTAGCAGCTACATTAGCTGCCCAAATAGCCTTAAAAGAAGGTGAAAATTCACCCATCAATACATTGATCAAAAACTCTAAAAGTAAAAGTGATCTCGCATCCTATATTCGCCAAAAAACAATTCGTACTACATAAATATTTTCGACATAAACTGTCTTTAAAAACAATATTAGCTAACGTTTATACATTAAGAAGTTACTGAAGCCGTTAAATGGTGGTTGTAATTTCCTTCTTATGTTAAAAATTATACACCTTTTAACGATACCCCCAGCATAAAAAAACTGCCTAAATTATAATCTTTAAAAGATTTTATAAGCGATCTAAATTACTATAAATTTTTGGATATCTTTTGTCGCAATTATTAATAACACATAAAATGTCGAAAAATTCCTTATATATCTCCTAACCACATAATCGGTTCATGTTGTATTTTATTTGTTTCACGATCCGTCTTTGGAAAATGCAATTATTATCTTGTTTAAACATTTACAGTAATCTTATACCAGCTACTTACAATTGCTAGTACACTTGAAACTCTATTTCTATATTAGGATAAGAATCCTCATTATGATCATAGTGACAATTGGATTATAAACTACAACGTTCATTTTGAATAATTTTGAAATTTTGTCTCTTCTTGCTTTTTATATTGATCCATAAAATACTGCTTACTCAATTGATAATTATCTTATTTTTTTAAAAAGCCATTATTGATATTTTTCATAATGAAAAAACATTATAACGCTTATAATATTTTTTAGCTTACATATTATCAGTTTGTTATTTAAATTTTGTTTTTTAATCTACCCGTTTATTAAAAGCCGTTTATATGGTGGCTAACAAAGATAAAGATTATATCAATCAATGACCTCATTGTTATAAGTATTCTCATCTTATATTGAGAATAAAAATACAAATATACTTCTCTCTATGAGAACTTTTCTGATGAGACATCTTCGTATAATTTTAAATTTTATTTTATAAAATCACAGCGTAAAAAATTCTCTTCAAAAAACGATGCATTCAAAAAAATAAAACGAATATAACAACTTAGTCTTTTAAAAGTGCAAATATTCTCTTAAGAATGATAAAAATTTCTTATGTGTTGAATAATTACATCCTGATCACTTTGCGATAAATAAGGATGCATAGGCAAACTTAAAACACAATCTGCTAAAGATTCAGAAACAGAAAGAGAACCTTTCACATAGGGAAAGTGTTTATAAGCTGGTTGTAAATGCAATGGAGTATTATAATAAACCATTGTAGGAATGCTGTTTTTCTGCAAATACATCTTTAATTGATCGCGATTTTTCACCTTAATAGTATATTGCGCATAAGCACAACGAATATCCTCTCCCACTTCTGGAACTGTTACAATATCTTTTAAACCATTAGAATAACGCTGAGCAATTGCCACACGCCTTTCCATCTCGTCTTCAATGATTTCAAGTTTTTCTAATAAAATTGCAGCTTGAATTGTATCCAACCGTGAATTTAAACCAATACGAACATTATCATATTGTGTTTTCCCTTTACCATGAAACAAAATTGAACGTAAAAGCGCTGCCAGGTCACCATCATTGGTCATCATAGCGCCTCCGTCACCATAACATCCTAGTGGTTTTGCTGGATAAAAACTTGTTGCTGCAACATCACCAAAAGCCCCGCACATAACATTACCTATTTTACCACCTATTGCTTGAGCAGTATCTTCAATAACAAAAAGATTTTCTCTCGCAGCTATTGCAGAAATTGTTTTATAATCAGCAGGCAGCCCAAACAAATCAACGGAAATAATTGCTTTTGGCTTGAGTTGCCCCTCTTTCTTTATCATTTTGATTGCTTCACCAAGTTTATCAACGTCAATATTGAACGTATCCGGCAAAACATCTACAAAAACAGGTTTTGCTCCTACCAAAGCAACAACCTCAGCTGTTGCAGAAAATGTAAAGCTTGGGCAAAAAACAGCATCACCTGGCCCAATATTTTTAGCCATAAGGGGCATCATCAATGCATCAGTTCCATTGGCACATGCAACCACATGTTTAACGCCAAGATAATCTGCTAATTTTTCTTCAAATTCTGTTACTTGCGGCCCTAAAACATACTGACCACTGGCCACCACATGCGCAATTGCGGCATTAATTTTCTCTTCAATGCGTGCGCGCTGCGCCCCAAGGTCGATAAATTGCATATTAACTCCATTGATAATTACAAGAACATGAAAATACTATTTATTTTTTCATCTCCGATGATTGATATTAGCAGCGATTAAAGTTCGTAAAACAGCAAGAGCATCATCGCCATTTGTACGAGGTGTCTGACGCGTTTCAATACAATGAAGAAAATGCTGCAATTCATAAGTAAGCGGTAAACCTTCACAAATATCAATATAATTTAATTCATCAGAATGAAAAGCCCACTCTTTATTTTCTTGCCAAACAGAAAAGCGGCAAAATGCTAATTTACGATTCCACAGTTCCATATCATCAAATACAAGCATAGCTTTTGTACCAACGACTGTTAAACGTCTTTCACGATAAGGACTAAGGCGTGAAGTAAAAAGGTGGCTGCGTATACCATTTGGAAACGCCATATGAATATGTGCAAAATCAGAAAGTTGATCAATCATTGCAGAACCCTCTCCCCGAATTTCAGAAGGTTCACACCCTGTCAACGCAAAAATCATTGAAAGATCATGAGGAGCAAGATCCCATAGGGCATCACTTTGCATATGAAATTTTCCAAAACCTAATCGGTGAGAATAAATATAACGCACATCTCCCAATTCTTTATTCGCCACTAATTCACATATTTTTTCAAAAGCAGGATGAAAACGTAAAACATGGCCTACCATAAAAATCCGCCCATGTTCATTAGCCACATGAACTTGGCGCTCAGCATCAGCCATATTTAAAGCAATTGGTTTTTCAACCAAAATATCTTTACCATTTTTTAGAGCACGTAGTGCATTATCTGTATGAAATTGTGGAGGAAGTGCTAATACAATCGCATCAATATCCCCATGAGTAAAAAGATCATCAGGCGCTATAGTTTCAACGTTATGCGCGTTTGCAAAACTCATAGCTCGATTAGAATCAATATCAGAAACTGCTGCTAAAGCTCCAAGACTTTGGAGTGTTCGTATATGATTCCCACCCCAATAACCGCATCCTAAAACCGCTACACGTGGTGTCATTTTTACACCTTATTTGCCTAACTTTATGAAAATTATATTTCCATTCATTCCATATCGGGGATGAAATAGAATGACAAGAGAAAAGCTTAAAAACGATGCTTGACATCTCACTATTCTACCTCTTATATCCGCCAAAGATAAAATTGTTTTGTAATATCTTTCTGTTTTGGCGGAGTAGCTCAGTAGGTTAGAGCAGAGGAATCATAATCCTTGTGTCGGGGGTTCGAATCCCTCCTCCGCTACCAGCATTTTTTATAGCACTTTTAAGGAATTCTGCGCTATTGGTTTTTGACGAATTCTATTAGATAATTATAAATAATTTTTTAGAGAATAATAGTAAAACTTTTAAATCAATAAGCAATCATATTACCAAAATTTAGGCATCAAGCCCATATTTATAAAATGTTTTTATAATAAAAAGGCAAAAAAAATCGAAAGATAAAGAAAACCTCTCTTATTTTTGTAAAACCAATTATGTTTTCTCTTCTTCATAAGAAATTGGCTTAGTACTCGCTTTAAGAAACATTTTTGTATAATCATGTTGCGCACGCAAATGGCGCAAATTACTATTACTTAACTCTTCCAAAATAACTCCTTGATGCATAATTCCAATACGCTCACATATATGCGCAACAACAGGAAGATCATGGGACACCATCAAATAGGTTAATTGTTTTTCTTCTCGTAATGATTTCAATAAATTCAAAATTTCAGCCTGCACAGATACATCCAGTGCAGATGTTGGCTCATCTAGCAACAAAACTTCTGGCTCAATAATCAAAGCACGTGCAAGGGCAATACGCTGACGCTGCCCTCCTGACAACTCATGTGGATAACGGTAAAGAAATGAAGAATCCAAACCAACAGAATGCAAAACATTGTGCACCCTTTCCTTTTGATTATCCATGCCATGGATTGTAAGAGATTCTGAAAGAACCGTATGCACCATTTTCCTTGGATGAAGCGAAGCATAAGGATCTTGAAAGACCATTTGAATACGGCGTAAAAAAGTTTTACTTTTTTTCCTTAATACTTCTTGTCCATCAAAGGTAAAATGCCCCCTATAACCGGGAATAAGCCCAACTAATGCATTCAAAATGGTTGATTTTCCGCATCCTGATTCACCAATCAAACCATAAGATTCACCACGCTTAATATGAAAATTGACTTCCTTAACAACCTTTACCGCCTTGTGCCCACGTCCAAAGGTTACAGACAAATCAAAAACCTCAATAATATTTTTACAATTGGTCATGGTAAGATCCTTCAACGCCATTAACAATTGTTGGGCCATGTAACCAATCAGGATTCCGTTCAGGGACAGACAAAACGTCAACCGGTTTATCAAGCCGCGGTAAACTTTGTAAAAGAGCCTTAGTATAGGGATGACATGCACGAGATAAATCACGTGCAGGCAACTCTTCCAATATACGACCGGCATACATTACTAAAACACGATCACAAAAATCAGCAACCAGATTTAAATCATGACTAATGAAAATAAGTCCCGCTCCAGACTTTGTCACAAGCTCATCCAATATTGCTAAAACCTGACATCTTACAGTGACATCAAGTGCAGATGTTGGCTCATCCGCAATAATCAAATCAGGCTTAGGGATAAGCATCATAGCAATCATAACACGCTGCCCCATTCCACCTGATATTTCATGAGGAAATAACCGCATAATACGTTCAGGATCGCGAATATGAACAGATTCCAACACAGAAATTGTTTTTTCCCATGCCTCCATTTTTGAAACACGATAATGAATACGGTAAGCTTCCATGATCTGCTTCCCAATTCGCATCAATGGATTAAGTGAATATTTGGGATCTTGTAAAATCATCGAAATACGCTTTCCCCAAATAGAGCGCATCTGATGCTCCCTGGCAGCCAATAAATTTATATCATTAAAGCACATTTTTTGAGCTTTGATAATTGCTGATCTTGGATTTAACTTTAAAATTGCACGCCCAGTTGTCGATTTTCCAGATCCAGATTCTCCAACAATTCCAATTTTCTCTTTTCCTACAGAAAAATTAACGCCACGTACAACCTCTAACATTCCACGCGTTGTAGGAAATGAAATACGTAAATCTTTTATCTCTAATAATTTTTTATCCATTGCGCGGATCCAATATATCACGAAGTCCATCACCTAAAAGATTGAAGGCAAGACTTGTAAGCAATATTGCACAACCTGGCACCGCTGCCAACCACCAACTTGTCATCATAAATTCACGACCCGTCGAAAGCATAACGCCCCATTCAGGAGTTGGCGGTTGAGCACCCAATCCCAAAAAGCCAAGACCAGCAGCCGTTAAAATAATTGCAGACATATTTAATGTTAACCGTACAATCACTGAAGGAATACACATTGGTGCTATATGAAACAAAATAATTCGCCACATTGATGCACCTTGTAGAAAAACTGCTGCAACATAATCAGATGAACGTATGGTCAAAGTTTCTGCACGCGCCAAACGTGCTATTGGTGGCCATGATGCCATTGAAATTGCAATTGCTGCATTTTCAATACCTGGCCCTAAAGCTGCCGAAAAAGCAAGTGCTAAAATTAAACTTGGGAAAGCAAGAAAAATATCTACAATACGCATTAAAACCGTATCAACCCACCCCCCTATATAGCCAGACATAGTGCCTACAATCAGTCCTATTGGACCTACAATAATTGTCGTTAAAAAAACAATATAAAGGGTAATACGTGCACCAAAAATTAATCGACTAAAAATATCACGGCCCAACTCATCAGTCCCAAAATAATGCAACATAGACGGTGGTTGTAATCGATGAGTAAGATCATTGCTGGCAATATCATAGGTAGCAATCCAAGGTGCAAAAATCGCGCACAAAAGAATAACAAGGATAATAGCTAATCCCAATACAGCTGAAAAATTACGAAAAAAAATGGTCAATGAGTAATAAAATCTTTGTATATTTGCCTGGACTGTTGACTGCGGAACAGATTCATTCAACCAACGACTCAAAGAAAATGACGAGCGCGGATTATTATGATTACTTATTGTCATATTCAACGTGTCCTTGGATCAAAAAGCTGATAAAGCAAATCAGAAAATAAATTAATAGCAACAAAAAAACATCCTATAAGTAGCGTACAACCTACAACTGCGTTCATATCTCCTGCAAAAAGCGCATTGGTCAAATAACGCCCGAAACCAGGCCAAGCAAAAACTGTTTCTGTCAACACAGCACCTTCCAACAAAAACGCATAAGAAAGGCCAACCACAGTAATAATTTGAACAGCAGAATTACGAAAAGCATGGCCCCAAACTGTTCGAGCCCATGATAATCCTTTAACACGTGCTGTAAGAATATATTCCTGATTAAGCTGTTCAATCATAAACCCACGAGTCATACGGCTAATATAAGCCATAGCACCAAAAGCTAAAATTAAGGCAGGCATAATAATGTGACTAAAAACGTTGCCAAAAACTTCCCATTGACCCTGCATAGCAGAATCCCAAAGAAATAAACCTGTTTTGGGTTCGAAAGAATATTCATAAAGAAAATCAATACGCCCTGGCCCACCAATCCAACCAAACTTAGCATAAAATACTAATAATGCCATCAATCCAAGCCAAAAAGCTGGTGTTGAATAACTTATCAATGTAAAAATACGAACGAAGTAATCAATAAATGAATTACGATACATTGCTGCAAAGACCCCTAACGGAATACCCAAACTCGTGCCAATAATAACAGCAACCGTTGCAAGTTCCAGCGTTGCAGGAAATACACGTAAAATATCTTCCAAAACAGGACGCCCCGAAGTCAAAGCATCTCCTAAATCAAACAGAAAAATATTTTGAAGATAATTCCAATATTGTACAATCAATGGCTGATCAAGACCTAATTTATAAAACATTGTATCATAAGCTTCCTGACTAACATTATCACCCAGGATAGCAATAACAGGGTCTAAAGGTAAAAGACGACCAATAAAAAAAGTAATTGTCACTAAACCAAATAATGTAATTAATATCGAAATTAACAGCTTAAACAGCCTAAAGAAAAAAGGCCATACACGCAGATTTCTCTGCTTTTGTGCTAATGCCACATCAGCTTTTGAATCCGATAAAACCATTATGGTAATCCCCACACACTTATAAAACCTATACTTTGCGATCTTTCCTAGTCATATAAGAAAATATATCGCACTCGCACACTCATATGACCCTTATTCGTAACAAAATTACAACTTATTTTTCTGCTTCACTATAGCGAATTTCAAAACTATTCCAAAACCATTTTTTGACCTTAGGCCCCATACCAATGATATAATAGGTCTGAAATAAATAAGCCATAGGACCATGATAAAGAATATAATGCTGCAAATTGCGATATTGTCCAAAACGTTTATTTTGATCTTTCTCAGATAAGGCATCCATCACCATTTTATTAACCTTTACATCATAATAGCCAGCCCGCCAAGCTAAATACATGTTGTGCTTTTGAGTAAATGTCGGATCAGGATTAAAAACATGACGTATTGAAGACAAATGTCCATCGGGAATTGTTGTATGCCACCCCATTATAGCAATGTCATAATTTCCTCCACGAACGCGGCTTAACAATTGAGTTTGTGTCATTTTTTCAATTGTAAGGTCAACTCCGATTTTGCGTGCATTTTCCTGGATAGACTGTGCAACAGATGACATATAGGAAAGACTACCAATTAAAAGATTGGCTTTAAATCCATCTGGATAACCTGCTTCATTTATTAATTGTTTTGCCTTTTTTAAATCTAATTCAAACGGCATTCCTTCTTTTTTATCCAAAGCGCCTGGCATGCCTAACGGCATATAGCTTGCACGAGGAAATGCAATACCTTTCAAAACTGTTTTACCAAGATTGTCATAATCAACAAGATAACGCAACGCCAACCTTACTTTTTCATGAGCCAAAATTTCTCTTTTATTATTCAACGATAGATAAACAGATTGTGGACGCAAAATACGATTAATCTTGATAGGCCCTCCTTGTTTTTCAATGTCTAAAACATCTTCTGAAGAAAGATCACGTGCTATATCCACATCACCCTTTTCTAAAAGTAACCTTTGGCTTGTTGATTCAGCCACATGAAGTACCAAGATTTGTTTAATTTTGGGTTTCTCTCCCCAATAATGTTGGGTGGCTTGTAAAACAACCCGCTCCCCGGGAAGCCAACGAACTAATTTATAAGGACCAACACAAGCCGAATGAGTAGCTAAATACTTATTCCCCATATCACCATTAACACTATTTGTTTCAAGTGTTTTCCGGTCAAGCAAAGCAGCAGTATAAGTTTGCCCAATTGTAGCCAATATAAGATGAACAGGATAAGGCTTATCAAAGTCTAACTGTAAAGTTGTATCATCAAGAGCTTGAATACTAGTTTCAACATTTTCTTTGGTAAATCCAAAATCTCCCAAAGATTGAGAAAAACCCAGATTTAATTTAATGATTCGCTGCATTGACCAAGCAAGATCTTTTGCAGTAGCCACCCTTCCATCATCAAATTTTAAATCATCACGAAGATGAAAAACAATTCTTTTTCCATCCTCTAAAACATCCCAAGACCGAGCCATAGCAGGACGGATTTTTGTAGAATCATGTTTATCAAACTGCACTAAAGAACTACAAATATTACTTAATAATTCACTTGTTACAATTTCAACAGATTGGGCAGGGTCAAAATTACTGATTGAATCAATGTTCCATGCCATTATTAATGTATTTTTAGGCGGCACACTTAGCGCTACTGGCATTAAACTACTGAAAAAAACGATTAACCCTAATAAAGCACAAAAACCCTTAAGCATTATTTTAAACTCCCTCTCATCCCTATTTTTATGATATTTTACTGTTTTCAAATAAAGTGATTACGATTTCTTTATTGGCTTTTTCCCTTACAAAAACATTGTACGCACGCACGTACTCACTCTACTTATCCAACTTAAACTCAAAAATGCTCTTAGTTTCTTTCCCAGTACTTAAAGTTATAAATTAACCATAATATATAAGCAAATGTACCAAACAATATTACTTACCACGTGTTATTAATATTGATCTAAATACACATAAATTGAACTTTTATGAATAAGCTACCCCTTACAGTTTAGTATGGTAAATCACTAAAAGTTATTTTATGTAAGGGGCTACTGCTCATTATGAACCTTATAACTATTCACCCTTTGTACTTTTATTATCTAAAATACGCTTATTTTTCAATTGAACTATAGAAAACACGTGGCGCACTATTCCAAACCCATTTTTTAATAGCAGATGAAACAGCTACAGTATTATATTTTTGAAACAAAAAAGCATAAGGCCCTTTTTGCATAAGTTGATGCTGCAAATCAGCATATTGTTGCGCTCGTTTTTCTAAATCCTTTTCAAATAGAGCGTCTTCAACTTGCTGATTCATATTTGCATCAAAATATCCTTGTTGCCAACTAGGATAAGCCGTATTTTTAGCCTCAAAACGATTATCGGGGTTATAAACAATACGCAAAGCCATCGTGTGGGGATCTGCAGACTCATTAACCCATCCTAAAAAAGCTGTATCAAAAGCACGTGCAGAAACTTTTGAAAACAATTGCGCTCCCGCTACACGTTCAATTTTAAGGTGCACACCCACCTTTTCTGCATTATCTTGAATAGACTGAACGATCGGCAAAGTATAAGGAGCCCCTCCCACAATGATATGCGCTTCAAACCCTTTTGGATAACCTGCATCAACTAAAAGCTGCTTAGCTTTTTGAAGATCAAGTTTGAAAGGTAGCCCTTCTTTTTCATCCAAAGCACCAAAAACGCCGATAGGTATAAAACTAGAGCGTGGAATACCAATACCTTTCAAAACTGTTTTACCAAGATTATCATAATCAATAAGATAGCGCATGGCCAAACGCACTTTTTCATTAGCAAAAATAGGGTTTGTCATATTAAAACCCCAATACATCATGGCTGGCTGCAACACTCTTTCAATCCTGACATCTGTTGTTTTCTCAAGATCTTCCAAAGCCTCAGGTGTTAAGTCACGCGCTACATCAATATCGTTTTTTTGCAATAATAAGCGTTGCGTACCAGATTCAGAAACATGACGAATTAGAACTTGTTTAAGTTTAGGTGCTTCTCCCCAATAATTGGAATGAGAACGTAGTAAAATGGCTTCTCCAGGACGCCAACTGACCAACTGATAAGGCCCAACACAAGCAGCATGCGTTGCTAAATAGCGGTTTCCCATATCATTATCTTTTTCATGTTTCATAATCGTTTCACGATCAAGCAACATAGCAACACGATTAGCAGCAATATTATTAAGAATAAGCTCCGCTGGATAAGGCTTATCAAATTTCATTACTACAGTTTTATCATCCGGCGCGTAAATAGCAGAATCAACTGTTTGGGCTGTAATACCATATTCATTAAGTGTTGCCGCATTAGCCATATTTAATTGAACAACACGCTTCATACTCCAAACAAGATCACCAGCACTGGCAGGCCGTCCATCAGCAAACTTTAAATTATCACGCAAATGAAAAGTAATCACCGTATTATGATCACTTGTAACATCCCAACTCTTTGCTAAATGTGGAATCATTTTGGTTGCATCACTTGGATCAGTATCAACCAAACTATCACAAATATTATGAATAATTTCACTGCTATAAGAATCATTGATTTGAGCAGGATCAAACGCATTGATTGCATCAAGATTCCAAGCCATCATGAGTGTATCGGCAGGTGTTTTTGCTGACACTTGTTGCAATAGCATGCCTACAGCCATAAGAGCAGAAACAAAAGAACAGCTCCCTTTTAATATTTTCTTTTTCATATTCATAGATCTTTCCCTTAAACTCTTATTTTACAAATTAGCCATTTTAGCTAAATTAGTAAGTTTATATCAGTAAAAACTAAATAAATATAATGCAAGCATTCTTTTAGATGGTCATTTCCTTCTTTATGCACTGAATTTATTTCTCCATTATATCTAAAACATACAGTCATACTACTTTTAACTTATTTTTTAATAATAGATACAACGATTGCAACATTGTGATTTTAAAATGGACTATAAAAGTCTGCTCTATAAATTCACACTTAAAAATAAATATCTCGTTTTTTCTATTCTTGTAAATTCTTCTCAAACAATGTTTTTTTAACACAGTGGTTTATATTTGCACCAAAACACCCTTTTAAAACAATATAAGCCATAACCTCAACTTAAACTGGTTATCATGGTTATCAAAAATACATGAAATTATTATATAAAATTTGTAAAGCAACTTCTCCTACATCACGAATCTTTACAAAAGCACATGGGCAACTCCTAAAAATAATGATATTATTTCAATACACTTAATTTTAAAAGTGCATGTCTACTTCTGTTGTGTTATCTTGGAATAAATTAAGTAATCGGTAAAATACAAAAGAATATTTCCGCACACTATTTACCTTTAAATATACCCAAACAATTTGCTTCATATTTTACTAGTAGTAAATGCTGAATTTTGATTTAAAATAGAGAAATAAAACCTGTTTATTAAGCATTTTCCCCAACTAATAAGTGCACAATAAAATTGCCATTTAAAGCGTCAATATATTATATAATCAATCTCTATATAACTCACGTTATCTTTAACACCTTCTCTCAGATATGTATTTTAGCTTTTCATGATCGTTTATAATCAAGAAACAAATAGGTTATAAAATAAATCTTCGCAGTTTCACCGACAAAAACACCCTTCAAGATGATCATTAACTATGCCTACTGCCTGCATAAAAGCATAACAAGTAGTGGGACCAACAAATGTCCAACCGCGTTTTTTCAAATCTGTAGAAAGACGAATAGAAGCGGCTGTTACAGGATTGTCCTGCCACATTTGAAAATCTATCTTTTCAGGACGCTCAGATGGTGGTGGTTGAAAAGACCAAAAATAGTGGGATAAACTGCCCTGCTCTGCTATAATTTCTTGTGCCCTAAAAGCATTATTAACCACCGATCGGATTTTCCCATGATGGCGAATAATACCTTTATCTTGCATTAACATTTTGATTTTGGCTTCATCATAATAAACGATCTTTTCAAAATCAAAGTTATCAAAAGCACTGCGAAAATGGGAGATTTTTTTCAAAATTGTTAACCAAGAAAGCCCTGCCTGAAAACCTTCAAGACAAATTTTTTCAAATAAACGCAGATCATCAAAAACGGGTTTTCCCCATTCATGATCATGATAAGCGCAATAAAGCGGATCAGTTCCTGCCCAAAAACAACGAACTTTTCCATCCACCCCCATCAAAAGTCCTTCATTGAGTACAGAATCTACCGTATCAGAAGAGTGTTCCTTGATCATCTTTTTGCTGTTTTATCCGTTTGTTTTTTGAAGCACAATTAAATGTTGAAACGTTAATTTCACCATCAAAAAAACGTAAACTCATCTGACCTGTTTTAGGCAACTGCACTAATCGTTTGACCGGCTTATTATCTTGACCCAATGCCAAAACAAAACCCCGTTCTAAAATATTCTGATAAGAAGTGCTTTTTAAAAGCCTAAATGCCATCTCTGCCTGAGCACGTTGTTTTTCAACATTGCGTAAAAAAGCACGACGAAGATGTATCGTATATCCTTTTACATTGTATCGTGCTTTTTCACTGTTTAACAAACGCGGAGAAAACCGAACACTAAGAGCATGAAAGTAAAAAAGTTTTTTCTCGTAGCTTATACAAAGAGCTCGTTGCAACCGGCTTGAAATTTCATCAAAACCACGACGTGGTAAAGCGAGTAATTGGTCAGCAGTAAGCAAACCTCGTGAAATAGCACGCAATTTTTGTTGATGAAAACTAAAATAACGCGTCAATCCCCCACGAAGACGTGCACCAAGTGATGCTAATTGCACTTCAAGATCAATTTTAACAGGAACAGCTCTTTCTGCTGCTCCCGTAGGAGTTGGTGCCCGCCAATCAGCAGCATAATCAATTAAAGTCCAGTCTGTCTCATGTCCAACTGCAGAAATAACAGGAATAGTCGATGCATGAACAGCACGAACGACCGCCTCATCATTAAACCCCCATAAATCTTCTAAACTCCCTCCCCCGCGTGCTACAATAATAAGATCAGGCTTAAATAAAACACCACCTAAAGGTAGGGCGTTAAACCCATCAATAGCACAAGCTACTTCTCGACCACTCGTTTCTCCCTGAACTCTTACAGGCCAAACCAAAATATGCAAAGGAAAACGATCTGATATACGATGAATAATATCGTGAATAACAGCTCCTGTTGGTGATGTCACAACACCTATAATTTGAGGCATATAAGGTAGTGGCTTCTTTTTTGTTTCATCAAATAAGCCTTCATCTGCAAGTTTTTTCTTACGATTTTCTAAAAGTGTCATTAAAGCACCAACCCCTGTTGGCTCAAGAGCATCAATGACTATTTGATATTTTGATGAACCTGGATAAGTAGTAAGTTTGCCGACAGCAATCACTTCCATCCCTTCTTCAGGAGGGAATTTAAGCTTTTCCATTAAGCTTCGCCAAATAACAGCCTCTAACCGAGCTTTATCATCTTTTAAGGCAAAATATGCGTGACCTGAAGCATGAACACCACGATAACCAGATATCTCCCCCCGTACCCGTATATAAGCAAACTTGTCCTCAATAATGCGTTTTAAAGCACTTGATACTTCAGAAACACTAAATTCTGCTACATTTGTTGCCACCGGTCGTGGACTAAATAAATCCGTCGTATTTTTCAACTCTCTTAACCTTAAAAACACTCAACTCAAACTGTAACATAAATACATCTTTATGAAGATGAATAGTATCTCTATAAAGCGGAATCTCTTGAAACATATTCTATGCACAACATATTAACGCTTCCACAATAACATTATATTGAGAATATGCTCACTGTCATCTAACAGGTGAAAATTACTGGTAAAAATTGCCAATAACGTTTGATGAACTCTAAAAATTAAACAACATCAAGCAAACAATGAGAAATTCTTATGAAAATATTACAAAAATTATCAATTAAACATGAAAGCAGTTCAAAAAAAACAGCTCAAATATTACGCTAATATTTAAGGATGTAAAATTTGAGAACAAAACTTAAAAAACAAAGAGCAAACAAATAACGTTAAAATCCGTGTTTTTCTCCCGTTATGTGTATATCATTTGCACTATATACATAGTTTAGTATATTTGAAGTCACGTTAAAATGAAAAATAGAAAAAATACACACAATTCTCTTCATTCATTTCTTGGTGGTACACCGGGGCGTATTGCTGTAAAACTGCTTATCCTTTCATTTTTCACTGGAATTGCGATAAATATCCTAGGGTGGACACCTATTGATCTTATTTGGGAAATAATAGACTTCCTTCAATCTCTATGGGAAACAGGATTTATGACTTTTGTAAACCTTTTCCATATGACCTTGGCTGGTGCAGTAATTGTTATGCCTGTTTTTCTTTTTTTACGCATCTTCCGTAGAAAATAAAGCACCTTAAGAAGCTCTCTTAAAAAACAAATTTCCATAAAACTCTGTAGTGATAAGAAAAAAAGATCTTAGAGTTTTTTTTGAAAAAAGCACACACCAAGAAGCTTTAACTAAATAACTAGGTAATTGAGTATTAAAAAGGCTTTCCTTTTTGAAAAACCTCACAGAATTTTATTAAGAAATGTTTCACAGCTTTTATTGGTAAAGAACTAAAATTACTTTGTTAAGGTGAATTCAATTGACTACTTTCTAGAAAATTGCGTTTTCTTAATGCACCAAATGTTTAGTTTTCTTCGCATGTCATATGAGCAAGATGATGCACAACAGAATTAATTGATTGTGCACGAGGAACATATTGCTTCATGACAGTTTCTTGTGAATTTTTCTTTTCATGAAGAAGTTTTTGAACAAGTCTTTCTATCTGCTCCAAACGTTCAAAAAGCTTTTTTTGCGCTTGATCACGTGCAGAATGCTCAGCTAAAATTGCCCGACTAATTGTATCTAAATAAGATTTAATACTATTATCTACAAAGCTCTGCATAATTAATTGATTTGGCACTTTTTTTATCTGCATTTGTGTGTAAACGTAGCGCAACTTAGTAGCAATATCGGACATAGTTATCTCGGCATGTTTTTTCGTTTTCTGCTTTTGTTCAACAACAAAAGTAGAAAGTTGATTATGTACAACTGGGTTTATAACGTGACGTTTCATATTCACAGATGCATCCCTTTTCATCTTTTTCAAGAAATCATACTTCTAATAGAGAGTGTGGCTCATTTTAGTAAATAGAGCTTTAAAACGATAAGAGAAATTGAAAATAATAATATAAAACAAAGTTAACTAACAAAAATTAATGGAAATGTTACTAATTTTCACCCCATTCAATTCTAATACAACACCTAACTGACCTGTTCTTACCATTGACCAAAGGCTTATATCTTTATAGCAATGTTTTTCAAAACCAACTGTTGGCATTAATCTTAAATGATTTGGTTTCTTGTGGTTATTATTATAAAATAGTGACTATATCAATTAAAGAGGATCATTATGAAAATAATTGTCGCTGTCAAACGTGTTGTTGATTATAATATCAAAATACGTGTTAAACCTGATGGCACAGGTGTTGATCTATCCCATGTAAAAATGTCTATGAACCCTTTTGATGAAATCGCTGTAGAAGAAGCTATCCGGCAAAAAGAAGCCGGTAAAATTTCAGAAGTTGTTCTTGTTTCAATTGGGCCAGAAGCAGCACAAGAAACCTTACGAGCAGGACTTGCAATGGGTGCTGACCGCGCCATCCTTGTCAAAACTGAAGAAGTGCTTGAGCCTTTAGCAATTGCAAAAACTCTTAAAACAATCATTCTTGAAGAAAAACCAACTATGGTTTTTTTAGGCAAACAAGCAATTGATGACGAAAGTAATCAAACTGGTCAAATGTTAGCAGCTCTGCTTGGTTGGGGGCAAGCAACATTTGCCTCACATCTAAACATAGAAAACCATCAAGCTACTATTACTCGCGAAGTAGATGGTGGTACGCAAACTATTTGCTTACCTCTCCCTGTTGTTATGACTACTGATCTGCGATTAAATGAGCCGCGTTATACTTCTCTTCCTAATATTATAAAAGCTAAAAAGAAACCTATTGAACAAAAGGCACTTGCTGATTTATGCGCAGATACGCGAGCACGTTTAACAGTGCTTAACATTGAAGAACCTCAATCCCGTCAAGCAGGAATTAAAGTAGCAAATGTAGCAGAGCTTGTTAGTGCGCTTAAAAAAACAAGTTGTATTTAAAATACGATAATAGATATATCAAAAGTAACAATGCATAAAAAGGCAATAACTTATGGCAATTCTCTTATTGGCCGAACATAATAATCATTCCTTGTCAGAAGAAACTGCAAAAGCACTCACTGCCGCTCATTTAATTGGTGATAATGTTGATATTTTAGTCTGTGGAACAAAGGTTCAAGCGATTGCAGAAAATAGTGCCCAATTGGTTGGTGTCCGGCAAGTACTTGTTGCTGAAGCTGATTACCTAGCGCATCAATTAGCCGAACCTGTAGCAGCAACGATTATCGAACTTGCTAATAACTATGATGTAATCATGGCAGCTTCCACAAGTATTGGCAAAAGTGTAATGCCGCGCGTAGCTGCTTTCCTTGACCTTATGCAAATTTCAGACATTATTGGCGTTGTCTCATCTGATACCTTTAAACGACCAATTTACGCAGGTAATGCCATTGAAACTGTGCGTGCAAATGACCGCCAAAAGGTTATAACAGTACGTACAGCCTCTTTCACTCCAACTCTTCAAGGAAATTCTGCCCCTATTAAAACAATAACACCAGCTCCTAACCCAAACCTTTCTTCTTTTGTAAAAGAAGAAACCAACAAAAGTGACTGCCCTAACCTTACATCAGCACAAATCATTGTAGCAGGTGGACGTGGATTTGGCTCACAAGAGAAATTTATGGAACTACTTCTACCGCTCGCAAACAAACTAGGAGCTGCGGTGGGTGCTAGCCGTGCAGCAGTTGATGCAGGTTATGCCCCAAATGATTGGCAAATTGGACAAACAGGAAAAATCGTTGCTCCTCAACTCTATATTGCTATAGGCATCTCTGGTGCTATTCAGCATTTAGCAGGAATAATGGATGCACAAATCATTGTGGCTATTAATAAAGACGAAGAAGCCCCTATCATGCATATTGCTGATTACGCCCTGGTAGGTGATCTTCACCATATCATTCCTGAGTTAGAGAAAGCTTTATTATGAATGTACCTACACATCACCAACGTGAAAGTATGGAATTTGATGTAGTCATTGTAGGAGCAGGACCTGCAGGCCTTTCTGCTGCAATTCGTTTGAAACAAAACAACCCCAAGCTTTCTATTGTAATCCTCGAAAAAAGCTCAGAAATCGGTGCTCACATTCTATCAGGTGCAGTGGTTGATCCTATCGGCATAAATACACTTTTACCAGAATGGCAAAATGAACAAAATCATCCTTTCAAAACACCTGTCACTAGCGATCAATTTTTTCTATTGAAGCCAACAAGCACTAAAGTATTACCTAATATTTTTCTCCCAAAAATCTTATCAAATGATGGTTGTTATATCGTTTCACTGGGGAGTGTTTGCCGTTGGCTAAGTAAAAAAGCAGAAGCGCTTGGCGTTGAAATTTATCCCGGATTTGCCATATCTCAGGTTCTTTATAATAATAAAGGAGCTGTTATTGGTGTTCTCACAGGTGATATGGGCATTGAAAAAGAAGGAACACCTGGAAAAAATTATATTCCTGGCATGGCTTTACTAGCAAAATATACCCTCATTGCTGAAGGAGCGCGTGGCTCAATTGCTAAACAACTCATACAAAAATTCGATCTTAGCAAGGATCGTGAACCACAAAAATTTGGTCTTGGTCTTAAAGAACTTTGGGAAGTTGACTCCTCAAAGCATAAACCTGGTTTAGTTCAGCATTTCATCGGCTGGCCATTGGATAATAACGCTGGTGGTGGAGGTTTTCTTTATCATCAAAAAGACAATTTGATTTCTGTTGGCCTTGTTGTACATTTGGATTATAAAAATCCTTATCTCTCTCCTTTTGAAGAATTTCAACGTTTCAAAACACATCCTAAACTGTACGAACTTTTAAAGGGTGCAAAGCGTCTTGCTTATGGCGCACGTGTCATCAGTGAAGGTGGCTGGCAATCTGTACCAAAACTCACCTTTCCTGGTGGTGCACTCATTGGATGTTCTGCTGGCTTTGTTAATGTACCTCGTATAAAAGGCTCACATAATGCCATATTATCCGGCATATTAGCAGCTGACAAAATAGCTGATGCCCTTGCTCAAGATCGTGCCCATGATGAAGTCAAAGAGATCGAAGATCATTGGCGTAAAGGTCCTATCGGAAAAGATCTTTATATAGCACGTAATACCAAGCCTCTCTGGGCAAAATATGGTACAAAATACGGAATTAAACTTGCTATATTTGATATGTGGTGGCAACAGATTTTTGGCTTTTCTTTATTTAGAACACTCTCTCATGGAAAACCAGACTATGCATATTTGGAACCAGCAGAAAAATTTCAACCTATAGCTTATTCCAAGCCAGATGGTATTGTGACTTTTGATTGCCTTTCCAGTGTAGCACTTTCCAATACGCATCATACGGAAAATCAACCTTGCCATTTAAAAATAACCTCACTGGAAAAACATAAAAATTCTGAATATGCAATCTATGGGGGACCTTCCACACGCTATTGCCCCGCTTGTGTCTATGAATGGCTAGACCATAATGATCATAAAATTTATATCATTAACGCCTCAAACTGCATCCATTGTAAAACATGTGATATTAAAGATCCTAACCAAAATATCAATTGGACTTGCCCGCAAGGAAGTGAAGGACCTTTTTACCCAAATATGTAATTAGTGCCTTATTATCTTTTCCGAAAAAAATTTAAAGCCTCATATTCTAGTAAAAATACAATTTTTATTCAGGTAAAAAGCCTGATTTATATCACTGATACATACGCTTATAAAAGCACATCTGACCCTACTTCCCTAACCCATGTTCTAATTAACTAAGTTAGATTGCTCTTATCAGAAAAAACAAGGTATATTTATTATTCGAGTAGTTAATAAAAAAGGCCACGCAGATGCGCAGCCTTTTTCATGTAAAAACTCTATGGAATTAATTACGGAACAATAATAAGATATTCTGACTACCTTGATTTGCAATAGA
>NZ_CADDZX010000006.1:0-67969 GCF_902813205.1 Bartonella capreoli
ACACGACGCATAACCATAACCCACTATGCTCTTGAAACCTTTCAGATTAAAAGAGAAAAACTATTCTTTAAAAAAAAGAAAATCAAAACAAAATCATACCTGAACGTCTCAAACCCCTAAACAAAATTCCCCTGAAGGCATTCTATTCAAAACAAGAAAAAATAAACAAAACACTCACACACAATGCAAAAAAACATACATGAAAATTTCGCATACATAGAAAAGGCGTAGTTACCTAAACGCGTTTACAAAGCCTCATAATGACTTTCATACTGCCTTATACCCACATCAATCATTCATTCCTCAAATGTTATTAAACTGCACATTCAACTTTGCTGAAATGACTCAACTACACATACACTATGCAATTGCTTGACGTGCTTTTTCATTCTCTAAGACTTCTTCTATAATAGAAACTATAAGCTTCGGCGATCAATGGATACTATGGAGCATTAGCAATAACTCTTATATGCTTGTTAACAACTTCTATTTTAATGAAAACTCTCTTAAGGATACTTACCATCTCTCTACTATTGGCATACAAAAAAACACAAGCTACAATACTATGCTATTCCCTCTATCAAAAAGTAATAATGAACCATCGCATTAACAAACATCGCAAACGTAATGACACAAATCACTTCACAAACCACGCAATTGCTTGCTTGCACGCTCATATATCTTAAGTGTGCAGCATCTTGTATATAGCCGTTTGGAAACAAAAAGGCTCCTGTAATTTCTTAGAAATGACTATCTCTTATATCTCATCAGCATTCTTAATAGAAAATCCCATATCACAAATAAATCGAGCCTTATTCTGATCTCTAAGAAATAAAAGCATGTGAACTAAAACTACTATTACTAGCTATTCTAATGTTTTCTGAGGATCATCCGCTTGAAATAAGAGATTGCATTGATCCAATAAAAGAAATGCTATTTTGGAGGAATATCCTTCCTATTCGTAATTCCTTGCATGCTGTATTATTATAGCGCTCTTAGAAAACTTTTGCTGTACTAAAAGCTCAGCATAATTAGGTCAGTAGGCAAGAGACTACACTCTACAACCCAAACTTGAATCTGACAAACTTATTACCTATGGGGAGCTTCATACCTATCTGTTATTTGAATTAACCAATCCATAGGTAGAACGTTCAAGATATAATGTACTACTTTTCTCAGACAATCAGGCCACGTAAGTACACTGTAAACGAATGAGTCATCGGCAATGTTTTTTGGAATGATACCGATAGATAGCAAAAACAACTTTTTTGAAGATCATAGTTATCTTAGCTTATTCGGCAGCATCAAGACAGATAAGATATTAAGCATTATTAAAGCGTTCACTAAATGAAAAGGATTGATAAAGCTTACTTGCACTCTTGCGGTGTATCCTTGTTCATTACTGTTTTTTAGTAACTAAAAATCGCGTTAATTATTGAGCAGTGTTTGAACATTTTCAAACGCTTCTGATTCTCTTGAGGGGAGAGAGAAAATATGTTTTCTGATGATTTTTGTATACAATTTCAGCCCACTGAAACTAAAGAAGCGTATATCTACTTAAGATAGGCGCCGCGGTATTATTTTTTACAAACGAGATAGAGATTACACTTTACGTATAGTTTGGCTATAAGCTAAAATAAATTTTATCCTATAACAACAATCCAAAAAGAAAAAGCCCTTCTCAAGATTGAAGAAATAATTGCCAAATTTCTTCTCAAAAAAATCTATTTGCTTTAAGTATTTTAAAAATTATAGAATTCCCTTGCAACCCCATTGATCACAAAAAAAATAAGCGGATATCTTCAAATATAAATGGGTAAGTTTTATTAAAAACAGACAATCAAAGATTGATAAAAATTTCTCAATACATTTTTGCTAAACATGATATTAAAATTTTCAAAAACCTGTCTCTATTCGATTATAAACCAATTGTGTGAATGCATAAATCTGCCCTCCAACAAATGGAGCTGTCAGCGCTAAAACAAGAAAAATAATAATAATTTTTGGAATAAATGTTAGAGTCATTTCCTGCACTTGTGTTAACGCCTGAAATAACGCGATACAAATCCCTATAGACATAGCAGCAAGAACTGCTGGACCACTAGCAATTAAAATGGTCCATATAGCAGCCGTTACTATATCAATAGCATCAGCTTCATTCATACTTCAACCTCAGCCTCAACATAAGATTGATCATTACCTGAATCAGGTTTACTGCCCATTACCGTAATACCCGGACCAATAAGCACTTTTTCATTATTATCTAATGTCGCAACCATACCATCAGTATAGATATTTATGGATTCAACATATCCTTCAATTATCTTACCATCAGCATCCTCAAATTGAATATATTTTCCAACATATCCTTCTGCTCCATTAATGGAAGCATTTGAAAGTATCTGATCAAGTTTATCATTTGTTTTTATAGTTTGTTCAACAACTGAAAAGCTTGCTAATTGTGCTACAAATTCTGTTGAATCCATAGGATTGGTTGGATCTTGATTGTTCATCTGTGCTACCAACAATTTTATAAATGTATCGAAATCTGTGCCTTTCTTAGCTTCAATAACATCTTGTCTTCCACTATCTCTGCGCAGAAAATTTTCAAGACTACCACTACCAACCGCACCTAACGTCATATCACACCTCGCTAACCTGTTTAACTTCTCTTGTGTTTGCATTTGTTAAAGGTATTTTCCCCATAATTTGCGCTTCTCTTGGGAATAAACCACGAATAACTTTCAACACTTCAAAAATTTTATTTTGCTCGGTTAAATAGATACACTCTTTCAACCCTTCCAAAAGATCACTATCAGTAAAAGTTTGAAGCAATTTTTTTAACAATTCAACAAAAACTGCCAATGCCTGTTCAGCTTCTCCTGGGTTAATCAACATAAGTTGAGCAGAAAAATAAAGTTGTTTAAGTGGCGTATCAGTATCTTCCACTTGTAAAACATGCCCCTCTAAAAGAAAAGTCACATCATTGAGCAATTCAAAAGTCACTTTACGATCTACACGTAAAACTGCACCATTAATAAAAATTTTTTCATTCGGCTTTAATGTTAAATACATTGTTGCCTCCTCACTCACACTTTTCTAGATTAGCGGAAAGACCATCGCGGATAGATTCTGAAATCTCAACAAGAACATCAAAATCAGCAACTTTTCCCTCATCTAATTTCTGAATTTCCTTTAAAATAAAAAAACCAATCGAGATAAGAGATGCCTTTAATTCTGGTGGCAAAGCATTTTCTGCTTGTCCGAGATCTTCAATAAGAATGATCCAAAGCTTCCGAGCAAATTGAACTGCTTCATTAGCCTCATGTGAACCAGGGCCTTTTGCCTTTGCGTCCAAAAGAAGTTTAATGCAACGATCAAATAAAGACCGTTCACGCTCACGCGCGCTCATTGCATCATCTTCCATAACATCTTCATATCGCATTTGGTACATTAAATAACTGCACCTCTTATTTTAAATAATTAACAAGACTTAACTGGCTTATCCGCCCTGTCAAAGTATAAGAAAGATTTAACATCGCTTCTAACGCTTGAACTCTCTGAACAGCCTCTGTTGAATCAACACCAATCAAATCAATCTTTGCTTTCATGAGAAGATCTGTCTGAATCTCAATTCGTTGTGTAGCCGTTTTTACTCTCGCTTCAGCACTCCCTATTCTGGAAGCTATAGCAATAATTTCACTCGTAGAACTACTTGTAGACGTTTGATCAGTAGAAGTTCGCGCCTTTGAATATAGACTTTCTTGTGCATCTTTTGACAAACCAATATCGCCAAACTCTGCCACCAAAACCATACTTTTCATGGCATCGCGAAATCCTTTTTCATTAGCACTCGCTGCAACATTGACTGTCTCACCATTCGACAAAATACGCTTTTCAATAAAGCCATCTTGAGCATTTGAAAAAATTTGGGTGAAATTTTCTTCATCAAACAAGCTACTAAATGGCCCATCAATAAATTCTTCTATCTCTTCACTGGTAAGATCTTCCGGTTTTCTACCGCCCAGAAATTCATCAAATGTATCTCTTACAACCTTACTAGGCCCAGTTTCACCACCGATTGTATAAAAGTTCAACGGCTGTTCACTAGTATTAGTCCCACCAAATACATATTCACCATTATAATTGGTATTTAAAGCAGAAATAAATGCACTCAAAGAATCCTGTGCAACTGCTTGTATCACAGATGGCGTTGTATTTCCTGGATCACCCACAAGCATATTATTAAAAAGAGTCAATGCTCCTTGTGCAGCTGCTTCATCACCTGATGAAATCAAACTGTGTATTGCAGCTTGCATAGAAGACATTCTTAACATCGCCAATTTATTGGTATTACTAAAACCTTCAAGATAACTCATCTGGCTTTCAATATTTACCAAGCGTCCTGTTCTGCGGCCTAATGTAAGACCTGGGTCATACAGTTTTCCAGTAGTCGCTTCATAGCTTGTTTGCATTAATTCAGACTGCCCATTAGCAATTACATCACGCCGTGCATTACTTAAAACATATGTTGAAACTGATGGAACTCTCATTTCATACCTACCGAATTGCTATCATAAGATCGTCTAACATTTTACCAACCGTACTAATAATACGCGTGGTGGCTGCATATGTCTGTTCTAATTGTAACATTAACACCATTTCATCATCTGTATTTACACCCGTTCCGTTGGATAATGCTTCAGACGCATGTAAAAACATTGTACTGTGATATCTTGCGTCTTTATCCGCATCTGAACGTAATCCTTCAAGCCAACCAATTGAATTTTTACTAAAATCCATAATAGATTGTTCGGAAGACAAACCTGTATCTGCTCCAAATGGCCGCTTTTGATCAAAAGCATCCACTAACGATTGAAGATTCTCACTAAAATGTTCTGGTCCACCACCTTGCGTATTACTATCAAATACAGAATTAAGCCGTATTCTCCCTGACAACCCCTCAATAGGGCCAATAACACCATCTGGCTGATCATCATCTAAAAACAAGGAAGGAGGTCCTGGAAACATTTGCATTAAAGCATTTGCCATTTCATCCAACTGTTTTTGATACTGTGGTGCTATTTCATCACGTATCTTTAACAATCCACCAAGATTGCCACCACCATTGGGTTCAACAAAAGACGGGTGACCTAACGGCACGCCATCAACAAAAACTTGCTTTCCCGCAACACCAGCTGGCAAGGAGCCGCTCGATTGAAATGTTACCTCCCGTGGGGTCTTATCATACAAAGTACTGCCATCCATACCATAAATAGTCATACTTCCATCAGAATGATACACTGTATTGATGCCAATTTCTTGAGATAAAGCTTTTAAAACTGCATCTCTCTGATCCATATAGATGCTATCATCCCGCCCCGCATTCCTTTCTCGGACTACATACTGATCAAGCTCATGAAACTGTCGCAATAAATCATTAATATGATCAACAGAATCCTGAATGTCGCTATCTGCATCATTGCGTAGCTTTTCGATTTCACGATTGCCTTCATTTAAACTGTAAACCAAATCACGTGCACGATCAACAGCCGCATCTCCCGCAGAACGCTGTTGTGGATCATTCGCATAAGTTTGTAGTGCTTTTTGAAAATCGCCAAGCAATTGTGAAGGTGCGCGTGAAAACTCATCCACCCCATAAATGTTAGACAAACGATTAAGCCCGTTAGCGACACTACCAGCAACAGCAGCTTGACTCGATTTGACCAAATAATTATTCAACAAATGGACATCACCGTCACGACGAACCATAAGGTGAACAGCACCTCTCGGCCCTGATTCTATATATGAAGTTCGCCGGACATAGTTTGGGTCTTGAGCGCCAACTACATTTTGCGAAACAATACCCAATTGACCTGTAGTCGCCTTGAGAGAGTTTCGTGTTGTGTTAATTGTTGAGTTAAACCCCATAATTTGAAATCCTTTTAAATTTTACCTAAATTATCGTTTCAAATTAACAATAACATCCATTAATTCAGAGCCTGTTTGAAAAACTTTGGAGTTGGCCGTATAATTGCGTTGAGCTTCAATCATGTCTGTTAATTCATCGCTCATCTCAACGTTTGAATCTTCAAGACAACCTGAGAACAACAAACCAAATACACCATCTCCAGAACGTCCCATCATTTGGCTTCCTGTGCGACTATTAATTCCAAAAACAGAGCCACTTAAAACAGTCAAATTTTCTGGTGACGTCACAGTGGTCATACCCACGTACCCCACGACACGCATCTGGTGATTAGTATATCTTACCTCAATCTCACCATTGCGACCAAAAGTGAAACCGTCAAAAGCACCCGATTCCATACCATCTGCTTCAAGTTCAAAGGCAGATAAATTACCCACCTGAGTAACCAAGGAATCTTTTCCTACCCCACCTAAGTTTACAGCAACTTCAAAAGTACCATCTTCCCCATCATTTTCTGGAAGCGTTAATGTAAAATCGTCCACCGGATCTTTAAGATTACCATCTTTATCAAAAACTAAATCCGTAGTACCAACCTTCTCCCCTCCAACATAGGCATCAACTGTCCACTCATTATCATCAGTTTTACGCATATAAAAATCAACCTGGACCTTCTTACCCTGGCTGTCATAAGTGGTTACCGATTTTTTATGATTATAACTTTCAGGGGCATTAGGATCAATATCTCCCGGAGGATCTAAAACCACTGCACTGGCGTCAAAATTCACCTTAAAATCAATCTTTGTTGTGACCTCAGGACCAAATAAATCAGTCGGGCCACCTTTAATTTGAATTCTTTGTCCATCCTCATCTAAAAGATAATGACCAGTTAGATTACGAACATATCCATCCTTATCACGAGAAAAAGAACCTGCACGCGTTAAATATTCTATTCCGTTTTCATCTGCGACACGAAAAAAACCATTACCATCAATCATCACATCGCCCACCCGACCTGTTGCACGCACCGGACCACTAATTGAAATGTCATGACCAACATGGCTCCTCACCCCACCAGGAACATAGGCATAATCTCCAGAAGGTAGCACATAATTAGAAAATTGGACATCTGCACGTTTATATCCAATTGTATTAGCATTAGCGACATTTTCTGCCACACCAGAAAGGCGTGTCCCTTGAGCGTTCATACCTGAAACACCCGTACGCATCATTCCATAAATACTCATATCATCTCCTGTTAATGTTAGCCTATTACGTTATCATAAGCAGACTTTCTTGCGCGAAACTTTTGTTTAACATTTCTATCGAAATAAAATGACCTTAAAAAAAACACATTTTACAAATAATTTTATTTCTAGCGTAGGAGAGAGTGAAATTATAAGTGCTAACTACAGTGTATTTTAAGAAAAAGGCAGAAAAATAGAAAAAAGCAGAGGTTTTTAAAAACATTAATTTTTAACTACTAAACTGTAACCAAGAAATCGTTTTGAATCGATAAGGTCATAACCGATTTTTATTTTGAGTTTCTTGCGGAGTTTACTAATATGGCTTTCAATAACGTTTTCTTCGATAACGTCATCAAAGATACCATAGATAGCGTTAAAAATTTGTGTTTTGTTAACGCGCTTACCGTAGTTTATTGCAAGGTATTCAAGGATACGTCTTTCGCGCCGTGGAAGAGGAAAGTCTATACCATTGATGCGTGGATCACGTCCATCATTAAAGACGCTGATGGGGCCAATTTCTATTGCGGCGCTAACACTGCGAACATCACCTCCAGCGCGTCGGCGAATGGCAGCAATACGTGCGAGAATTTCGCGCACATGTATTGGTTTGCGTAAAACGTCATCAATGCCAGCTTGAAAAAGCTCTATTGTATGATCGAGAACGTTTGTTTCTGTCATAGCTAAAATAGGTGCTGAGCTGTATGCGCGGATTTCTTTTGGAAGTTTAATTTGATTTTCGCATTTTCCTAAAAGAATCGCTTCAATCGAACTTACTTCATGCTCTGGAGCTGTTGAAATCCATTCACTAAAATCTGAAGGAAGGAGACCTGTTGTAGCTACTCCTTCTCGAGCGAACAGCGTAGAATAGCCATCCGTTACTAATTTACGGTCATCTACTACAACTATCATGCGCTTCTCACTCACATAACTTAACTTAAAATTTATTTTCGGAAAGATCTAAATCTTAAAAAAACGTATAATTTAATCTTTAAAAACACAAGTTATTTTTCTAATTTATCTTATATAAATCAATGATTTACTATTTATAATTGCTTTGTTAATTTGTTTGTACAACTTATACTTGTTTAATACATATAAAATTGCTCAAAATGAAACAATGTGCCATTTTTTCTTCAAAAAATGATTCAATGTGCGTTTTTACAAAATGCTCGAGAATTAGGAGTCCATTGACCAAAACCACTTGCAATCATATTACGCATAACACGACATACGTAACGTTTTTGAGCTGGGTCATTATTGGGGCCAGCGTGGTAGCGTGCAACTGCCATAGTCCAGTTGCCTTCTTTTTGACGTAAACTTCGTAAAAAGCGCGCTGCGTAATCTACATTAACATGAGGTTGCAGCATTTCTGCCACAGAAGAAAAATGTTTACGATGATAAAAATAGTTGATTTGCATACAACCCACATCGATTAATTTAGCACCACGCTGTTGAGCAGTTTTAAAAATACGTAAAGCTTCCGCTTGCGTTTTAGCAAAAACAGTTTTGCCATCAATATTTAATGCATAAGGCTGAAGCGATTCTTTATGACCTGTTTCTGTTAAACCAATCGCATAAAGAATACCCAAAGGAATACCATAACGCTTAGAAGCACCAATCATTTCCGCTTCACACACATTTCCAGCAGCTATAGCACTGCTCAGTGTAACAAAGCTACACAACCAACCGATAAGGATCGTGTGGATGAACATTGTCAACGGAAATATCCAACAGCGATGAATCCACCAATAAAAATTGTTTGAAAAACTGCCTTGATTCATTTTGTTCATTCTGACCCTTATGACCAAAAGCCTGACGCTGACCATTGAAATTTTGTCCACTATCATTCTGCCCTGCCCCCTGATCCATCTGCGAAGACTGACCATGCTGGATAGTTTGAACACTTTTATCAATAATACTGACTAAGATGCGACTGTCATCATTAACAGGAACCTTTTCCAAAATGCGGACCAACATCTGTTGATTGTTAGCCAAAAGGCGCGCTGTTTCTTGACGTTGAATATGCAATTCAACATGAAGCCCTTGCGCACTCATACGCAATTTAGCATCAATCGTTCCAAGCTCAGCAGGTGTTAACTTCAAACGCAAAAGCTGCACATGGCCAACCTTTTTATTCAACGTAATGTCAACATCGCTTAACTTATTGATTAAAGCAGAATTTTCTTTTTCAAAAGTAAATTTATCACCTATTTCCAGACCCTCTAGAAGTTGAGATTTTTCAACCCCCACCTCCAAACGGGCCATTAATGGTTCACTATTTTGTGTAACACTGTGTATAAAATTTGGTACAAATTTCCGTGCAAGTGGATTTTTTTCAGCGGCTTTAACTTGGTTCTCTCCTTGGATTTCATTCTTAACCACATCTGTTTTTTGAATCTCTGTAATCTTTTGATCTTGCACATTACCCTTCATAGAAGATGGTGCGTTCTCATTTCTTTCAAATCTGTCTGATCTTTGCGCAATTTTTTCTTGTTTCACAAACTGCTGTACCAAGCATAAAGGGTAAGAAACATCTTGAAGAGAAACTCTCTTTTTATCTTTTAAACGCTTATCTTTTGCTTTTAAAGTTTTAGCATCATCCTGTTCTAAATCTTCTTTTAAAGCTTCTTCTTCTGCCTGAGAAAAATCTTCCTCAAAAACCTTTTCATCCGACAGCTTCGTACCTTGACTAACCAGCGCTTTAAACGCTTCACGCAACTGATTGTCTCCACCTTCTTTTGGTTGAACCAAAGTCTTATTAACTTTAGACACTGATGTAGAAAGAATATCACATAATTCATCAGTATTTATCATCATATCTATGTCCTCAATAATTTATCGACTTCATTTATTTTTTCTCGTGCTTGCTCGACAAGCTGATTTATTTCTGTTGATGTAGAAGATGGAGCATTTTGTTGTTCAACAGCTTCTTTCGACACAACTTCTTTTGACATTGTATCTAATTCTTTTTGACTTTGTGGTTGTGTAGAATTTTGTGTCTTAACTTCTTTTTGACCATCCACTAGAGAAGAAGTAACTCTTTGTGCCACAGCCTGCGCAGCAATAAATAACAAGCGATCTTTTTCTGATAAATCTTTGCCTGAAATATTCTGTAACAATTGTTCCGCCTCATGTGCTGTTACAGAACTAGCTAAACTAGCAGCATAATAAAGGCGGGCCGGTGTATCATTGACATTGAGTTCATGCGCCAATGTTAAAGCTTTTTGAGCACTCAATTGCGCCCTTTCCATACGCGCATTAATCAATGCAGTGCGACTAACATCCATATATGCCATCAATTGTACCATAAGCGGGGCATATGAAATCAATGCCTCTAACTGTTGATCATCTAATTTCTCATCAATGCGTGGTATAGCAATTCCAAACTCACGCCAAAAGTCCTTTGCATAAGGTGACTTCCCAAATCGACTTGCATAATTGCGCACTAATAAAGTAAAAAGATCCGTCTTACCAAGAATCGTAGCAACCTTAATCTCACGACGAATTGCACTTTCTTCAAATAAAGTTCCCGGAGCAAGAAGCCTTACTTGATCCAATTGTTTCATAGCTAGAACAGGATCTTTTATAATCGTATTACCAACTGTAGAAAGCACTATAGAAAAGAATAAAGCAGGTGGTATAGATTGAATATCTTCATCGGTTAAATTTGCAAAAGTTTTAAAAAAGACCTCTTGTTTATGAGACAAATAAGCCAAAACACCAGTCATTATATTTTCTGAAATCACCCCTTGGCCATAATTTTTTAAAATTACGCGTACAACCGAAGGGTTGCCACCATTAAAAAGATAAATCAATAATGCGTAAAGATTTTGCTCATCTTTCCAAATGCTAGGATTAAAATTTAAAAATTTTTCACCAATTTCTCTTAAAAGCTGCGGTTGTTTTTGCAACACTTCCTCTTGGCCTGATACAATTTGATCTTGTAAATTTTGTAAAGAACGAACAAGCTGCATTGGATGAGACAAAACAGCTTCTGACCCAACAGAAGACTCCTCAGATTTAAAAGAGGACACTGCCTGAACTACAAACATTTCCTCAGCTTTTTTATAAGAAGTTGATTCTTCTTTTTGGGAAGCCTCCCCTGCTCCTTGCGCAAAAATCCCTTGTGTAAATGTTATAAAAAACAAAAGACCAGCACCATATACCCTTTTTACAATCATGGTGTTTTTTCCTTTTGAGAAACTGATTCCATTTGTCTTGGATGTTTAGACAAGACCTTTTTTAAGGCAGGCATTTCCTGCGTAAGATCAACATTTGGATCCCGTACAAAAATGGATATACGTCGATTTTCAGAAGCATAAGGATCTTGTTTGTTTTTTAAATTCCGATCTGCATAACCCTCAACACGCAAAATGCGTTTTTCATCCAAACCACCACGCACTAACATATAATAAGCCATTTGTGCACGTGATGTTGAAAGTTGCCAATTATCACGAGCTGCACTACGGTAAGGGCGTGCATCAGTATGACCACTAACCACCACATCTCCTGGATACTTTGCAACAACTTTTGCTATACGATCAATAAATTTAACTGTTTGTGCCGCAGGCACAGATGAACCAACTTTAAACATTTCATACTCAAGCTGGTCCATCAACTCAATCATAACACCTTCTCTGACTGGGAATACACTAACGGATAAATGATTTTCATCAGTTATTTCTTTAATAAGATCTGTCACCTCTTTTGCAAAATCACGTGACTCCTGAGAAGGGACATCTTCCTGCACAAATTGTTGCTGTGCCTGACCTTCCTTCCATTCTATTCCTTGCGCATTCAACGTACTGTTATGAGATGCCACATTTTCATTCCAATAATGAGGTGAAAATGGATCCCGATAATCAGTTGCTAGTAAATTCTCTTTCGAATCACCCTTACTATTATCCATAAGAGTTTCATGCTTCCCATCATTATCAGGGAGACTTTGCACATTTTGCTGGGATTGAACAATTTTTTCCAACCCACCATAGGGATCACGCATTAATTCTGTTTCTTCCAAAGCAACCGGCTGAACACTTTCTGATTTGCTATCGCCTCCACATGTCTGACCAACAGGACAAATCTTGTCCTCTTCAATATCATTTTTTTTCTGAATGCTACGGCTACTTGTTTGAGAATCCGTAAGTTTGATTGGATTAAAATAATTTGCAATAGCTTCTCTAGTTTCTTCATCTTTTGCGTTAACAAGCCACATCACAAGAAAAAACGCCATCATTGCTGTCACAAAATCAGCATAAGCAATTTTCCAAGCACCCCCATGGTGCTCGTCATGATCGCCATGCCCCCCACGACGCACAATAATAATTTCAGAGTGAGACTGTTCACCTTCAGATTTCATTGAACCAACTCCTGCAAGTTTGCCAATAATGGAGTCAGTTGTGTAGCAGTAACCACGTTACCGCGACGTAAACGTATCTCTATACTGTTAGTTGATTGAAATTCAAATTTAGAAGCATCAAACCCCTCCTGTTTTTTGAGCTGTTCAAGCAGCTTTTCATTTCCCTCAAGAATTAAAGGCTGCTCTGCATCGGTAACTTGATCTACCATCTTTGTAGCAAATTGCTGAAGTGCCTGTTGTGTAATTTTCTCACCAATAAAGGCAGCAAGTACCTGCGCAATATCTTTAGCAACCCCTTGACGCAAATCAGCAAACCCTTCCATTAATTGGCTGTGCATCTGAGCACCCAGGGTTTCAACCACACCTTGCTTAGCCGCTTCAATAGCTTTGGCATGCTCTTCTTCCATTTGCTGTTTTTCAGCCGCAAATTGTTTTTGCAACTTTTCTGCCGTTTCTTGTTCAACCTGATCAAAAGTTTTTTGTTCGATAATTTTAAAATCAACAGCATTTTCAGAAGCAACATGGAGAGGCAATATTTCTTCCATATCTTCTTTTAAAAAATCAGTACCGGATAACAAAAATTCCTCATATTTCTCGTTATCATGCGCCTGCTTACTTTCACCACTAAAAAGTAAAACCTCTGTGTCTTTATCGACAGATGAAAAATCACTCAGAAAAGAAGCAAGTGTATCACTTGCTTCTTTTTTAAGTTCTTCACCTATCTTTTCCATTCCCTTGATCGCTTCCATTCAACATCTCACTTTGGCAAATCTATGCGGGTTGTACAGTTGCATTGGCGTCATTAACCCATTCGCGTAAAACCTCAGCAAAGCGTTGTTCATCTATTGCTATCATTTGTTCAAGACGATTTTGGGGAGCTACGCGCATACGACTGCGTAAGTTATTAAGCGTATCATCTTTTGCACCTGCAATGCCACCAAATTCTCCATTAGTGTTAGATTGATTTTCCAAAGCAAGTACATCTTTAAGACCTGCCAAAGCATTTTCTTCATTATCAAGAGTCTTTTGTCCCTCACGCATTTCACGCATCAAGGGGCGCACACCTAGGAACAAAATCAACAAGACAGCAATAACCAAAGCCAATCCGTTAACGAAACTGGATAAATAAGGTGATAATGATTTCCAAATAGGCGTTTGTATAGGTGTTAGATCTTTATCAGAATAGCCAATGAAATCAACTGCTGTAACATTGATAATATCACCACGTTTTGGATCAAGTCCTGCAGCTGTTGCCACCATCTGCTGAATACGATTAATTTCATCATTAATGAAACTTTCAGAATCCCCATTGTTACCTTTTGCAAGAACCAAACGTGCACGATCCACCACAATAGCAACAGCCAGTTTTTTCACGCTATAACCATCCTTAACAGTGGAAATAATCTTAGAATTAATTTCATAATTAGTCGTTTCTTCACGACGGTCTTTTTTATCAGTTGAACGTTCTCCACCACCATTAGCAATTTCCTCTTGTGGTATATTTTGCTCCACCCCAACAGCATCATTATTGCGGCTATTTTGACTATCCGCCTGATCACGCACAGAGCGCACAGAACGTACAACCTGCGATTCCGGATCAAAAACAGTTTCATTGATCTGTTGACGATCTGTATCCAAATCAACTTGCACACTCGTTTGGAAGTGATCAAGGCCAAGATAAGGTACTAATTGCTTACGAATATTAGCATCAATTTGCGATGCAACTTGTTGTTCAAGCAAAGCCATCCGAATAGAAGCTCCATTCGCCGCATCAACCCCAGAAGCCAATAACTGCCCCCGTGTATCCATAACCGTCACAGAACTTGCTTCAAGCGAAGGAACCGCCGCAGATACCAACTGGCGAATAGATTGAGCAGATTCGACTGAAAAACTACCATCTGTACGAATCATAACAGAAGCTGTAGGCTTCTGATTAGCCTTACGGAATGACCCTTTGTCTGGTAAAACAATATGAACACGTGCAGCCTTTACACCTTGCACAACTTGAATTGTGCGCGCAATTTCACCTTCTAAAGCACGTTGGCGGGTAATTTCCTGCATAAAAGATGTTAATCCCAATGACCCCATATTATCAAACAATTCATACCCTGCATTATTTGATGTAGGAAGCCCTTTTTCTGCAAGAAACATCCGAGCCTTTTCCGCCTGCCCCACAGGAACTTGAATAGAACTTCCATCGGAAGAAACATCAAAAGCAATTCCCGTTTCGCTCAAAGCCACCCCCATACGATTCACATCATCACGAGAAAGACCAATATAAAGCGTCTCATAAGAAGGACGTGTTAAATAAAAACTGGAAAATAAAATCGTTCCAAACAACGTGATTCCAACCAGACCAAGCGCAACAAGACGCTTTACCCCTAATTTCTGAAGAGCCTGGCCGGAAGAAAAAAGAAAAGCCAAAAGTTTATCAAGCATATAGTTGCACCATTTTTATTGAGAAAAAACCCATTTCGAGCCAAATAAAGACAACTTTTCTATAGCTGCTTATCTACTCTCTTTCCTTAAAGCCATAAAAAATAAAACTTGCGCGAAAATGACGCTCACTTTCAACAAAAAAATCTCATAATACCCATTGACTATTATCTTAAAGCATTATGTAGATAACAATATCGTCTTTTAATAAAAGAAAGCAGTAAAAAAATTAACTTTTAAACTATATCTATGCTTATAATATAATTATATATAAATACAATCTGTATTTTATAAATAAACAATATGTGTTTTATTGTAATTTATCTTTAAATATGTAAAACTATTTTTTCTTTACAGATAAATTATAATAAAATATTTATTGCTCTAAATAATCCATTTGTATCCTTCTTATAAGCGGGGAGGGATGAATATGGGGTTTGTAAGTAAGGAAAGTATCATGCATAAAAAGTCCCTCTTATTATCCACAGCAGCGGCTATTGTATTGTTTGGCGCTCATTTTAATGTACATGCAGAGGAAACTCTTAGTGTTACTGGTGAGCAAGATCCACAAGTAGTTTCTGGTAAAGAATATAAAGCTGCAGGTAAGGGAAAAAGCGCTGTTAGTGCAACAAGTGGTGGTAAAATCGACGGTACCAATTTAACGCTGACTGGTAAGGAAAAACAAGAAGGAACTGGTGCATATGCTAGTGGCTCTGGAAGTGTGATTGAGTTGAAGGGCGAAACATTCATTGATCAAGTTGCGACTGGTCTTAAGGCAGAAAAAGATGCTCAATTTATGATGACTGGCGGTATTATTAACGTAACTGATGTAGCAGTATCTGCTGCAAACAAGGGTGTTGTTACATTAAGTGACGTTCTCATCGCATCTGAAAAACAAGGGTTAGTGGCGACGGATGGATCGCACATCACAATGGATGGTGGCTTTATTGATGCAGGTAAATTTGATAACCCTTTCGGTGATATAAATGTAAGAGGTAACGACACTGCTATAGCAGTAAATGCTAAAGGTAAAAGTGTTGTCATCTTAAATGATGTTGAAAGAATCGTATCTGAGAGCGTTGGATTGTCTGCAGAAGAAGAGGCAACGATCACAATGACTGGAGGTATTATTAGCGTAGCTAAAACAGCCGTAAAGAGTGATAATAAAAGTACAATTAACTTAAATAACGTAGCAATTGAGTCTGAGGATAAAGGGCTATCTGCAGGTAACGAAGCCCAAATTATAATGAATGGAGGCTCTATTGAGGTAGCAGGCAAAACAGCAAAAGCAATAGAAGCTGTGGAGAAAGGTGTTGTTGAACTTAACAATGTTGAAGTCACATCTGAAAATGTCGGATTAGTCGCAGAAAAACAAAAAGCCCAAATCACGATGGTGGGAGGAAAAGTTAGCGGAAAGAACGCAGTTTATGCAAAAGATGGAGGGCAAATTGCTCTTACAAACGTTGCAGTTACATCCAATCAAGGTAATAGTTTGTTTGCAGAAGGTGAAAATACAAAAGTTACAATGAATGGTGGTTCTGTTACTGCAATTGCAGGAAATGATCCTCACACACAAGAAGATGGTATTGCCTTTTATGTAAAAGAGGGAGGACAAATTGATGTTGCCGCTGTTTCTGCAACAGCGGATAAAATCGGTTTAGATTTATCTAACGAAAAAAGTAAAGGTAATAAAGTCAATTTCACCAATACAAAACTTATTGTTAAGAATGGTACTGGTATTTATCTTGCTAACTTTTCTATCGATAATGAAGAGGATCCTCAAGAACGGGACCAAGTTTTTACATCATCTGAAGAGTTTGATAATAATATCACGCTTAAAAATTCTGAAATTCGTGCTGATGTTTTACTGCAAACCACAGATAAGGCTACAGCTACTTTAACCGCAGATCGCTCTACCTTAGAAGGTGGCACGAGGGTTGGGGAAACAAATAATGTGATCTTTAATCTTAACAATGGTTCTCAATGGATTTTAAAAGCTAGTAAAAAAGAAACAGCTGGCGATCAGCTAGCTCCTATCGCTGATAGATCCCGCTCTGAGATTTCTGTGCTTAATCTTAATGATAGTTCTGTTGTTTTTGGTGGGCCAACAGAGAATCATTATCAGACATTACAAGTAGGATCAGGAACACATGATACTGAAGCAGTCTATAATGCGAAAGGTAATGCTAAACTCTACCTAAATGCGGAATGGAGTGATGGTAAGGAGATAAAAGCGCAAAAAGCTGATCATCTGCTCATTAAAGGTGATGTATCAGGATCAACAGCAGTATATGTTAACGCTCAAGGAAATGCTACAGAAGCAATTGGTTTTGTCCCCTGGAATAAACGTGGGATTTCTCTGATCCAAGTCTCTGGAAAAGCAGAAGAAAACTCTTTCAAATTAGCGAATGGTTATACTACAATTAGTGGTTCACCTTACAAATATATACTAAATGCCTATGGATCAAAATCGAACAATGATTTGGCTAGTGCTGACCAAATGTTGTTTGAGAAAGATCCCGTTGAAGATGATACATCTGATGAAAATAATCGAAATGCTCGTGTTGATGAGAGTGTTGTAGATAATAAAAGTAATGATTTCTGGGACTTCCGTCTACAAAATCAATACCTTGCCAACTCAAAGGTAAAAGCTCTTGTGCCACAAATGGCAAGCTATTTAGTGATGCCAAGTGCTTTATTTTCCACTGGTTTCACTGATATCGAAAATCAAAATGCTCTTTTAACTGATATTCGAACAGCGATGCCATGGGACATGAAAAACGGTAAGCGGAATCCTTTCTTCCTGTCTTCCTATGGAAGTAAAACAACTTTATCGTCTAACCGCACTGGTCTCGAATATGGCTATGGAGCTAATATCGGCTATGCTGCAATACAAACAGGTGTTGCGTTAGCTGCATTGGAAGGGCAAAACACTTCTTCATATTTTGGGCTTTTAGGCACTTATGGAAAACTGTCCTTCACGCCACAAAATATGGCAGATGTTGATAAAACTGCACTCGAAAAATGGGGTATTACAGCTTATAGTAGTGTGCAGCATAATGGTGGGGTGTACCTCAATGCACTCTTATCCTATGGTTTCTTGAAAGGAAATATCTTCAATGCTGTTATTGGTCGTACTGCAAAGTTAGACGATGCGAATACATGGAGTGTGTTTGCTACTTTGGGTAAAAAACTGGTAACCAGTGTTGAAGGATTGATCTTTGAACCACAGGTGCAGATTGCTTATCAACAATTGTTGTTGGGCAGCATTCAAGATGCCGATAACTTTAAGGTAGATATGGGTAATCCTCATCAGTGGGCCGTTCGTATGGGTGGACGTTTAACTAAAAATGTTAACCGTGTTGAAGATGGTCATCTTTTCTCCTTCTATGGTAAACTGAACCTTATCAGTACTTTTGGTGATGAAGGAACAATACGCGTTGGTGATAGCTTCCATCTTGATCCCATGGGATCAGCAATTGAGGGAGGAATAGGTGTCAATGCGCAACTATTCCAGAATATCGCATTCCATGGGGATATTAGCTATCAGCAAAAACTTCAAAAAGCTGGTATATCTGGAGCAACTCTCTCAGGAGGATTGAAGTATCGTTTTTAAAACAGTGATAATATTCACTTTGATTAAAAAGGCAGCACAATGTGCTGCCTTTTTAATATGTTGAAATCTTTTTATCTCATCACACAAAAATTGATCATCAAAAGGAAACTTCTTTTTTATTTTGTGGGAAGAAATTAATACACGACGCTGTTATGATTAACGGTTGAAAGTGACTAACATCAACAGTTGTAATATTTCCTTTCATGGTGAATAGTGAACTGAACATTACCAAAATTTCTGACAATATGATAACAATATAAACCGGTAATAGCTTCTTCCTTTGATCTTATAGAAATTATATTGAAAAGGAAAAATTTATATGCAGAGAGTCCAAAATATCACACTCCCTAGAAATATTAATTATCAGAAAAAACTTCAAAAGCCGGGTTATCCGGAAATTTTTTCAGGAGCATTGTACTATCATTTTTAAAAAATGTTCCTATCTTTGAAATAATAAAATATATATCGTTTTTTATTCTTTACATAAAATACAGAATAAGTTAAACGCTTCTAATAAAAGGAGATGGGTAAATACTTAAGGGTATATAGATGCGTAAAAATGCCTTTTATTATGCACTGAGTGGGGTTTTATTTTATTCTTATTATAGCATGAGCTATGCGCATAGTGATACGAGAGGGGGAATTTCAGCAAATACCAATAGTCAGCCAATAGTGCTGAATAATGTTAATATTTATGACAAAGAAATTGCAATAGATGCTGATCACTATCCTTTAACAATCATAATAAACGGAGGAAGTGTTTCAGGTTTTTATGCTCTTAGTGCAACAAATGGTGGAAGTATTAGTGCCACAGGCATTCATGCAAAAGCAGGGCACGCTGGTTTGTTAGCCTCAGATGGTAGAATTAGCCTTAAAAATTCAATCATAACTATCAATCGGGGATTCGGTATTGTTTTTCAACCGCAAACAATATCTCACGGAAGATATAATACCAATGTAGTAACATTTCTTAATACAAAGTTGTTTGTTAAAAGTGGTATAGGTATTCTAGGACCTTTTGCAAACGGTGCAATAATTCTCCAAAATTCAGAAATCAGTGCTGATGTTTTAGTGAAAAATAAAGCGCATCCAGGAAACAATAATGCTACTCTTATGCTAACCGCAAATCACTCTACCTTAGAAGGTGGTACAAGATTTGCACAACAAGAAGCTGCAGATGTAATACAATATCGTAATAACCAATCTGCAATCCCTCCGACAAATCCACAACGAAAAATAATTTTTAATCTTAACAACGGTTCCAAATGGACCTTAAGGGCCAGTAAAACAGAAACAGGTGCGCAAGATAATCTGCTTGGTCCTCTTCGAAAAAACTTGATTCTTGATATTGCTCAAAGATCCCGTTCTGATATTTCTATACTTAATCTCAACGATAGTACTGTTGCTTTTGAAAGCCCGACAGAAGGTCATTATCAAACATTGTACATAGGAACAGGAACAGATGGTCGTGAAGCAGTTTACAATGCAAAAGGTCATGTAAATCTCCACTTAAATGCTCAGTGGAGTGATGATAAGAGAGCAGATCAACAAAAAATTGATCGCCTTCTTATTTTGGGTAATGTAACAGGATCAACAACAGTTCATACCAATGTTCATGGAGACCCTACAGACGTAACTGTAATTCGTCCTTGGAATGAACGTGGGATTTCTCTAATCCAAGTTTTTGGAAATGCAAAAGAAAATTCCTTTGAATTAGCAAATGGCTATACCACCATTCACGATTTGCCTTACAAATATGTGTTAAATGCTTATGGACCAAAATCAAGCTACGGTTTAGCTGATATCAACCAAAAATTGTTTAACGTAAATCCACATAATAATGTTTTTTGGGATTTCCGTCTGCAAAATCAATACCTCGATTCCAGTGCAAAGATAAGAGCTCTTGTGCCGCAAATGGCAAACTACTTAGTGATGCCAAATGCTTTATTTGCTGCAGGTTTCACTGATATTGAAAATCAAAATACTCTCTTAACTAACATTCGAACAATGCCATGGGAAATGAAAAGCAATAAAAAGAGCTCTTTCTTCTTATCTTCTTATGGAAACAAAGTGACTTTATCGTCTAACCGCACTGCCCTTGAATACGGTTATGGTGCTGATATTGGCTATGCTGCTTTACAAACAGGTGTTGCATTGGTTGCATTGGAAGGGCAAAACACTTCTTCATACTTTGGGCTTTTAGGCACTTATGGAAAACTGTCCTTCACGCCACAAAATATGGCAGATGTTAAGAAGACTACACTCAATAAATGGGCCCTCACAGCTTATAGCAGTATACAGCATAATGGTGGAGTGTACATTAATATGCTTTTGTCTTATGGTTTTTTGAGAGGAAATATCTCTAATGCCATTATTGGTCAAACTGCAAGAGTGGATAATGCAAAAACATGGAGTGCGTCTGCTACCTTGGGGAAACAGCTAGAAACCAGCGTTAAAGACTTGGTATTCGAGCCACAGACACAGATTGCTTATCAGCAGTTGATATTTCGTACCATTCAAGACGCTGATAAATTTAAAGTGGATATAGGCAGTCCTTATCAATGGTCAGTGCGTATGGGTGGGCGTTTGGTTAAAAATGTTAATAAGTTTGAAGATGGTCGTACCCTTTCTTTCTATGGTAAACTTAATCTTACCAGTGTTTTTGGTAATGGAGGGACAATACAAGCTGGCAAGAAAAACTTTCAATTTGATTCTATAGGATCTGCAATTGAAGGGGGGGTAGGTTTTAATGCACAGTTTGTTCAAAACGTTACATTCCATGGAAATATTAGCTATCAGCAAAAACTTCAAAAAGCTGGCTTATCTGGAGCTATTTTCTCAGGAACATTGCGTTATCGCTTTTAAAAAGAGTTTACATATCGTTAAGTTATAAAATATATATTTCGTTAAGTTATAAAATATATATTGTGTTTTATACTTTACATAAAACACAGAATAAGTTAAATGATTCGTTAGAGATCTTAGAAGGGAAATACATATTTAAGGATATATACATGCGTAAAAGAAGTCTTTTATTATGTACCGTAAGTGGGTTTTTTTTATGTTCTTATTATAGCACAAGTTATGCACAAAATAATAATGGAGTAAATAGTTACCTACGAAGTAGTAATGCAATAAATGCAATAATTGCTGATGGCTCTTCACAAATAAGAAACGGAGGAAATTTTTCAGGTTTTTATGCTCTTAGTGCAACGAATGGTGGAACTATCAATGCCACAAACATTCATGCAACAGGCGGACAAGTTGGTTTGCTAGTCTCAGATGGTAAGATCACTCTTTTAGATTCATTTGTAACTGTCGAGCGTGGAGCTGGTATCTCCTTCTTTTCTTACAAACAACCAGATTTAAGACGGGATACCGATGTAGTAACGTTTATCAATACAAAGCTATTTGTTAAAAGTGGTATGGGTATTTTAGGACCTTCTACAAACGGTACAGTATTCCTTAAAAATTCAGAAATTGATGCCGATGTTTTAGTGAAAAATAGAGTACATAAAGGAGACAACATTGGTACTCTTATACTAACCGCAGATCACTCTGTTTTAAAAGGTGGTACAAGGATTTTAAAACAAAAAGATATAGACGAAGCAAAGGCACAATTGGCACGTAATCGTGTAAGTGATCGAACAGAGATCTCCATTTTACAACTTATGAGCCAAGAAAATCCTATAGAACGAATTCCTGAAGGCATGAAGAGGCTAAGAGCAGAAAAATATTATAAAGCTAAACAAGCAGCAGTAGAGGCATATAAAAGATATTATAATGATCGAGATGCGGTGGGGAGTTTACAGCAGAAAACAGTTTTAAATCTCAATAATGGTTCCACATGGATCTTAAGGGTTAGTAAAACAGAAACAAGTGCGAAAGATAAACTGCTTGGGCCTATTCCAAGAGCATTGATTCTTGATATTGCTCAAAGAGCCCGCTCTGATATTTCTGTGCTTAATATCAACAATAGTACTATTATTTTTGAAAGCCCAACAGAAGGTCATTATCAAACATTGTATGTGGGATCAGGAACACCTGGTACCCGAGAAGTCTATAATGCAGGAGGTAATGCTAAGCTCTATTTAAATACTAATGGGCAAAAAGCTGACCGCTTATTTATTAGGGGAAACGTATCAGGATCAACAACGGTATATGTCAATTTTCATAAAAATGTTCCGGATTCAGAAAATTTGCTTTTTGTAACTGACTCTCTTCCTTTAAATAAACGTGGGATTTCTCTTATCCACGTTGCCGGACACGCAACAAAGAATTCTTTCAAACTAGCGACGCGTTATATTACAATCAATGGTTCACCTTACAAACATACGTTAAATGCTTATGGATCAACATTACGTAATGATTTACCTAACATTAACCAAAGAACATCGGATATAAATCCATATTATAGTAATACTTTTTGGGATTTTCGCCTGCAAAATCAATACCTCCCCAACTCAAACGTAAAGGCTCTTTTACCGCAAATGGCAAACTATTTAGTAATGCCAAATGCTTTATTTGCTGCAGGTTTCACTGATATTGAAAATCAAAATGCTCTTTTAACTAATATTCGAACAATGCCATGGGAAATGAAAAATGATAAAAAACTTTCCTTTTTTATATCTTCTTATGGAAACAAAGTGACTTTATCATCTAACCGTACTGCACTTGAATACGGTTATGGTGCTGATATTAGTTATGCTGCTTTACAAACGAGTGTTGCATTGGCTGCATTGGAAGGGCAAAATACTTCTTCATATTTTGGGCTTTTAGGCACTTATGGAAAACTGTCCTTCACGCCACAAAATATGGCAGATGTTAAGAAGACTACATTTGATAAATGGCTCTTCACGGCCTATAGCAGTATACAGCATAACAATGGAGTGTACATCAATACGTTCTTATCCTATGGTCTCTTTAGAGGAAATATCTCCAATGCTATTATCGGTCAAACCGCGAGAGTGGATGATGCTAAAACGTGGAGTGTGTCTGCTACTTTGGGAAAACAGCTTGTAACCAGTATTGAAGGTTTAGTATTTGAGCCACAGACACAGATTGCTTACCAGCAATTAATGTTTAATACCATTCAAGATACCGATAACTTTAAGGTGGATATGAGCAATCCTTATCAATGGTCAGCGCGTATGGGTGGGCGTTTGGTTAAAAATGTTAACCAGTTTGAAGACGGTCGTACCCTTTCTTTCTATGGTAAGCTTAATCTTATCAGTGTTTTTGGTGATGGAGGAACAGTACAAGTTGGCAAGAAGAGTTTCTATTTTGACCCTATAGGACCTGCAATTGAAGGGGGAATAGGTGTTAATGCAGAACTTATTCAAAACGTTACATTCCATGGAGATATTAGTTATCAGCAAAAACTTCAAAAAGCTGGCTTATCTGGAGCTATTTTCTCAGGAACATTGCGTTATCGCTTTTAAAAATATTATTTTACTTTGATCAAAAAGGTAATTTTATGTGCTTGTTTTTTTGATAGGAGGGAGTTTTTTGTGTTATCAAAAAGGAATTAACCTATCTAAAAAGTTGCTTTTCTATTTTTGTGAAAGAGCTAAAGTATGATAGGTATTTTGATTAGCAATTGAAAATGTCTGAGCACTAAGTTGTTTTTGTATCTGTAAAGCTGATAGACGTGCTGATTCAGCATCCATATTAATATCAACTAAAGCCCTAATATTTGAGTCGATATTTCCAACTAATGTTTTGACAAGTTCAGGCTGAATATCAATTAAATTAATTATAGAATTAATTTTAGTTTCTGCAGTTAAAATCGAAGTAATTGAGTTTTGAATATTGTTCTGAAGACTCTCAAAAAGGATATCGCGTACTTCAGTAGATAATTGATCAATATCCCTCATTTTTACAAAATCTACCAGAGAGATACTTTCTGCAACTGTCTTAAGTTCAGCTTTTGTTTTATTTAATACTTCATTATCTTTTGTGTTGTCATCAATAGCTTGCTGAGCATCATTATACACCACTTTACGAGTCAACGAAGGATCAGCAGCATAGTGAGTTTTTGCTTGAATAAAAGTATCTTTTAATTTTTGAAAGTCTTTTTGTGCCGTATCAAACACCACTTTGGCCGCATCAAAATTCATTGTTGTACCTGTATTAAAAATATTCTTCAAAATGCCTTTAGACATATCGATTGTGCCATCGATATTTAAAACACCAAAGTTCAATTCTGGACCGCCAATTTCAATGCTATCAACATAAACAGTTAAACCCTCATGCCTATAAGAAGAAGGAATTTTGGCTTTCATCCCACCATTGGCAACAATATTTCCTGCACTAATAGCAGCCTCTTCAATGGCATAAGAGAGATCTTTCACATGTTCTGCAATATGATCTTGAATCTTTGAAAAATCTTCAGCCCCCTTGGTGTATGCAGAAATCACCAATTTTTCGATTGTGTCTAACGAACCTTTGGTAAGCTCAACCACAGTTTTTGCAACTTCAACCTGCTCTTTGCTCTGCTTAATAGCATCAACAACTGAAACTATTGTAGCACTATCATATTTCATCATTGGTGAAATTGACTCATAAGCAGCGTGATCTGGCGTATTGCGAATTTGTAACTCTGCTTCACGCTGATCTTGTAGTCGGCTTAAATGATTATCAATTGATTGTACTGTTTGCAATGCAACCGCTGACTGGTTTACAAATAAGTTTATAGCCATAATTAGCCCCCAAAGAAAAAATAGATGGGATGCTAGGAGCCCTCCCCCAAGCTTGCATCAAAAAAATAAATATCTATTAGAAATATAAATTAAAGTATATTTTTATTTTTATAATAATAAAATACTTTGTAAAGTATATTTGTATTTTAAATACAAATATATATTAACTATAGTTAATGACTGTGCTAACTATATTTAAAAAGATCTTATTAAACTTCCAACGAGCAGATTCCAACCGTCGATTAACACGAAAAACAAAATTTTAAACGGTAAAGAAATAACTGTTGGTGGAAGCATCATCATCCCCATTGACATTGTCAATGTCGCCACAACAAGATCTATTACCAAAAAAGGTAAAACAATAAGAAAGCCAATTTCAAATCCACGGCGTAACTCAGAAATCATAAAAGCAGGAATTAAAACCCGAAAATCGATATCAGCCCCTGTTTTAACATTAAAAGAAGGATCGGAAAGATCTACAAACAAATCAAGATCTTTTTCACGAACCTGCGATATCATAAACTCACGAAAAGGTTGGCTAATTTTTTCTATAGCTTTTTGTTCGCTGATTTCACTTTTTATTAAAGGCTGAACCCCCTGCTCCCAAGCAGTATTAAATGTTGGTGCCATCACATAAAAGGTCATAAATAAAGCCAATGATATCATCACCAGGTTAGAAGGTGTCGTTTGCAGCCCTAAACCTGAACGCAAGAGTGAAAAAGCAATAACAAAACGAGTGAAACTTGTCACCATAATTAACAAACCAGGTGCCACTGATAAAACGGTCAACAAACCAAAAAGCTGAACAATCCGTCCACTGATTTTGCCGTCAGTTGGTGCGAGGAGCCCTGAAAGGCCACCAGTGCTTGCCAAATTTGTTTGTTGTGCAAACACGTCTGTAGCATCTGTTGTTACCAACAAAAGCATCATGAATACAAAACCGACAAATTTCTTCATTGTTCTATTACCAAACTTGAAATCAAAATATTACTTATTTTATCGTCAGAACGAATTTTAGCGCGATCAAAAAGATCGGTACGTAAATTCATTAAACCCGATGGCCCCTTTACTTGTTCAATTGTCATTTGATGTAAAAACGATACAAAATCATTCGATATATCGGCCACCATATCCGGCGAAATATTTTCACCAGGTTTAACAACTAATGCAACCTCCATTCGAATCCAAGTTTTATCCGGCACCGCTATATTAGTCAAAATAGGAGGCAAAATAATCATACGTGAATCGTCCATAATCAAACTTGCTGAAGTTTTTGCCACTGGTTCTTTAGAATCATTGGAACTTGGTGTTACTTCTTTACTCATCCACATACCAAGAAGCCACCCAGAAGCTGCAGCAACGACTGTCAAAACAACCCCAACGATCAATAATGTTTTTACACCATTGTCTTTATTGTCTTTTTTTTCTGTTTTTTCTTCTTCCTTCAGCGCTTCTGCCATAAAGAACCCCTTATTATTACAAATAATGAAGTAAAATTATTCTATTGATTGCCTGAAATTATTATTAAACGAATCTCAAATTTAAAAAGACCCTTATAGTATAACGAATTAAAAAGGAGCAATTTGATTGAGTAACTGTTGACCGTAAGGAGGTTGCTGTATTTCACTCATACGTCCACGCCCTCCATATGAAATGCGTGCTTCAGCAATTTTGTCATAATCAATCATATTATTGCCAGAAATATCACGTGGACGAACAATCCCCGCAATATTGAGAATACGCATTTCATAATTAACCCGCACTTCCTGCGAACCACTAATAACCAAATTACCATTTGGCAAAACATCTGTTACAACAGCAGCAATGGAAAGACGAATGTTTTCTTGCCGCTCTACTTTACCATCACCTTTAGATTGGTTTGATGATGATGCTTCAACACTACCTGCAAGCTTTTCTAAAAACGAATACTGCGTTCCAACAGTATATTTGGAACTTGAATCACGCTTTAAATCACTTTTATTATTAAAACTAGCCCGATCATTAATAAATATTTGCACAGTCAATACATCACCAGGCTTCATTGCCCGTGGATCACGATAAAAGTTATTAACAACATTGGGACGATAGAGCGAATATTTGCTTTCTTTTGGTGCCGGTGGATAAAAATGGGCTGCACGTGAAGGCGCAAAGCCTAAATCTGCACGTACGGGAGAAAAATCTGGTGCCGAATTAAAATCCTTCGGATTATAAGAACAAGCAGCCAATGGCATTAACATCAAAGCTATGCCAGCCTTTAAAAAAAAGTGTAAAGAGCGTTTTTGACTGTGTTTCATCTTTTTCACTTTCATCATTACTTTGTATCAATCACTTGTTGTGCTTGTTTCTTTTTTGACGAGGTCTGTTGTGCACTCACAAGTATTTGCGTTAATTCAGCTGATTTTTCAGGAGGCAACTCATTCATAATAGCACTTGATATTTTAGGGCTAAGCTTAAGCACAAGTGAAGCTGCCACCAGGTCACTCATTAAAGCTAATTGAGCAGCGGCTGCATCGGGACGCATCTTTGAAATAATCTCAACCAAAGAATCCTCTGCCATTGACAAAAATTCATTACGCTTTTCGAGCCAAACTTCATATTCGCGCCGTTTTTCTTCTAAAGTTTTTACACGTTCATCAATTTGATCACGCAATTGTTGTAATTGTTGACGTTGTAATTGAAAACGCGCATCTGCAGCCTGACTGCCAATATTATCACAAAAACGTTCTACTTCTTCTGTGTCTTTTTTAGACAAACCTTGTGTCGATGAAACAGGTGAAGCCTTTATCTCTGAAGCACTATCTGCAGGTGTTGTCGTAGATGTTGTTGCAGGTGCCTTTGTAGGCGCTTTTGCCTGATCCAACCGGTTTGCAGATTTTACCTTCTTTGCGGGCGAAGGAGCTGGTGCCGATTTTTGTGCTGGATCGGTAACAGAAGCAAAAATGAACATTGGCTCAGGGCTTAGATCAAGTGCATCTTGCGCATAACCCTTACCCGCTCCACATACAATGAGCATCGCTACATAAAACCAAGAAGAATAAAATTGTAATTTTATCATTGAACAATAAGCTCCGCATGAAGAGCACCTGCAGTTTTAATAGCCTGCAAAACTGCTATAATGGCTGTTGGTTTGACACCAATCTGATTAAGCCCTTTAATGAGATTATCTAAATCTACCCCATCTAAAATGCCAATGTTGGATACTGGCTGATTAACATCAACAGATGTTCTGGGCACAACAACCGTATCTCCATCACTAAAAGGATTTGGCTGTGAAACAGCTGGCTCTTCTGTTACACGAACTGTCAAACTTCCGTGTGAAATCGCCACACGTGAAACACGCACCTTTTCACCAATGACAACAGTCCCTGTACGTTCATCAACAACCACACGTGCCACTTCATCTGTAGGAATAGGAAGCATTTCAATTTCAGCAATAAAACGCGCCATCGAAATATTGCGGGGTTTATTCAAAACAACAGTTTTTGCATCACGCTCTTTAGCAACATTGTGCTTATAACGCTTATTGGCAAAAATATTAATTAAATCTGACACACGAACAGCCGTTGAAAAATCAGAGTTGCGCAACTCCAAAATAATCTTATTACTCTGGTTGAAATTACCTTCAATCTTCTGCTCCACCAACGCACCATTAGGAATACGACCCGATGTTGGAACACCTTGCGTCACACTTTCTGCCACGCCTTGAGAACCAAAACCAGAAATAACCATATTACCTTGCGCTACCGCATAAGTTTTACCATCCGCCCCAAGAAGCGGTGTCATCACCAATGTCCCACCTTGTAAAGACGTTGCATCTCCCAATGCAGAAACCGTCACATCAATGCGTGATCCTGGTGTGGCAAAGGGCACCATCTCAGCCGTAACGATAACAGCAGCAATATTATTGGCACGCGATGCACCAGCAGGAGGGCTCATCCCCAAATTATCAAGCATGGCTCGCATAGCTTGCTCTGTAAAAGGTGCATTTCGTAAAGAATCACCCGTACCATTCAAACCAATCACCAAACCATAGCCTACCAATTGATTAGAGCGCACACCTTGAATTTCTGCAATATCTTTCAAGCGTGCGACCGCACCTGGACGAGCCAAATCTGCGTAATGCATTTTAGCAGGATCACCACCAGACCCTAACCAAGCAGCATCAGATGCCGCTGGAGAAGTATACTGTTCTACATTTTTGCCCCCTTCATCCGCAAATGCTGGAATAAAGACTGAAAAAAAGCCTATCAAAGAAGCAAAAAAGAAACGAGAAAGAGAACGCACAACCATTAAAAACCTACTCTCACGTCACCATTTTGTAAAACAGTGCCCATTACAATACGGCCTGAATCGGCATTACGAACGCGAATAAGATCGCCTGAGGATCCCGACTGTAAAACCACACCCAAAGCAGTGATCTGCAAATTATTCGTTTGAAAAATTAATTTGGTTGTCTGACCACGCTCGACTAAAACCGGGTCCCCCAAAGAAGCAAGTGAAATGGGGCGACCAGCCGTTAAGGTGCGCTTTGCAACTTTATTAAGAAGCTGATTCATCTGTGTAGCATACAAAGAAGCAGCTTCAGATTTTATAAAAAAACTTTTTTCACTTAAACCTACATCACTCACACGCTGCCCAGCATAAACGGACTTATTAGGAACAATAAAATTGACCCGATCAGCATAAACTACTGTCAATGAAAAGAATGATAACAAAAAGGCTGTAAGTAGAAGCAAAAGCTTTTTCATAGCATTTACCTTAAATTCTTAGAAACAACCGCCGCCATTTCATCTGACGCCTGAATAACTTTAGAATTCATTTCATAAGAACGCTGCGCTGCAATCAGTTCTGTGATTTCTTTTACAGGATCAACATTAGAAGATTCAAGCATTGCTTGCATAATGCTGCCATATCCATCATCTTTTGGAAAACCTGGCACCGGCGCACCAGAAGCAGGTGTCTCACGGAAAAGATTATCCCCTACTGCTTCCAAACCAACTGCGTTGACAAAGTTAACTAAATTAAGGCGACCAGCTTCCACAGGGTTGGGGTCCATATCAGTTTGATAATAAACAGTTCCATCAGGACTTACTGTTATATTCTTACTTCCTACAGGAATTGTGATAACAGGTTGCACTAAATTGCCATCCAATGTTTCAATCTGCCCTGTTTCACTTAAATTAAAAGCACCTGAACGTGTGTAAAAAACATTGCCATTAGGATCTTGCACTTCAAACCAGCCATTTCCGTTAATAGCTAAATCCAATGCATTACCAGTTTGAACAAAAGCCCCTTGCATATTAACCTTACGAACTGCTGCAGTGCGCACCCCCATTCCAATCATCGCACCCTCAGGCATAATAGCTTGATTGAGCATATTGGGAACACCAACCGCACGATCTGCCACATACATTAAATCGGCAAATTCTGCGCGCGCACGTTTGAAACCTGTTGTGTTAATATTTGCTAAATTATTAGCAATAACATCAAGGTTGGTTTGCTGAGCAGCCATACCTGTTGCAGCAATTGAAAGTGATCTCATGACCATGGTTTTTTCCTATATTTTTTAACTCTGTTCAGCCTGTTTTAAATTTGCATCCGGCTCACTTCAAGATATGCTTGTACCATCTTATCACGTAAAGCAATAGCCGTACTTAACGACCGTTCAGCTTCCATCACAGAATTCACAACTTCACGCACCCCAACATCACTGCCAGCCAAGCTACCAATAGAAAGACTTTCTGCATTTTGTAATTTCATTTCAGCTGCCCCTACAACTTCAGACAAAATTTTACTAAAACTGACACTGCTGCTCTCTTCAGCTGCCTGAACAGGTAAATGTTGCATAGCAGCACTATTCATCTGCCCGCTTACTTGGCTTGATGAATCCAAAGAACTGCTAGATATTATGGAAGTGAGGGCCTGGATCATTTTTTAACGCTCCTACAAAAATTCAAATATAAAATTCGCCGATAACGCAATGAATTGCCTTATCATTTCAGTAAATCAATTGTCTGTGAAACCAAATCGCGTACCTGGCGGACAACTTGTAAGTTCGCTTCATAAGAACGATTTGCTTCACGCATATCTGCCATCTCTACAATAGAATTGACATTGGGATATTTCACATAGCCATTACTATCAGCAGCCAAATGTCCTGGTTCGTAACGCATAATAAAAGGTGCTTTATCATTGCCAATACGTGTCACTTGCACACCTTGTGCATCACTGTGCGGATTAAGAGCAGCTGCAAAACTGACAGTCTTGCGCCGATAAGGTGCTGCACCTGGAAATTTCCCCGTTGAATTGGCATTGGCTAAATTCTCAGCAATAATACGCAAACGCATTGACTGTGCACTTAAACCTGTTGTAGCAACTTGCTCTGCCGCAATGAGTCTATCAGCCATAATTTTAAGACCCTCCTTTAACTGTCACCATCATCATACGATGAAAAGCCTTAACAATGGCAGTGTTGAGAGACATATCACGACTAACCTCCCCGCCTTTACGCATTTCCTCTTCTAAATCAACATTATTTCCAGAATGCGTAATTTCCATCACGTTTTCAGAACGAATAGCTCGGGCTTCCATACCATTGTCCGTCAAATCTATATGACGGACATTGGTAACAGCCATGGAAATCGTTTGGTTTTGCAAAATAGTTGGAAAATCTTGCACATCACGGGCTTTGTACCCCGGTGTATTAGCATTAGCTACATTACTAGCGATCGCCTTCTGGCGCACAGTTAACCAATCTGCTTGTTTATTGGCAATATCAAAAAGATTGACTGAATCCATAATTTTATAATCCTTAAATTCTTGGGAGAGATGATAAGAAAACAATCTTGCGCGAGCCTTGTCTGTATGTTTTTTAAAGTAAAATAAAGTAGAAACATCAACTTATATTTATAATTTTAAGAACAGTAATTTAAAAAATAAATAGAAACATAATATATAATGTATAAATTTTATATCAACCTTGTCCTTTGTAAGTCATAAAAGAAAAACATCGGTTTTTACTAAAAATTGTCTCTCTACCTTCATAAATTAAAAGCCATTTTTCTCTTATAGATACTGAATAATTGCTATTGATAAACAAAATAACCTCTTGAAAAGACGCTCTTTAACTTTGGTCTCTCATAGGCAATTATTGACTTTTCAATAACCTTGCCAATTCATCGTAAGGGTCATTAACAAGCGGCATATCAGGGCTTTGTTTCATAGCAGCATAAATAGATGGCACTAAAAAAACTGCCTGATCAAGGACATGATCTGTTCCTGCACGATAAGCACCCATTGCACGCAAATCACGTGTTTCTTCGTATCGAAAAATCATTTCCTTCAAATTTTGAACCAATATGCGCTGTTCATCTGTCCAACTATGAGGCGCCAAACGTGAAATAGAAGCTGGAATATCAACGGCAGGAAACCTTCCCTGGGCAGCAATAGCACGATCAAGCACAATATGGCCATCTAAAATCCCGCGAATTGCATCAGAAATAGGATCATTATGATCATCACCATCAACCAACACTGCATAAACACCGGTAATAGACCCCTTGCCTTCTCTACCAGGACCTGCTCGTTCTAATAAACGTGGCAACTCACTAAAAACCCGGGGGGGAAAACCACGTGAAACAGGTGGTTCATGAGCAGAAATAGCAATTTCACGCATCGCTAATGCATAACGTGTAACCGAATCGACCACGAGTAAAACATTGTCACCTAAGGAAGAAAAATATTCTGCAATTGTTGTAGCCATGATTGGAGCTAAACGCCGCATCATTGGGCTTTCATCACCTGTTGCAATCACCGTAACTACTTTGTCTAATTTGTTGTGCAATGTATCATCAAGCATATCACGCACTTCACGGCCACGTTCACCTGTAAGTGCTAAAACAACTGTATCAAAATGATTAGCTTGCATCATCATCGACAAAAGGGTTGATTTTCCAACCCCAGAGCCAGCAAAAATTCCAATACGCTGACCAAAGCAAAGAGGTGTGAAAATATCAATCACTTTAACGCCTGTACGTAACCCCTTTTTCACACGTGCACGTTTGAGTGCTGGTGGCACATCACCCTCAACCGCCATATTGCGTGGGCCAGAAAGCAGTGCCCCTTTACCATCGATAGCCTCCCCCAAAGCATTAACAACACGACCACACCAAGAACGATCTGGCGCTACAAAAAGCGGACCTTGCGGAAAAACAGAAGCCATAAGAACAGGAACAACGGTTTCATCATAAGGTTTAATTAAAACATTTTCTTCATTAACATGAATAATTTCACCCCGCACTGTCTGCCCATCACAATCAATACACACTGTATCCCCAAGCAATACAGATTGTGATAAACCACGCGCAACCAATGTACCACGCGCCACATCGCTTATAACCCCCCCTTGATTAACCAAACAAGAGGAAGGGTCATTTTGATGTGTTGCAAAAGAAAGCAATCGGCTCAAAGCTGTAGGTGGAGCATCTGCCTGTTTTTCCCCAACAGATAGAACAGCACCCTCTCCATTCGTAAGATCTGTCCCTTTAAGCTCTGCATTCGTAAGATCTGAATCTGCAGGATCTGCATCTACAGGAGAAGTCTTTGTATCTGAAGAAACCATTGGCGTAGTATCTGTTAAAACGTCCGTTGATGCAGAATCATTTTTGCTTTTTTGCATTGCATAATACACTCTTCATAAAAGACTTGTGTGATCAATTATTTTAAGATTTTCCACCAAGAATTTGAATAGATTTAGAACGCATTTCTTCCTGCTGACGCAACATTGCCTCAACCCGTTCAAAAGCGCGACTTACCTCGATAAGACGCGTCATTTCGACCACACCATTCACATTAGAACTTTCAATGTAACCTTGTACAACCTTATCACCAATCCCCCCTTCTGATTGCATGGCAGGCCTATCAGGAATAACAGAAGCATTAGGACCATAACGCAATTGAGTCCCTTTTTGAAATTGAAACAGACCAATTTTTCCAACCAAAACATCCTTTTGATAAATGCTCCCATCTGCTGAAATACGAGGAGTACCCCCTGCAGGATTAAGCTGGATTGGTGCGCCCCCATCATCCAAAAAAGGCAGTCCTGTTACTGAAACCAAACCACCTTCTGGCGTCATAATCATTCGACCATCGCGAGTATAAACTGGCCCAAAAGCAGCCTGCATAGAAAAATATGAATCACCCCCTACAGCAACATCAAGAGGATTACCGGTCTTTACCAAAGCACCCCGATCTGTTGAAATATATCCCTTACCAGCGCTCGCAAAAACGACCTGATCTCTTTGTTCACGTGCAACGGAAGATACCAACGTGTCAAACTTCATACCACCAGCGCGAAAACCTGGTGTATTAACGTTTGCCATGTTCTGCGCAATTGTTTCCATCTGGCGCGCCAAACTGATTTGACCCGACACTCCCACATAAATCGGATTTTGCATAAATCTGCCTCTTTTTCTTATACTATTAACAATCTCTTTAAGCACTACCACGCTTAAGAGATTGTAAAGCCACCATTGTCTCAGGAGAAAACGCTAATCCGCTTCCTGAATTTGAATTTTGCAAAAGTGTGAGAGCAGGATTTGTATCTGTTCGATTTTGCGCATCATACATAACAGAAAAACGTGCAATAAATTGCTCTAATTTCTTTGGATCTTCTAAATCTGCAAGGGACATGCGTGATTCCAATAAAGATTTTTGCGCTTCAATTTTTGATGAACGCACACTTTCTGGAATATTCAGAGCCGTAAAAACCACCGCTGATAAAGCTTTATCGCCGAGAATTTGATAAGCCCAACTTTTTTCTGAAAGAAGACCACCTTTTGTCATTTCCCCAATAGTACGGGTAAAATACAAAGCCAAACGCGTTCCTTCATTTTCTTCACCAACTTTTACTTCTAAAGTTTGCTGCATATATTTATTTACAGTGCCTGTTTTTGCACTCTCTTGTTGAGTAGCTTCTTCACCATAAAGGCTAAAATTAAAGGCTTCTGCAAATTGCTGATAACGCCTATCTGTTAATTGAGAAGCATAAAGAGGGTCTGAAAGCACTTTACGCATCATACCTTTTGCATAAATCATATCTTCCAAACCATAAGCCTTCATAGCATAGCGATAGATTCGATCGTCTGCCAAAAAATCATCAACTGATCTTATACCTATAATATGACTTACATAATAGTTTGTCTCACGCTTAACCTGAGGCTCATTAAAAAGCTGACTCGACGTTTGTTTCATATTATCGATTGTACTTCTATAACTCATATATGTGCTAATCATAGCAAACCTTTCTCTCAGCAGACTTCTTTAAAGTATAAAACTTGTCTGAAACTGATGATAAAACTGCTTCTTATTGCAACAATATTTTATTATGACAATATTTTCAATTTAGCGTTTTTGATATACTTAAAAATTTTTTCACAAATTCTTGTGCATTCCAGCACTTTTTTATAGCATGACATAAAATTACAAACAATTCATCATGAAAAATTGGTAAGCTTTGCACAAGCATAAACATTTATTTTCCACCGAAACTAAAAAATAGGAGACCACGGTATTGGGTGTCATTATAGGATTAGTGCTCACTTTAGGATGTATAATTGGAGGTTACACTGCCATGGGTGGGCATCTTGATGTTTTGGTACAACCATGGGAATTTGTTATCATTTTGGGTTCAGCCATTGGTATTTTCATCGTCTCTAACCCTTTTAGTGTGATTAAAGATGCAATGAAAGCAACATTGGAAGCGATAACAGACGCTGTTCCCAAACAAAAAGATTTTTTAGCAACCTTAGGTTTGCTCTATGTTCTTATGCGGGAAATGCGCTCAAAATCACGCTCTGAAATGGAGGGGCACGTTGACAACCCTAAAGAATCTGCACTTTTCCAGCAATATCCTTTGGTTTTAAAAGATAATTCTCTAACCAGTTTTATTTGTGACTATTGTCGTCTTATCATCATGGGAAACGCTCGCCCTTTTGAAATTGAAGCTTTAATGGATGAAGAAATTCACACAATTGTAAAAGATTCTGAAAAATCTTCTCATGCTCTGCAAAATATGGCTGATGCCCTGCCAGCGCTTGGTATTGTAGCAGCTGTTTTGGGTGTGATTAAAGCTATGGGTGCTATTAGTGAACCACCAGAAGTGTTAGGACACTTGATTGGAGCAGCTCTTGTTGGAACATTTGCGGGTATTTTCTTTTCCTACAGTGTTTTTGCACCCATCTCCACAAAAATTAAAACGGTGCGCCATAAAAAAACACGTATTTATATTGTCGTGAAACAAACACTGTTGGCTTATATGAACGGTGCAATACCACAAATTGCACTAGAATATGGACGCAAAACCATTTCAGCAAAAGATCGTCCAACAATTGATGTTGTAGAGCAACACACAATCGTTGGTCCAGGTGCTGAAAAAGAGGCCGCTTGAACATGACTGAACAAACTGAACAGACTGAACAGACCGAGCAGACTGCGCAAACCGAACAGGCTGCGCAAACTGAGCACAATATCAATGAAGAGAAAAAGCAAGATGTGTTGGCCCAACACATTTTGCGTGCGGCTGGTCTGTCAAGTGATGACCTTATGTCATTTCAATATGTGTTTCGTGACGCAGCGAGCAATCTTTGTGCACAATTAGGTCATTATACATCCTTAGAATTTTCTATCGATGTACAATCGCTTGATACACTTAAAAGTGATAAAATTACTCAAACGATTGGAACAGATACATTATTGATTTATTTTAGTTCCAGTCTTTGGGGAGATGATGTTATCTTTGTTCTTGATGCAGCCTTGGTTGATCTTATAACAGAAGCGTTTTTTGGTGCAGCAGAGCCAAAGCTTATAAACCGTAATGGACGCCCCTTTAGCCCAACAGAATACAAAATAAGTGAATATTTTGGAAAATTGCTGGCTAATACAATGGATGGAATATTTGGCACAGGGGATGGCTCTCTTTTACTTTTCAAGCAAATACTCAAAGCGCAAGAATTTAATTCAGAAACCTTTCATCAATCGCAGATGTTTTCTTGTACTCTTGGAGTCAAATGTAATGAAATAGAAACAAGCGTGAATATCTTAATGCCACGCAGTTGCCACCGCCCTATTCAAGAAGCCGTTACACGGGCCTTGCGCGCACCTGCAAAACATACAGATCCGCTTTGGGCTAAACGTTTAAAACAAGAAGTGAGCCGAGCGCACGTATCTATCGAAGCGTTTGTCCAACAAGGATCAATGACCTTAGATGAATTATCAAAACTTCAAGTAGGGCAAGTTCTGCCCCTTCCTGCCAATGCTGTTAAACAGATAAAATTACGCAGTGGCAAAAAATCTCTTTATAAATGCTCCCTTGGTAAAATGGGGACAAATTTTTCCATCCGGGTCACTGATCCTATTGATGAAGAAAAGGAAATGATTGATGAGCTGGTTCATAGTTAATATAGCAAGTGCACTTCTAGCAATGATATCGTTAGGTGTTTTTATTATAACGACACGAAAATTGACGACAACAATCCACATGGGTCGAGAATTGGCTAAACAAGTTCAGACCGGAACTGCTTGCCTTGATCGAGCAATTTCAATATTACGTGAAGAACATCAAGAATTTCGCGATGAAAACCGCAAAATGGATGCACGTATTATTGAATCAACACGGATTCGGCGCAATATTGATCGCTCGGTCGCTCATATGGAAAATGTCCGCAATCAACTACAAAGTGATCTTGACCATTTTCGCGCCACTTTAACTACCAAAGCTCATGGGCCTACAATGGAATCTAGTGCACAACGTACACACCAACAGCCACCCATTGTTCCCAAAAACCTTCCGGTCTTTGTGCAGCGTAAAATGCACTAAGATCCTTTGAATAATAAAATACAATTTTAAAATAGAAAACCTCAAAGCCTTTACAAACCAAAGAGTATAAAGTCAAAAACAAAGAATATGGTGACAAAATGACAAATGATATAAATCCTCCTGGGGGTGCTAAAGGGATCAACCCAGCAACGCCACCTCGTCCAGCAACATCACCTAGTCCCACAGGAGCAAAACCTGGGATGCCAGGTAGTGCTGGAACAAGTGCACAAAAACCAGGGATTATTACCCCTGGCGCAACAGCAAACAGTGGCCCTGCTTTTACTGCATCAGCAGGAAAAACTGTTGGAAGCATGAGTGCTACAAATGCACAAAAAAGTACAAATGAAGTGCACAGCAATCCAGAACTCATTATGAGTATCCCAGTTGAAGTTCAAATTGTCTTAGGTTCAACCACTATGCCAGTAGCAAACCTAATGGATTTAGGTCGCGGTTCAGTGATTACGCTTGATAAGCAAATTGGAGATCCTATTGATATTATCGTCAATGGTCGTATTATCGCGCGTGGGGAGGTTATTGTTTTAGAAGACGACCCTTCCCGTTTTGGGGTAAGCCTTACCGAAGTTATGGGTAAATAAATCAACTTGCAAAATGTGAAAAACAAATATGACGCAGGCAATGAAAGAAAAAATGACAGAAGTAATAAATGTTGTATCAGAAGACGAGTTGGAAAATACGTTACTTGATACACATGTATCTTCTACACTTATTGATACACTTTCTGGGCAACAAAAAGTTGCAGCACTCCTTGTTGCTTTAGGAAAACCTGCTGCTGCGCGTCTTTTAAAATATTTCACTCCAGATGATTTACGCCGTCTGAGTGGGCAGGCTCATACTTTGCCCAATATTTCTCTTGCTGATTTTGAAGTTCTGGTTCGTCAATTTGAAGATGCCTTCGCTGAAGGAGCTTCGTTTTCTGAAGCTGGTTCACGTTTCGACAGTCTGGTACAAGAAACATTATCAGAAGAAGAAGCAGCTTTAGTTCTTGACCCTTCAAAGGCACCAGCTCCACCTCGCGAAAGCCTTTGGGAGATTATTGCAAAATTAAACATCGATGTTTTGCAAATGCATTTTGCACAAGAACATCCCCAAGTGGTTAGCTATATTGTTTCGCGTCTTCCTTCTGAAATTGCAGCAAAAATTTTAATGGCGCAGCCTATGGCGGTGCGTGCTGATCTTACCCGTAGAAGATTGCATCTACGCCCAGTTTCGCCAGAAATAGACACAGTCCTTGATGAAGCGCTGCGTTCTGTTTTCTCACAAGATAATAATGTGGGAGAGAAAGCGCATCATGGACAAGTGGCCACCATCCTTAATGAGCTTGATAAAGCAGATGTTGACGAGATGCTTGCAAATCTTAAAGATTTGAGTCCAGAAGATCTGGAAAAAATCAAAGCAAAGCTTTTTGTTTTCGAAGATATTCCGCGTTTGACAGAACAAGCACGATTATTGCTTTTTGATAAGATTACAGCTGATACCGTTATTACAGCTTTGCATGGTGCAGATAATCAGATGAAAGACCTTGTTTTAAATTCTCTTTCACAACGTACACGGCGTATAGTGGAAGCAGAACTTTCCTCAGGCAATGACTCCATCCAACAAGAAGCAATTATAAATGCACGCCGTAGTATTGCCCAAACAGCAATCAAACTATCAGAACAAGGAACAATTAATCTCTCAGGTGAAGAAGGAACGTCTTAAAAGGCGCATTTAAACCAACATGTCAGATGAAAAGCCCGATAAAGAGAGCCAAACAGAAGAACCAACAGAACACAAAATTCATAAAGCAGAAGAAAAAGGAAATCTTCCCTTTTCTCGTGAATTGCCTATTTTTTCTTCTCTTTTAAGCTTTAGCGTAATTTCTATCTTTATTGCTTTTCCAGCTCTATCACAGCTTTCGCATTTTTTGCTTCAATGGCTTGAACGCCCTGAATCGTGGCGCATTAATACTGCAGAAGATATTAAACATTTGATTTATTTGGTAGGTGGTAATGTAGGCTTAGCATTAGCACCTATTTTAATTATTATACCCCTGATCGGTATAAGTGCATCAGCTATACAACATATACCACGTATTATTATGGAGCGCATCCGCCCACAATGGTCGCGCGTTTCACTCAGTAATGGATTTGAACGCATTTTCAGTAAAGCAGGGTTGGTGGAATTTTTAAAATCATTAACCAAACTGATCGGTGTGAGCATCATTGTTTATATTATGTTTTTCAAAAACAATACAATTTTCATCAATGCATTATTAACAGATGCACCAGCTTTACCAGAATATATTCGTAAAAAACTCGTCGGTCTTTCGCTCTCTTTCATTGTGGCCGTTGCTGCTATTGCAGGATTTGACTTAGCATGGTCACGTTTTCACTGGCGCCAAAAATTACGCATGAGCAAACAAGAAATTAAAGAAGAGCATAAAAACCTTGAAGGAAACCCTATGATCAAAGCACGGATGCGCTCCTTAGCACGTGACCGCATGCGTCGGCGAATGATTTCTAATGTTCCTACTGCAACCTTAATTGTGGCAAATCCAACCCACTTTTCTGTTGCTTTGCGCTATAAACCACCCCTTGATTATGCACCAGTTGTGGTTGCAAAAGGGCAAGACATTCTCGCTTTACAAATTCGTGAAATTGCTGTCGAAAATGACATCCCTGTTATCGAAAATGTAGAGTTAGCACGTATATTGTATAAACAAGTTGAAGTCGACCAAGTTATCCCACCTGAATTATATGAAAGTGTTGCTGCTTTAATTCGTTTCATCAACAGTCAGAAGATCCATTAAAATAAGCATTTGCAACTTTTTTCAAAATTCAACACCAAATTAATATAAACTTTAAAATATTAAAACAATAACATAAAGTCATACGATGAAAAAAAATTATATAACTGAAATCCGTGAAATGTTTCTGGCAAAACAGGTAGCGCAATTTATTCCAGAATTGCGACTGATCGAGGTAGGTGACTTCATTGCCTGTATCCACACAGAGCGTTTTAACCATCTTTCTGAACTTATTGAAAGCGCTACAGAATTGCGTTTTTACCCCAATACCATGCGTTTTGCGCGTAACGCCAGTTATGAATTAGATTGGAATACTACACCAAAAATCTTGCTTCATATGGAATTTTCAAATGAAGGTGTACAAGCCTTTTTCCAGCTCATCATGTCATCAGAAGAATTTGGGGTTGAGTTGGATAAGTGCATTTTTAAAAACCCATCCGATGAAGAAACCAATACCAGTAATTTGATGAATGCACTCAATAATGCACGAATACAAAAAAGACTTACCCACTAAAATATGTACTGCCTCATTAAAATACGAACTGCATTGTAGATTAAAGCACCACACCTTAAAAATAAGAAGGGTGCAAGACAAAAAGTAAAGATTCTAAATGCTATTATACAAATAAGCCTCTCTATTTGATAATAAAATAAAAAGTTCTTTTTATAATATCCCCCCTCACCCCGCGTGGATCTTATTAAGGTTGGACATATTTGATATAAAAACAATTTTCTAACACTAATAACTTCCGGAGAAGTTTTTCAAAAACCCTTTTCCAAAGTACAACCTTTTGAAAACTTTATGCTTCAAAAAAGCTTCTTCATACCATAGTTTAAATATTTCTATCCTGTATGTTTCATATCGCGTATTTGATCCGCTGGAAGATAATTAAACTGTTTCACAAGCAAATCTTTCACAACAGGCGTTGGAAAATGCTGATTAATTTCATCTATAATCTGTTTTTTAACCGTCTCAAATTTTATCTTCTCGACTGCACGCACATCTGAATAACTGTCCCAAAAACACTTAAAAATAGCATCATTAATCAATACACTTAAAGGAAGAGACATGTCTTTCTCAACTTTCTTGTCTACAAGATAAGTTAATTGTGAAATTATATAACCCTGGACAACTCCCTCAACTAAAATGGGAACACTGACGATTTCTGTTTGACCAGAACTAATCTCTTCTACAACGGGAGCAGACACTTCTGAAATATCGGGGTGTACAGCATTCACTTTAACACTCAGCATTAAAGTGCCAAGAGCCACCAAACAACCCCATACTCCCATCGCAATCATTTTAATCATTTGCGGCTTCCAGCATTAACTAAAACGGGGTCATAGGTTCCATCTGTTTCTTCAGCGCGAGCAGCTGTTTGCATAATTTGAGAAAGTTCCTTAACAGCTTCTAAATGCACTTGAAGTAATTCACTATTGCGCTGTAATTTTTCTTGTAAATCAGATAGTAAACTTTCTATTTTATTTTCAACATCCTGATCTAAATAGCGCATAACATCTTTCATCGACTGATTAAGATCACGCAGACCACGCGTTTTACGTAAATTAACCTCTTCATAATCTGGAACGCCGTGGCTTTCAAGCATATTGCTTTCATAATCAACCACTTCTATTAGCCCTTTAACAGCAGCCATAAATTTTGTTATTGCCCAATCACGACCAATCAGATCATTATTGAGAACTTTTGTTTTTAATGTAACATTTTCATCATCACATTGCGCTACAGACATTTTTATTCCCCTTTATGGTATTTCAATTGTCATATTAAGTTTGTGTTCGATATTAATGTGCCAGATCAGCTCATTTTATGAATGATCGCACCAATGATAAACGGCGTCTTTAATGGGTAGCATTTATTCTATTTCTCTCTCCATTATACGACCCCTCTTCTTTCTTAGCCTGTTCAGAAATCAACATTTGCGCAATGCCAATTCCTCCAGATGTAGCAAATTCCTTAGCCAATTGTTCAGCCATCATAAATTTCCAAATTTGCCCCGCTTGCCCCTTTCCAAAAATGGATTGCATCTCAGTTGTGAACATATTTTCAACAAAAGTCTGCAGTATAAAGGCTTCAAAGTTTTTAAAGGCTTCAGTATTTTTGTTCTCTACGCTGTGCGGTTTTATGTGTACTTGTTGAAGTTCGTTTTGCGTTACGTTATGTGAGGTTGTGTAATCAGCATGCACGAGTTGAGCAAAATTGTTTTCTTGGTGTGCAATAGTTTGTGTGCGTGCTGTGTTGCGTAAATCACGCAATTTTTCAACAGAAGCGCGATATTCAACTGGGTCAGCTGCGCGCGCAACATCAAGAACAATATCTGAAGGTGGCTGAATAGCCATGAGTTTTTCCCTTTATTTAATTACCGTTCGCTTTTCTTTGTTTTAAATTCTTAAGTTTCGTCTTAAATTTGACAATAATGTATGTTTTTCTCTAATTTCATAGAAATGGTTTATACTCACGTGAGTAAAATCACTCTTCGTACACGAAGTAACTTGTGTGCGCAGAGATTTTGTATATAATGTATTTTTCAGCAAAACACAATGTTTAAATAACTCACCCCGCGTGGATCAACACAAAAACATCATGTAAAGCAACTAAAGCGCTATATGCTGCCTCTTTTTAACGACTACTCGTTTTTCTTCGTAATTCATATTTTCTACAAAGATAGGATTTTTTTTATTCTTTCAATAGCTTTAAAAAATAAAGTAACCCCTATAACATTTAAGCACTATAAAGTACCAAACTTATGTCAAACTGACGTTTTTTATCATTTTATCTGCAATATAATCTTCAAGCATATTACTAAATTGTTGACGTTCTTCTATAACTTTAACCTCTTTACACTTTTCTTCTAATCGTTGCAAACGGCTAGAAGCTTCATGCACAATTTGTTTTTTTTCCACAATCTGCCCCTGAAGATGTTTTTCTGTTTTAGCTATACGTTGTAAACGCTGCGCTAAAAAATTGACATCCAAAAAATCAGGAGCTTTCTCCTTTTCCATTAAGGAAAAAAGTGCCCGCGTCTCCTCTTCACAAGCAGAAAGCTGATTGTGTAAACCTTCTAATTCAATCTTATGATAAGCTTTCATAAAACTTTGTATTTTGAGAAGCTTACGGTAGCGTTTACCTTTTTGCACTTTTAAGGTCCCTTATTGAGCCAATTTTGAAGTTCTAAACTGAAAAAATGTAAAAGCTCCGGTATCAAGAAATAAAGTAAAAATATCCCGCCTGCAATAACAAAAGGCAACGAAATAAAATAAACTGGAATAGTAGGTGTTAATTTATTGACCAATCCAACCCCAATATTGATTAAAATCGCATAAGTAATAAAAGGCGCTGCAATAGATAGTGTGGTTAAAAATGCTCGCGACAAAACATCACGATAATCAATCAAAGCGGCTTCTGGACTTGGAATAAAAGATGGTGAGACAACATCATAAGAAGCCAAAAGGCCACGAATAGTCACCATATGCAAATCACTTGCAAAAAAAAGCATGACAGCCGCTAAAACAAACAAATGAGCAATTTGAGTTTCTGGCATTGAATCAATCACACTATGGCCAGGTTGACCTGAATATCCTATAGACATGGCAATAATTGTCGCCATAAATTGCAAAGCCCACAGATAAACATGAGCAATAACCCCCAAACTAGCCCCAATAAGCATTTCAGAAAACAAAGCGCGTGTAAGGACTGCAATATCAGGTTTATCACCAAGTTCTTTAAAAAGATCAACAACCAAAGGAAGCATCACAAATGAAAAAGCAATAGCAAGCAATAAACGGAAATTCATGGGAATACGTAGACTTGATATGCCCGGCATAAGCATCAAACAAGCCCCTACCCGTGCAAAAACTAACATGGCGATGATAACCACCTGGTCAATTGGCAAAGAGGTTACAGGTAATAAAGACGTCAATGACATCAACTCTTCTCCCGTGAAGAGATAACTCCTAATGTTTTAACTTCAACACCACGAGCAATTTCCGCATGAGAAAGAACAGGCAACGTCGAGAAAAGGCGTTCCATAATCATGCGAACATAAGGGCGCGCTTCAGGCGATGTGATCAGCACAAAACGCACCGCTTTTTCCATATATTGGCGAATGATAGCTGTTGCTTCGGTTCCAAATTTTTCAAGTTCAACAGGATCCATATCAAATTCAATAATTTCACCCTTTGCATCACGTTTTAAAGCTTTGTGGAAAGCAAGGTCCCAGTAACTTCCCATCCGTAAAACCTGTAGCACACCGTCTTCAGACAAGTCACCACAAATTTGCTGTGATAAACGCAATCGCACATGCTCAGCAATCAAATCAGAACGCCGCACATGGGGTGCGATTTCAGCCACCGCTTCTAAAATAAGATTTAAGCTACGAATGGAGACACGTTCTGATAATAAAAGTTTTAAAACCGCCTGTAAACCAGAATAAGAAAGATGTGCAGGACAAATTTCTTCTAATAATTTACGGTATTCGCCCCCCAAGCGCTCTAGAAGAATGCGCATATCTTTATAAGAAAATAATTGTGCTAAATTATTGCGTAAAACTTCACTTAAATGGGTTAATAATACTGAAAGATTATCCACCGCCATATAACCTTCACGCATCAATTCAGAGCGAAATGTTTCTGAGGTTGCAAAAGCACGCATACCGAAAGCCGGCTCACATACCTGCTCACCTGGAATATTGGGAATAGGTTTATTGCCCGGCATAATGAGAACCTCACCTATGCGCATTTCGTAAGATGCCACAACCGTACCATATAATTTGATCCAATAGCTTTTTGCCGGCACTTTATAATCATCTGATATCTGTATTTCAGGAATAACAAAACCATATTCTTGCGCAAATTTACGGCGCATTTTTGCAACACGGTCAGCCAGCTCAACCTTTTTGGATAATAAATGTTTAGACAATTGCTTGCCCATAGCAATTTCGACGCGCACCGTTTCAAGCGATGCTTTAAGTGACTGGCTTTCTTCTTGATGAGCCTTTTGTGCATCTTGTGCCAACTGTGCTTCTTGTGCAAGAGATTCTTTGCGCAAGCGATGTGGAATAGAATAACCAATCGAAGCCATAAGCAAAGACAAAAGAATAAAAGGAACAGCTGGCAGACCAGGCATCAACCCTAACATAAATAAAAGAAGAGAAGATACAAAAAGCGCTTTGGGATACCTTCCAAGTTGCCCCAAAACAGCCTTTTCAGCTGAACCACGGGTACCCCCTTTAGAAACCAAAAGACCTGCCGCCAAAGAAACAATCAAAGCCGGTATCTGTGTAACAAGACCATCACCCACTGAAAGTTTAGTAAAAACATCAGCCGCACCAGATAATGTCATTCCATGGCGTGTAACACCAATAATAATACCCCCAACAATATTAACAGCCGTAATAATAAGCCCGGCAATAGCATCGCCACGCACAAATTTTGATGCACCATCCATTGCCCCAAAAAAGGAACTTTCTTCTTCAAGCTCATGACGGCGACGCTGCGCTTCTTTCTCATCAATAAGACCTGATGAAAGATCAGCATCAATAGCCATTTGCTTTCCTGGAATAGCATCCAGAGTAAAACGTGCACCCACTTCAGCAATACGCGTTGCACCTTTGGTGATCACCAAAAAATTGACGATAATAACAATGGCAAAAACAACAAGACCAATAACAAAATCCCCTCCCATCACAAATTGCGAAAAACCGTGAATCACATTTCCTGCGGCTTTATAGCCTTCATCACCATGGGTTAAAATAACACGAGTTGTCGCAATATTAAGGGATAAGCGCAATAAGGTCGTAATCAACAAAACTGTTGGAAAAGCTGAAAAATCAAGTGGCCGCTGAATCCACAACGAAACCATTAAAATCAAAACAGAAAATGCAATGGAAAAGGAAAGCCCCAAATCTAAAATAAAGGCAGGAACAGGTAAAAAGAGAACCGTGAGAATAATGATAATTCCCATCGCAAACGCAATATCTCGACCAGAAAATTGATTTTGGTCTCCAATATGGGTACCCGGACTACGCTGCACACTTTTCTCCTTAAACAATTACATTCAACCCCCCTTTGCCAAAAGAACTTTAAAAAAACTCTTTAGCGCATTTTTTCTCACAAACTTTAAGTAACAAAGCTTGTGTGAAAATGATGTTGTAACTACACAATTAATGGGGTCGTGGCTACACAATTTTTACATATTTTAAAATTTACACATCACTATAACAAACCTTTTACCCCCTATAAACCATAACATAAAGCACACCCACCCACCCTTAATTCAAAAAAAAATTTTAAGCTTGCCGAATGTTTGATATCAGCGTATATTACAGCTTGTAACATTGTGTGAACATACATTGATACAATAAGAAACCGCGAGAGGTTTCTAAAAACAATGAGAGGTTTGTTATGACTGATATTGTAAAAACTGCTATGCTTTATTCGACACTGATTATCAGTGCCAATGCCATTATTGTTTTAGCTTTGGTGCTTGGCATTCAATAAAGTCTCATTGAGAGAGGCTCATCTTATAAGCTCTTCACATCCATAGCAAAATCTGAGCTATTTTGAGCAGTTAAATAAGAGTGTTATATACCAAGCAAAGAAAGTACATAGAATTTGAAAAGTAGTTCATAAAAATTAAGAAGAGGAAAGTGTAATTTTCTTTACTTAAGTTGTATTATTGATACGTAATTACTGCCTTAAAAATTTGTGTAAAAATTTTTGTTACTAAGGCATTTTAAGAGCGACCTGTTTTTTAAAAGCCTGTTTTTTACAAGTAATTCTTAATAAGTAACTTTTACCGCAATATTACCCTTTCAAAGATTTAAGCATTTTTATAACAACATCTTTATCAATTGATCTCACAATAAAAGCACTTTGATCACTAAGTTTGATCTGACTTCAGCAGATTACTTTTTATAAGACATTAACGATAATTTATAAGACTAAATTGGCAGCCACTTTATACCATTCACTTTATACCATTCACGCCGTTTGAGGCTTTTCATCTTTCTAGACAGGCTATAAATTTTTGTTAAACTCAAGCCGCTCATAAAAATCTCATTTATCACACTGTTTATTTAATTATACTGCCTATTTAAAGGCACAAAACAAGAGAGCAACATAAATAGTGCACCAAAGCAGTATACTCAACAAGGACAAACAAAAATGAAGTTGCAGCAAATTGAAGATGGTATTTTTGTTAGTGCCCAAATCAGCGTTGCAAACATTGGAACGCTCGCAAAAACTGGATTTAAAACTATTGTCTGCAACAGGCCCGATCAAGAAGAGCCTGACCAGCCTGATTTTGCCACCATTCAAGCAGCCGCTCATCAATATGGAATACAAGCTCATTATATTCCTATTACACCTTCGGTTATAGAAAAATCTCACATTGAAGCTATGCAAACAATTTTAAAAACAGCACCACTTCCTCTGCTCGCTTATTGCTGCTATGGCACACGCTCAATTCACCTTTGCTCTTTAGCGCGTATTATTTAACCTTGTGTTTTAATAAAACAGAAAGAAACAAACATTAAACTTTCTTACTATTAAAAATATGAGGCTATCTAAAAAGCGACAAAAACAATGATGAAATCTGATATTCAAACCGCTGATTCCCCTACTCATAAACGAAAAATTCACCTTTTTCATGACGTTTTGGAATATATTTTTATTCTCATAATCAGCTTAAGTTCTATTTTTGCGATTCTTTTTTCCTTTTTAGATCGGATCATGATGTTTTTTTAAAAGTCAGCAGCTGATCTAATGATGAAAGCGGTTGAATTGTCTTTAAAATCGCTTTTGTTTCACTTTCATCATGTTGCATTTGTTTTTTCAAAAGCTCTAGTCCATCAAACTTTTTTTGCCCTCGTAAAAACTGCAAAAAAGAAACTGTACAGTTTTCATCATAAAGATCGTCAGTAAAATCAAACAAATAAGTTTCTAAAAGTGGTGCTCCACCATCAACAATTGTTGGGCGACAGCCAAAACTTGCAACACCATCATGCAAAACACCACTTAAACGGCGCAATCGTACTGCATAAACACCATGCGCTAAGCTTGTTTGGGAAGGCAACACTTGATTGGTAGTAGGAAAACCCAAAGACCGACCAAGCTTTTTACCATGTATAACTTTTGAGCGCACACGATAATGGTACCCTAATAAATGGGCTGCTTTTTCCACCTGCCCTTGTGATAAAAGCTGACGAATAAAACTAGAAGAAATTTTTTCCCCCTGTAGGGTGCATAAAGAAGGAATTTGAACAACTTCAAAACCGCACTCTTCCCCTTTTTGACGCAAAAACTGCGCATTTCCACTTCTTTTTCGACCAAAGTGAAAATTATCCCCCGTTACCACAACACAAACATCAAAAGCTTGTTTTAAAACAACGCTAATAAATTCATCAGCTGAAAGAGCAGCAAACTGTGCATCAAAAGGCTCTTCAACAACACCATGAAAACCCAAAATTTTGAAGATTTCGGCTTTTTCAGTTGCCGGTGTCAAACGATCAATACAATCTGAACCTTGAAAAAAACTTCTTGGATGTGGCTCAAATGTCAACACAAGAGCTGGCTTGTTTTTTACACGTGCTAAATCTAGCGCTTTTTGCAACACCGCTTGGTGACCACGATGAACACCATCAAAATTCCCAATAGCCAAAACTGCACCACGTAAAATTTCAGGAATCTCTGTGTGCCCTTGAAGACGCAAAAAATTATCCATTATTGAAGCGCCCACATCATCGCTTGTGGCTGATAACCATAATGGTCAAGAAAAGAATGCAAAGCTTCTTTATTGATCACACCATTTTGCGTATAGTCATGACAATGGATCCCACCCAGAATATAAAGGACATCAATACCAAAATCGATAGCGCCTTTAACATCGGTCAAAATGCCATCTCCAATAGCTAAAATCCGACTTTTTTCTATTGTCCCGCGGATGTTTTTTAGTTTTTCAAAAGCACATTCATAAATAGGTGCGTGGGGTTTACCCGCAATACGAACCTCACCGCCTAAATGTTGGTAAAGCTGTGCCAATGCACCAGCGCACCACAATGTTTGATTGCCACAATGAACGGTGATATCAGGATTGGCACAAATAAAAGGCAAGCCCCGTTCTTGTAGGTGCTGTAACATACCTTCATAAGCCTGTGGCGTTTCCCCAAAATCTTCAAAAAAGCCACTGCAAACCACCGCATCAGCTTCCTCTTCTTCAACCAGCTCACATGCTAACCCTTTAAACAAAGCCAAATCACGTTGCGGACCAATAAAAAAGATTTTCTGCGGTGCACTCAAAATAAGATCACGCGTTACATCACCTGAAGTGACAATTGCATCATAACAATCACTGGCAACCTTCAGCCTTTGCAATTGGGCTATAACATCTTCACGTGGTCGGGGTGAATTGGTGAGCAAAACAACGCTTTTCCCCATCTTGCGCATTTTCTGCAAGACTTTCACAGCTGAATCAAAAACGCGCACACCATCGTGCACAACCCCCCAAACATCACAAAATACAGCATCATAATGGGTAATTATAGGATCAATATGGGTGAGTTCTTTCATGATTATCTATTTATATTATATTGTGCCCGCTTTTTAGTCTTTAAACTTCTTATCGCAAGATCATTTTTTTGTCATCTGCTTTCTTAAACCACCATATTCCCACCCCAAAAACCAATTAAATTTTTGAGGATAATTTTAGCTTTCATCAATTAAGATGGCAAAATTTAAAAAATCAGAAACCGAGCCAGACTAAAACGAGAATGTTTTAATTAAAACATCTAATAAGGCCATTTTGATCGTGCAACCCGAAAAGGGCTTGAGCGAGCTGGATAATAACGCTGATAACGCAAGTAATGAATGTAAACGCGAAACAACATAGGATCAATTTTTGCCATTTTGCGTAGCACATAAAGGCCAATCAACCAAATACACGTGCCAATAATTGTTGCAACAATGCTCATTGCTGAAATAATAAAAACGCCAATTAAAAGCGTTAAAATCAGCACTGGTTCGCGCTCTGCTCCCATAATTAGCTTAGGTTCGTAAAGAGCACGATATATGGGCGTACATCTTAACTCTTCATCCATTGCATTTCTCCAATCACCATATTTACAAGAGAGCACCTGCAAAGAGCGCGTTGATAAAAACGACCACACTGACAACAAAAACTACACGAACAGCCCACTTTACAAGCCTGTTAATCTCACCACCAAAAACTAAAACAATTCCACCAATAAGTATAGCAACTAAAGAAATACCAAAAGCGATAGGTCCTGATATTAATCTCATAATTCTTTTTAAAGGTGTTTCCCATGGTAATCCAACTGGTGCACCAGCAGCATAAGCGGAATCTCCTAAAATAAAAAACAACAGAAAGACAATGCCTAAAGTAAAGAGAATTGTAATTTGATTATATGGATTATTCTTAAAATAAATTGGAGATAATTGCATGCCTTATGCCTTTAATAAATTAAAATAAATTGAGTATCACTATGATGCCTAAGAATCAAGAATATATAGGCTGTATAAGCTGACAGTTTTGCCATTGTTAATCATTGTCATAACTATCCTGGATGTTACCCACTTTAAGGGACACATCTGATTTAACAGCACAAATATTTTGAGATACCCCCTGCCCGGAATTCTTTACGTTTTACATCACATACATAACTCTTAAGTAATTTTTTCCACAAATCTTTCCATCGTTATGGTTATAGATATACATGTTAACTTCAAGCTTGCATCTAAGCATAACTAACAGTTCAAGAGACAGGTAAACCCAAATTTGCATCTGCTTTTTCAAACCATGAACAAGCCAGATGATGCACAGATTAATATTAAAGAGCAGCACGGTTGCCATTAATCATTTTTGCATCATGGCCATGGCTAAACAGAACTGTTATCGCCATGAGGAGTTTTTAGAAGTTCTCATGAATACTTATGAGAAAGAATAGCGCTATATTATAATTTAATAAGTTTTACTTCTGATCAGAAATTAATTCTAAAATTGCTTTCTGTTTTACTGATGTAAGAACTCTAAAACTTTTTAAAAGCAGATATTCTTCTTTGCTCGATATAATTTCATCATGATGGTGCACACCACCTTCTTTTGTTGTGGTGTCAGGGTAAAAAAAGGAAATAGGAACATCAAATATATCGGCAATGTCTTTCAACCGTCCAGCTCCTACACGATTTAATCCTTTTTCGTATTTTTGGATTTGTTGAAAGCTTATACCTAAATGATGAGCCAATGTTTTTTGAGACATTCCCAACATTCTTCTTCTATATCGGATTTTTTTGCCTACAAAAATATCATTATGAGGATTTTTTTGCACTTCTAGATCAACCCCCCGCCGGGTAGCGAGCGCCCTCGCATTGGTATTCCGGGAGTCAAAAGTACTGAGTTCGAGTCAGCTTTTTTGCTTTTAGTGCCATAGCACCTGGACATCACAAAAACTCCCGGAATCCCGGGAACCCCATATGATAATGGGTTAATTTTTGTGTTCGAACTGGAAGGACTTTTGAATCCCTCTTGATCGCTGCGTATACGATCAATACACCTTTTAATTAATAAAGTAATTTCAGAAAATTGGCAATAAAATAGTTTTTCAACTTACAGAGGTTTTTCAACGAAAGGCAGAAAGCCTCTCATTTTGAATGATGTGTAAATGAATAAAGTGAGCTCTCATTTATTGGAAAAGTATAAGCTCATAACCAGGAGATGCTGGAACGTATTAAGAGTGTGTCATGCCACCATAAAGTTTAGGAAGAAAAGCAACTGATAAGAATGCGACTAACATCAGCATAAGATTTTAAAATTTTCGTGGAGATATTTTAAAAAGGCATCAATATTGCCCTTATTGTCTTTTGTTCTGTTTATAGATCAATTGAAGAGGAATGATAAAATCTATAACTTGAAGTGGAGCAAATATCACTCAAATAACTTTGATGTATGTAACTTTGATGCATTTTATTGACAGAAAGGGCAAACACCGTCATAAAATACTATGAGACTAACATGAGTGATAATATTTGCATGGTCTCTTGTGATTTTTGCTTTTTTCAAACTCTATTTTTGTTTTCCAAACATAATATATCTTTATGAGCTTAATTAAAAAATTTATAACTGTTGCTTCTGGAACTTGCACAAGTCGTCTTTTTGGTTTTGTGCGTGAAATACTCATGGCAGCTTCTTTTGGTACAGGTCCTGCTGCTGACGCTTTCAACGCAGCTTTTCGTTTTCCAAACACATTTCGCCGTCTTTTTGCTGAAGGTGCTTTTAACGCAGCCTTTGTTCCCCTGTTTTCAAAAAAAATTACTGAAAATGGAACTGAAAATGCACGCAAATTTGCAGAAGAGGTTTTTGGTGTTTTGTTCTCGCTACTCTTACTTTTAACCATTGCTATAGAAGTAAGTATGCCTTTTTTGGTGCGTACTGTAATTGCACCAGGGTTTGCAGAAGATGCAACAAAATTTGAGGCTACAATTCGTTTTACTGCAATTATGTTTCCCTATTTAGCGTGCATGTCTTTAGCAGCCATGATGGGGGGAATGCTCAATGCATTACAACGTTATTTTGTTGCAGCTATTGCCCCCGTCTTTTTAAATATTGTGATGATCGGTGTGCTCGCCTATGCTTGGATATTTCAGCTTGATGCTTGGCAGATTGGGCTAAACCTTTCCTGGGGGGTTATGGTTGCTGGCCTTCTTCAACTTACTTTAATTGCAGTTGCTTTGCGTCAAAGTGGGATGAAAATTTCCCTACGTCTTCCTTATCTGAGCCCCAATGTTCGCCAGCTTTTAACCCTGGCATTTCCCGCTGCCATTACGGGGGGAATTACGCAAATCAATTTATTGATCAATACCAATATTGCATCCAGCCACCCAGGTGCTGTTTCTTCTTTGGTTTATGCTGACCGCCTTTATCAATTACCATTAGGCGTTGTTGGTATTGCTGTTGCGACTGTTCTTTTACCTGAGTTAACAAAAGCCTTCCGCAATAAAAATAACAAAGAAGCCAATTATTTGCAAAACTATGCCATTGCATTTACCCTGTTTTTAACCTTACCGGCATCGATCCTCTTTTTTTTGATATCCAACCCCATTGTCAGCCTTTTCTTTGAGCGTGGTCAATTTACAAGCCAATCAACACACACTGTTGCACACCTGCTTGAACTTTATGGATTAGGGCTTCCAGCTTTTGTGCTCATAAAGGTCTTCATTCCAAACTTTTTTGCCCATGAAGATACAAAAACACCCATGATTTTTGCAGGCATTTGTGTTTTGATCAATATTGGTTTAGCGCTCACATTATTTCCGCTTTTATCAGCACGTGGCATTGTGATTGCAGAAATTACCTCTGGATGGGTTAACACACTTTTGCTTTGTAGCACCCTTATCAAACGCGGTTATTGGAAATGTGATATGCAGCTTATCAAGTGGGTTGGGTGTTTGATTGTTGCCATTCTCTTAATGGCTGCAGCTTTGTATTATGCACTCGGGTTTCTATCTTTTCCTTTATCCTCACAAGCACCACTTTTCTTGCGAATAGGAACTTTAGCAGGTTTAATTTTCTCTATTCTATTGTTTTATTGTATCATTTGCTTTTCCCTTGGCATGAGCTATTTCCCTTTTTTACGTAAAAATTTGAAACAGCGCCTATAATATCCTATTTGACTTTCAAAAAAGAAGCTTTACCACAACAAAAGCAATACGTAACATCATTAAAGAAAGGCTTATTCTTATGGATACCCACGCATCCCTCGTCTTTTCTGGTGTGCAACCAAGTGGCAATTTGCATCTTGGTAATTACCTAGGTGCAATTAAGCGCTGGGTTGAACTGCAAGCATCTTATACATGCCTTTATTGTGTTGTGGATATGCACGCATTAACGGTTAACCCTGACCCACTCACCTTAGAAAGCTCAACCCGTGCAGTTACAGCAGCCTTTTTAGCTGCTGGTATTGACCCACAAAAACATATTGTATTCAACCAATCACGGGTTTTTCAACATGCTGAATTAGCATGGGTCTTTAACTGTATTGCCCGCATCGGTTGGCTCCAACGGATGACACAGTTTAAAGATAAAGCTGGAAAAAACCGTAAACAAGCATCTGTTGGGCTTTTTGCCTACCCAAGCCTTATGGCTGCTGACATTTTGCTCTACCGTGCAACACATGTTCCAGTAGGAGAAGATCAAAAGCAGCATATTGAACTCACACGTGATATTGCGCAAAAATTTAATCATGATTACGCTGAGCGGATTGCACATTTAAATGTTGGCATCCCCATACAAGAGGGAGAACCCATAAAAGAGGGAGAAAACAAAGAACAAGGCTTTTTCCCAATACCAGAAGCTCTTCTTGGTGATACGGGCATGCGCATTATGTCTTTACGTGATGGCACAAAGAAAATGTCAAAATCAGATCCTTCAGATTTTTCACGAATTAATTTAACTGATGATGCTGATCTTATCGTTCAAAAAATACGCAAAGCAAAAACAGACTCCGCCCCCCTTCCCGATGAGCTTACTGCTTTAGAAGGGCGCCCAGAAGTTGACAATTTACTTGGTATTTATGCAGCCTTTGCGCAAATCAGTAAAGAGAAGGCGCTTTTAGAGTTTTCAGGTCAACAATTTTCGCTTTTTAAAGCGACTTTAGCTGATCTTGTTGTCCATAAACTGGCACCAATTACGCAAGAATTACGCCGTATTCATCAAGATAATGCTTATATTGATTCTGTTTTGCGTGATGGGGCTGAACGTGCTAGCCTATTGGCTGAAAACACAATGAAGCACGTTCGTGAAATTGTTGGCTTTTTACATCATTCATAAACAATAAGTTTTGATTGAAAAAAACTATAGCCGATGACAAATGCAAACTAAAACCACGCTTGATGCAAACAATACCCCTTGTTGCCCTTTGTTAGGTTAAATGCCCCCATATCTTCAAGTGCAAACATATATCTTTATTCATGAAGGAACAAATGCTTGATAACGTGCATTTTAAACCTTTAAAGCAGTTCTTTTAGTAAAACTGCTTATGCATGCAAGTTCAAAAACGGATAAAATTTGCAAATTGATTAACAAACATCAAGATATCGCTACCATGTTTTACCTTCTTCATGATAACATAAAGCAGGTGAGCTTATTTAAACCATTAATCGTCAATAGAAAGTGTTTTTATTTCCGTTATCGTGCTTCTAAACGATTTTTTGGAATAAAAATATTGAAGCGATTATATCAATATTTAAGTTTTTTTGCGTTAATTGTTTCCTTAAAGCTTACGCAACAAAAGGATAATATATGTTTATTCAAACTGAAACCACACCAAACCCTGCAACACTCAAATTTTTACCAGGCCGCGTGGTCCTTGCCAAAGGTGTGTTAGAGTTTCACAACAGCAAAGAAGCTGATCAAAATTCACCTCTTGCTGCTAAACTGTTTACAATTCCCAATGTCAGCAGTGTCTTGTTAGGACATGATTTCATTGCTGTAACAAAAAATGACGGGGAATGGCAGCATCTCAAACCAGCGATCTTGGGCACAATTATGGAACATTTTCTTTCCAATGACCCAACTGTTATCAATGATGCCACTCTCCAAACACAAGCACCTGAAGCGTATGAAGAATTTTATGACGAAAAAGATGCAGATATTGTTATGACAATTAAAGAGATTCTTGAAACACGTGTTCGCCCAGCTGTTGCTAATGATGGTGGGGATATTACTTTTCGTGGTTTTGAAGACGGTATCGTTTATTTAAATATGCGCGGTGCATGCGCTGGGTGCCCATCCTCAACAGCCACGCTCAAACACGGAATTGAAAATCTTTTGCGCCATTTCATTCCAGAAGTTTTAGGCGTTGAAGCCATGCCACAAGACGTTATTCTATAAATTTGAAAGTACCCCCGCCCAAGCAAATAGAAATAAGCCATCTTGTACAAATATCCCATACCAATCATTTGCTGAAAATCATTTTTTAAAAGCTATGGGAACTTGTTGCGTATGTATCGCAAACTGTTGCAACCTATTAGCACAAAAAATATAGCAGGAAAAACAGACAAGCAATTAAAGAAGACCAATAGGCTTGCATTACACGAAAGAAGTCTGCACTACACGAATGTCTGTATTACAAAAGACATTATACAAAGATCACCAAAAGCGCGTGAAATATAAAGTTGTAAATACAACAATGCTTCAAGGTATAAGAATGCCTTGTAATATACATGCTTCATGAGGCTTTAAAACACTTATAAACTTTCAAAACACAATAAAAAACGGGCCAAAATGGCCCGTTTCTTTTTACCTATGGGTTTAAGGCGCTTAGAAATCCATTCCGCCCATTCCACCCATTCCGCCGCCACCCATTGGAGGCATTGGAGTTTCTTTTTTCGGAAGTTCAGCAACCATTGCTTCTGTGGTGATAAGAAGGCTAGCAATTGATGCAGCATTTTGCAAAGCTGAACGCACAACTTTAACTGGGTCAACGATCCCCAAAGAAATCAAATCACCAAATTGACCTGTTGCAGTGTTGTAACCAAAAGTGTCTGAATTATTTTCAAGCACTTTGCCAACAATAATCGCTGCTTCTTCACCGGCATTAGTCGCAATTTGGCGTGCTGGAGCTTGTAGAGCACGACGGACAATATTAATACCAGCTTCTTGGTCTGCATTGCTTCCTTTAACAGTAATTGCGTTTGCAGCCCGCAAGAGTGCAGTTCCACCACCAGCAACAATACCTTCTTCCACCGCTGCACGCGTTGCGTTCAAGGCATCATCAACACGGTCTTTCTTTTCTTTCACTTCAACTTCTGTTGCACCACCAACACGAATAACGGCAACACCACCAGCAAGTTTAGCAAGTCTTTCTTGCAGTTTTTCGCGGTCATAGTCAGAAGTTGTTTCTTCGATCTGTGCTTTAATCTGGCTTACACGAGCACTGATTTGTGCTTTTTGTCCAGAGCCATCAACGATGGTTGTGTTTTCTTTAGAAATATGCACTTTCTTTGCACGGCCCAACATATCTAAAGTGACATTTTCAAGCTTAATGCCAACATCTTCAGAAATAACCTGACCTGATGTCAAAATTGCAATATCTTCTAACATTGCTTTACGGCGGTCACCAAAGCCTGGTGCTTTAACAGCACAAATCTTCAAACCACCACGCAGTTTATTAACCACAAGCGTTGCCAAAGCTTCACCTTCCACATCTTCAGCAATAATGAGAAGAGGCTTACCAGACTGAACAACAGCTTCAAGAACAGGAAGCAAGGATTGAAGATTAGACAATTTCTTTTCATGAATAAGGATGTAAGGATCGTCGAGATCAGCCACCATTTTTTCAGCATTTGTGACAAAATAAGGTGAAAGGTACCCACGATCAAACTGCATACCTTCAACGACTTCTAATTCCGTTTCAGCAGTTTTTGCTTCTTCCACGGTGATAACACCTTCATTGCCAACTTTGTCCATAGCATCAGCAATGATTTTACCAATTTCTGAAGCACCATTAGCAGAAATCGTTCCTACTTGCGCTATTTCAGCAGAAGTTTGGATTTTTTTCGCTTTTTTGAAAAGGCTTTCAACAACTTCTGCAACAGCAGAATCGATCCCACGTTTGAGATCCATTGGGTTCATGCCAGCAGCAACAGCTTTTACACCTTCTTGCACAATAGCTTGACCCAAAACAGTTGCTGTTGTTGTTCCATCACCAGCAATATCGTTGGTCTTTGAAGCAACTTCACGCAACATCTGTGCGCCCATATTTTCGAACTTATCTTCCAGTTCGACTTCTTTTGCAACGGACACACCATCCTTCGTGATACGAGGTGCACCAAATGATTTGTCAATCACCACATTACGGCCTTTAGGACCGAGTGTTACCTTAACAGCATTAGCAAGGATATCAACACCGCGCACCAAGCGCTCACGTGCTTCACGGCCAAATTTGACTTCTTTAGCAGCCATTTAATTTCTCCTTGGATATAAGTAAAACGAAACAAATTGAGAGAATGGATTAACCCAAAATCCCCATAATGTCGGATTCTTTCATGATTAAGAGTTCTTCACCATTAATCTTTACTTCGGTTCCAGACCATTTCCCAAATAAGATGCGGTCTCCTGCTTTAACTTCGAGAGGCACGCGCTTTCCATTATTATCAAGAGCGCCGTTACCAACAGCGAGTACCTCACCTTCTTGAGGTTTTTCCTTTGCTGTATCGGGGATGATAATCCCACCAGCGGTTTTATTTTCAGATTCAACCCGACGAACGACAACGCGATCGTGAAGTGGGCGGAATTGTGTGTTAGCCATGTTTTAAACCCTTAAAACTTAGTATAACTGATTAATCTTAAATTTTACTAGCACTCTTTAGTTGTGAGTGCTAGTAACAAATTTTATATAAAAATATTGATCCATAATGTCAAGGATTCTAAATAAAATAATTCATTTTATATTGATCCTAATTGACTCTTTGATTCTGGTCGAAAAATGCTTATCTTTTACTAAACTAATGAATATATATTAAGGGATTTTATGATGGTTAAAACACGCCAAGAAACCGATAGTTTGGGGACAGTTTCGGTTCCTCATGACCGTTATTGGGGAGCACAAACAGAACGTTCTCGACATAATTTCAATATTGGCTCAGAAAAACAGCCTCTCTCATTGATTTACGCTTTAAGTCTTATCAAAAAAACAGCAGCCCTTGTGAATATGCAAAAAGGGAAACTCTCGCAAGACATAGGGCAAGCGATTGTCACTGCTGCTGATGAAGTGCTTTCTGGTGCATTTGATACACATTTCCCCCTCGCTGTTTGGCAAACAGGGTCTGGCACACAAAGCAATATGAATGTCAATGAAGTGATCGCCAATCGCGCTAGCGTGCTTTTGGGTGGAACACTTGGCAGCAAAGCACCCGTGCACCCTAATGACCACGTGAATATGAGCCAATCGTCAAACGATTCTTTTCCAACAGCGCTTCATATTGCTACCACACTGCAAACACGCCAACATTTTTTTCCAATTCTTGATACTCTTATTGCCAGTCTTCAAACAAAAGAAGAAGAATTTGCAGACATCATAAAATTGGGGCGCACGCACACGCAAGATGCCACCCCGCTTACTTTAGGACAAGAATTTTCAGGCTACCGTGCTGCACTAGAAGCCAACCGCCAACGCATTGAAATGGCTCTTATTGATGTTCAAATGCTTGCGCAAGGGGGAACTGCCGTTGGAACAGGCCTTAATGCACCAAAAGGATTTGATGTTGCATTTGCTGAAACAATTAGTCCACTTACAGGGGTAACTTTCACAACCGCCAACAACAAATTTGAAGCTCTCGCTCACCATGGGGCCCTTGCCAATTTCCACGGAAGCTTAAATGCATTGGCAGCTGATTTGTTTAAAATTGCAAATGATATTCGTTTCTTAGGGTCAGGGCCACGCTCAGGCTTAGGCGAATTGAGCTTGCCAGAAAATGAACCTGGTTCTTCCATTATGCCAGGAAAAGTCAACCCCACCCAATGTGAAGCTTTAAGCATGGTTGCCTGCCAAGTCTTTGGAAATCAGACGAGTGTAACATTTGCTGCAAGCCAGGGCCATTTTGAACTCAATGCCTTTAAGCCTGTTATTGGTTATAATGTTTTGCAGTCTCTCTCACTTCTTGGTGACTCTATGCGTTCCTTTGATACTAACTGCATCAAAGGGCTGCGTGCTAATACAGATCATATCCAGTCTCTTCTTGAGCGTTCTCTCATGCTCGTTACAGCGCTTGCACCAGAAATTGGTTACGAAAAAGCTGCTGATATTGCTAAAACAGCCCATAAAAATGGAACAACCTTACGGGAAGAAGCTTTAAAAGCCGGAATTACTGAAGCTGACTACGACCGACTGGTTGATCCAAAGAAGATGATCCACTCACAATAAGGCTATTTTATGTTACGGATGAATTGATGTCATGATGAATGACAGTTTCACGTTATAATATCGGGTCGTTCACGGCCCAAATAGTCTTTTATTTTTAACAATTCAAGTGCTGCTAGAAATAAAGGTTGAAGTACTTTTTGCAGATCTTGAGTATATTTGCGGGGGTCGCTTTCATACTGTTCCAGATAAATGCGTACAGTTGCTCCCCCCGTTCCTGTTCCAGATAAACGCACGACCAGTCGTGCCCCATTTTCAAAAAACACCCGCACCCCTTGCTTTACACTAACGCTTTCATCAATGGGGTCATGATAAGCAAAATCATCACAGTGTGTAACAGTTAATCCAGCAATTTTTGCCCCTGATAAGGGTAACAATGTGCGCACATGCTCCATCATCATATAAGCTTTTTGTGCTTCAACATTTTCATAATCATAACGTGAATAATAAAAACGCCCATATTTGTGCCAGTGTTTTTGTACAATTTGTGCCGCTGTTTGCCCTGTTAGAGCCAAAAGGTTTAGCCAAAACAACACGGCCCATAAGCCATCCTTTTCGCGCACATGGTGTGAGCCTGTTCCAAAGCTTTCCTCACCACACAAGGTAACTTTTCCAGCATCTAAAAGTGTACCAAAAAATTTCCATCCCGTTGGCGTTTCAAAAAGATTGATCCCCTTTTCTTGTGCCACAAGGTCAGCAGCACGCCCTGTTGGCATTGAGCGTGCAATTCCAGCAATGCCCTGGCGATACCCTTTAATCAGGTGCGCATATTCTGCCATAATAGCCAGTGAATCAGAAGGCGTGATAAATTGTTTGCGACCAATAATGAGATTGCGATCACCATCACCATCAGAAGCAGCACCAAGATCAGGCCCAAGATCAGGCCCTTGATCAGACATGAGCAAACGATAAAGATCCTTTGCATGCACCAAATTGGGGTCAGGATGAGAGCCCCCAAAATCTGGTAAAGGGGTTCCATTGACCACTGTTCCTTGAGGAAAGTTTAAGCGCTTTTCAAAAATCTCTTGCGCATAAGGCCCTGTAACTGCATGCATAGCATCAAACCGCAAGGTCAAACCCTTTTTCACTGCTTGAAAAATGCAGTCAAAATCAAAAAGCTCTTCCATTAAAGCAGCATAATCTGCCACAGGGTCGATAACATCTACCTGCATGGAACCAATAAAACTTCGCCCTTGTGTTTCTAAATCAATGTCTGGAGCTTCAACAATTTTATAAGAAAAAAGATGTTGCGATGCTGCAAAAATAGCATCACACAAATAATCAGGTGCCGGGCCACCATTGGAAATATTATATTTTATACCACAATCACCATTCACACCGCCAGGATTGTGGCTTGCTGATAAAATAATCCCACCATGTGCATGATATTTGCGAATAAGGTGCGACACAGCAGGTGTCGATAAAATGCCCCCTCTTCCCACCTTAACACAGCCCACACCATTTGCAGCCGCCATTTTTAACACAAGCTGAATAAGGCTGTCGTTTAAATAGCGCCCATCCCCACCAAGGATGAATAATTTTCCCTCAAGAGGTCCAACACTGTTAAAAATGGACTGAATAAAATTTTCAACATAATGGGGCTGTTGGAACACAGATACCTTTTTGCGTAAACCAGATGTTCCCAGTTTTTGATCATGAAAAGCTGTTGTCAAAACAGTGTTGACGATCATAAAAATAACCTTCCTACTATTTTCTCAACTTGAAAGGGAACATCTGCTACAATTAACATTTCATCAAATAGCTTATCTTATGCAGAAACTTCCCACACCACCTTTTAGTTAAATGATCGCCCCCCCTGCAGCCCTTTTTATTTAAGGGGCTACCTATTCGAGCAGCTTTCATTCAACCTTTTTGCCAAGCATGAAATACTTGCAAATTTATCACAATCTACTACACTTCCAACATTCGTCGTTGAAAAACAAAAACCGTTTTTGCAACACAATCCCAAAAGGCTTATAGGAGCGTAATTATGATAAAAAAACAAGTTCCCAACGTAACTTTCCACACACGTGTACGGGATGAATCAGTCGGCGGGGATAATCCTTATCGGTGGCAAGATGTCAATAGTGACACTTACTTTAAAGGGAAACGGGTTATTCTTTTTTCTCTCCCGGGAGCGTTTACACCTACTTGTTCAACCTTTCAGCTTCCTGATTTTGAAAAACTTTATGACGAATTTAAAAAAGTCGGTATTGATGAAATTTACTGCCTTTCTGTTAATGATTCCTTCGTGATGAATGCTTGGGGTCAAAAGCAAGGCATTAAAAATGTGAAATTAATCCCTGATGGTTCTGGTGAATTCACCCGTAAAATGGGAATGCTCGTTGCTAAAGACAACCTCGGCTTTGGAATGCGCTCATGGCGCTATGCAGCGGTCATTAATGATGGGGTTATTGAACATTGGTTTGAAGAAAAAGGCTATTCAGATAATTGCCCAACAGACCCATACGAAGTCTCATCACCACAACATATCTTAAAAGCACTTCAAGGTTAAGTGTTAAACAAAGATCACTTCTTTAAAGAAGATTATATTTTTTAAAAATGCACATTAAAACAGCACAAACCGCCTTTAAGGAATTTGTGCTGTTTTTGTTTTAAGCCTTCAAAAAGGAAAAACATCTACCTTTTTTGGTCTCTCAAAATATCCTGCACAGCTTGAACCAATTGATTTTCTTTAACGGTTATTTGTGCTGGGCGACTTTCACGCCATGTTTGATTATCCTTAATTTCATTGGCTAAACGTGCACCTTCCACCAAATCTTTAATCTGAACCTCCCTGTACTGGCGTTCTTGTGACCCTTGAATCACCACACAGGGTGCACAGCGTCGATCTGCATATTTCATTTGCGCTTTAATACCTGACTCCCCTAAATATACTTCAGAGCGAATGCCTGCATTGCGCAATTGCTTCACCATGTTCTGATAACGTGCAACACTGCCTGGCTCTTGATCCATCATCAACACCACAACCGGACCTGTCTTTTCCTCCACAGGAAATTTCCCATAGCTTTGCAAAATTGCTATTAAGCGCGATATACCAATTGAAAAACCTGTCGCAGGGACATTGTCATTGCGAAAGCGTCCAACCAACCCATCATAACGCCCACCCCCACCAACAGATCCAATTGCAACCCTTTGCCCGCACTTATTGTAAAAAGCAATAGAGAGCAATTGAGCTTCAAAAACAGGCCCCGTATAATAGTCCAATCCCCGTACAACTGACGGATCAATTTTTATGCGGTCCTTATAATCATTGACGTCAAAAATTTCCTGCATTTCTTTAAGTTCACAGATCCCTTCAAACGCGCGAGCATTATGACCAATCATTGCTTTGAGATAATTAATCGTTACCTCATCATCCCTCATAGACAGAAAAGCAAGGATATACTTAATCTGGTCATCAGTTAGTCCGGCTCCTTTCGTGAAGTCACCGCTTTCATCCAAACGGCCTTCCCCTAAAAGCAACTCCACTCCCTCCAAACCAAGTCTATCAAGCTTATCGATTGCCCTCATAACAATTAAGCGTTTGTCAGCTTGTTCATCTCCCCCCAAACCAACTTCCTCCAAAACACCATCCAAAATTTTCCGATTACTTAGACGAATGACATACTCATCACACTCAAATCCCAATTTATTTAAACTATCCGCTGCCATCATGCAGACTTCTGCATCAGCAGCCACTGTTGATGCCCCTACAATATCAGCATCCAACTGCATAAATTGACGAAAGCGCCCGGGTCCTGGCTTGTCATTACGAAAAACAGGTCCAATACGATAGCTACGATAAGGTTTTGGCAAAACTTCAAAATTCTCAGCAACATAACGAGCAAGAGGTGCCGTGAGATCGTAACGCAAAGACATCCATTGTTCATCATCATCTTGTAAAGAAAAAACACCTGCATTAGGGCGATCTACATCAGGCAAAAACTTTCCAAGCACATCTGTATATTCAAAAATCGGTGTTTCAAGCGCTTCAAAACCATAAAGTTCATAAACTTCACGTATCTGAGCCGTCATTGCTTCAAGCGCCTGTAACCCTAAACCCGTGTAATCAACAAATCCCCGTGGTAAACGCGCTTTAGTTTTCTTTTGTTTCGTAGACATGATGTTTCTCTATTCAGCAATGTATATTTACGCATAACTCTGTGTTTTCGCGAACGATCATGTCTAACTTATCGAAATGAACGCTGCAAGACTTTATATAACCTGTGGTTATATAGACAACGATCTGACCTTAGCCTCATAAAAGAATATACCCCCATTATCATCAATTTCTACCCGCACACCAAAGCATCACCCAATATATGCCAAGGTTTAGCTATATTGTTTCTCATTTGTTGTTTCTTTATGTTCACGCATAACCTCACACTTGTGGGTAAGATGCTATTGCAATTCAAAATGAACACTGCAGTAATTTTATACTGCCTGGTGGTAGACATACACCGTCACCCCTTTTTATTACATGCCAATCATGCTGCCATCATATTACTTTTCCCAACAAGCAGGTATCATTAAATCGATCTCATTTTCATCAAAGACTTCCTAGACTCGTAGCAAAACTTCAAACGACAGATGTTTAACAGTGCCTTATACCGTTTTAAGAAATTCTTTTTGTCTTAGGAAATTTTTTTACATCAATGCGCAAAGAGCAGATGCGTTATTAATCAAATTAAAACTGTTCTAAAGTGATAAAAAATTGGTAAAAAACGATTGCAAAATTAAATAAAACTCGCCTTTTCTCAAGCAAACAAATCGTACCAGACTCTTTTAATCAACATTGACAGCCATTCAAAAAACGCTATTCATCGTATAAAACGTCCTTTTTTAACTTAAGAAAACACATATTCTCCCTATCTTAAAAGATGCGTTTGGCAATGTATGAGATGAAATATCGTCTTTAAAAGACTTAAGGAATAAAATGAAAATAACAATTTTTGGTGGTGGAATTTGGGGAAGAGCTCTTGCATTTGCTTTTGCACATAAAAATGAAGTCCGCATTGTTTCAAGACGTGATATCACCCCTGCACTAGACCCTTTAAACAAAACATTGAGTAATAATTCTCATTCAATCATTTCACAATGTTCCTTAAACGAGAGTTTAGATTCTACACTTTTTGTCATTGCTATTAGTGTGCAAGCTTTAAGAGAATGGTTTGCTCACACACCTTTGAAAAAAGACTCAAAAATACTCATCACAAGCAAGGGAATTGAAGAAAATAGTGGAGCATTTGTCAGTCAAATTGCCAAAGATTTTATTGCTCCAGAAAACCTTTGTTTTTTAGCAGGCCCAAGCTTTGCTAAAGAAATCATTCTCGCTCTCCCATGTGCCTTAACTATTCATTCGCATAATTTTACCCTTGCTCAAGAATTTGCAAGCAGAATGCCTGACTTTATCAAACCCTATATTGAAAGTGACATCATTGGTGGAGAAGTGGCAAGTGCATATAAAAATGTCATTGCCATAGCGGGTGGAGTTTGTGACGGATTGGAATTAGGTCAAAATGCCAAAGCATCTCTCCTATCGCGTGGACTTGTAGAAATGTATCAATTTGCAGAACATTTTGGTGCAAAAATGCAAACTTTTTTAGGGCTATCTGGTGCAGGCGACCTGTTTTTAACAGCAAATTCCCTTCTTTCCAGAAATTACCGTGTTGGGTTAGGATTAGCGCAAAACAAACCTTTGCAAAATATTTTAAACGAGCTAGGCGAAGTAGCAGAAGGTATCAAAACTTCTAACGCAATTACCCAAATTGCTCAAAGAGAAGGAATTTACGCACCTATCGCTACAGAAGTTCAAAAAATCATTCAAGGCAAAAACCCTTTAGAAAGTATGAGAACTTTGATGAAAAGGTGAACTTTAAATAACGTTCTAACAAAGAAATTTTATTCAATTTAAAGCAAGGCTTTTAAAGTACTCAGCAATGTTTACAGCCTTTGGCATCATAATAGCTACATACAGTTGCAATAACAGCGCCGATAAGGCCACCTAACACTGTTAAGCTCTAGTCTTTTTTAATATATAAATATTTTTTCTATACTTAAGTCTACTACAAAAATTCACCCCATTTGAAAAAATTATTTAAGCGTATTCTCGATCTCTAGTAAAAAATATTAAAGCATATTCAATGCAAAAAATATAATACTTTATCATTAGAGAAGAGCTTATTAATAAGCTAATATTTTTGCATGCTAGATTTTTGATTAGCGCACTTAGAGTGATTGTAGCTTTATTAGGTGCAAGTGTTTAGCCATGTTGCAGCTGTCAGAAGTAAGTAAGATCTGACAAGAAAGCCTTTTGTCTTTTTCACAAGTGTTTTTATTGTCCTAGTGTAATATGCACGATAACCAAAGGGATAAACGAAAATACAAAAGGATTCTTTGCAAAATGTATGACACTTTTTAAAAACTAAAGAAACACCACTGAGTTTAAGTTGAATACCTATCAACATACCTATACCAATACTCACAAGCGACATCATAATCATTCCTTTTTACAAAATGACCATATGACCTTTCTGGCCTTGAGTTTGAACAGATTATTGAGCACAGCAACAACATCTTTTACAATAATCATGCAGGAATAAGAACAGATGCTTTGTGCCTTATCACTTATACACCCTAGACATTTAAACGAGACAGATACACCCATTTACCGTCTGTATATAAAGGAACAACAGAAAGACAAACAGCCTCTCACCCCTTTTATAAAGACATGGCAGACATATAAGAGCTGTGCAAACATAAGAACTATGTATTGTACTATGAAGAGAGAAGAAACTTGTAGAGAAACGACCAGATAAGAATATTTTACAGCAGATACCAAAACTCTTAAAGTAGAGCACGCAAAAACCAATAAGAAGCAATTATTGATTTTCAACGGTGGTGTTTTTCAGGGAAGAGAGTACAGATTTTGTCAAGATTTTTTTGGTTGCGGGGGCAGGATTTGAACCTGCGGCCTTCAGGTTATGAGCCTGACGAGCTACCGGGCTGCTCCACCCCGCGCCATTGCAGAGATCTTACAGTTATTGTGACGA
>NZ_CADDZX010000007.1:0-45104 GCF_902813205.1 Bartonella capreoli
TTGCAGGGGAAGCAGCGGCAAAAAAAGCAGTAGCAAAGTTTAATACAATACGCGCTGCAAAAATCGGTGGAATCTATGGAGCTATAGCAGGAAGTGGTGAAGGGGAAGGTTGGGGGAATACTATAGTAACTACTGGATTTGGTGGGTTATTTGGTGGTGCTGCGCCTTTTGCTCTATCAGCAGCAGCGCCTCTTGTCACAAAACCAGCTAGTGCAACGCCTTCTTTTGTTAAAAAAACGCTTCCAAAATGGGTTCGTGGAAGTCAACCAGGTGAAGTTCAAATAAGCAACAAAGCGCTTAAAGAGATAAGTCGTGCTTTAGACAGTGCAGGTATTCATGATCTTGACAAGGCTTTAAAGTGGAAAGGCCCTGATTCAATGATCATTGATTTAAGTGATCAGCTTGCTGCACGGGCCTTAAGAGAGGCAAAAAAAGACTATCCTACACATTCAACAATGAGCAATCGTTTAGGAGCTAGGCAAGCTGAAAGTACTCAACGTGTAAGGGAAAGGCTGAATGAAGCACTTGGTGAGAAAGTCAATACACTTGATTTAAAGCAAGACATTATTAACAACGCAAAAAGAGAGGCTGAACCGCTCTATGAAAAGGCATTTACTGCACCCATTGCAGAGTCTGTTGTGAAGGATTTACCTCTTTTAGAGGACAGTCCTGCGTTTAATGATGCACGTAAAAAAGCAATTGCGGGTTTGTTGAATGTGGGAGATGAAACAGTTAGGGCAAATCGTAAAAATCCAGAAATGAGTATGCGGATTTTGCACAGAATAAAGGGCGATATAGACAATCAGATTAAATTAGCTCTCAGAGAAGACAATCAAACACATGCTGCAGATTTGATGAATGTGAAGGAACGTTTGCTTCGTGTTTTAGATACATCATCTCCACATTACACCCAGGCGCGCAAATTTTACCATGACGAGCGCACTCTGGGTAATGCCTTATCTCAGGGTGAAAAAGCGTTTGATAAGAATGTTACGCTTGATATGATCAAAAATCAGCTTTCAGGCTTGGAATCTAAAGAACTGGATGCGTTTAGAAAAGGTGCACGTTCACAGATAGAACATGCAGCAGCCAATGTACAAAGCCCTGAAAATAATCTTTCAAGTTTGTTTAATACGCAAAGTGGACAAGAGAAATTACGGCTGATTTATGGTGAGGATAAAGCAAACCAAATGGTGAAAGCTTTACGGCCAGAGGTTGAGAGATCAGAGTTATTTGCGCGCCTTCCAAGGAACGAGGGTGAGCTCGGATCAAAGGCAGGAGAAGCACTTGATAATGTAAGTAAGTCTAGCCTTCGTACTACAATAATGAATTTTTTTACAGGACCAGTAAAGCGTGGAGTGTCATCAATCGATAGAAATGTCGAGAGAGATATTGCAGAACTGATAACAGCCCATGAACGTGGGGATGTTAGGTTATCGAGACAAAAATCTGTTGAGTTAATTAACAAGTTTCGTAAAGCAGAACAGAAGCGTTTAATCACACAAGAAGAACTTGTAAAGTTCATCAATTTGCTTAATGTTCTATCGACGGGCAGCTATACTAGATGGCTTAAAAATTAATGATTAATTTTCATCCTCATGTTCACAGTGCCATTTCCCAAGCGGCACAAAGGTATGATTTACCCGAAAGCTTTCTTAAACGCGTTGCGATGATAGAAAGTGGTGGTGATCCCAATGCAAGAAATAAGAACAGTAGTGCAGGTGGGCTTTATCAATTTTTAGATTCCACAGCACGCCAATATAAGCTGGATAATAAGTTTGATCCCCTTCAATCGATTGATGCGATGGCGCGGTTAACCAAAGACAATATTCGTTATTTGCAAACAGCTTTGGGAAGAGCCCCTTCAGAAGCTGAACTTTACTTAGCACACCAACAAGGGCCAGCGGGGGCTGCAAGGCTTATTAAGAACCCCGATGCACCAGCAAGCCAGCTGTTAAGCGCCCAGGCAATAGCGCTTAATGGTGGCCGCCCTGGTGCAACAGCAGGTGATTTTATGAATCATGTTTATCAGCAGTACAATAGAACAGCACAACCTGAGCAAGGTTATAGGAATACAGTTCCACCACGTGGCATGCAAAGACTTCAAAATGTAATGCAGGGTGATCAATTGGTGGCACAGAATGCTCCATTGCAGGAGCAGGGTGGTCATGCTGATTTTCTAAAAAAAGGCGTGGCAGGTTTGACGCAGTTAATCAAAGAGAATGCGCAAAATTATGATCAACAGATACAGATGGCACAAAATCAAATGATGCAGCAACCTGTGTTTGCACAAGGTGGGACACGCCCTGCGGATTTAACGCCTTTGATTGATCCGTCACGGCGTCAACCTGTTTCTTCTTTAACTGGTCGACAAAGAGGAGATCAATTGCGCAAAGAGTTCTTAACAAGGGCAGGAGTTTATAATGTCTGATATTTATGATTGGTCACTGACAGCGGATACAAACGCACACTCAGATGATATTATTAATTGGGCACAAGGACAGCCGCCTAGTTCTGTTAATAATAGTGCCCGTGCTATGATGCAGCGTATACGAGAATATCTTGCAGATAATGGCGGGACAATTGAAGCAAAATTTATCGTCAATAGTGAAGGTAAGACAACATCAATTACATTGAACACGATTTCCCCCATCACGGAATATAAGAATGATGTCTTTATACGTTTTAGAGCAAGCGACACAAATGTTGGTGCGACAACAATAACCGTCAATCGTTTGAGTGAAAAGCCTGTTTATAAGATGACCGATGCAGGTGTTATATCCTTAGAAGGCGGTGAGCTGCAAAAGGATGGCATTTATGAGCTGATCTATAATAACAGCACACTAACAAGAAGTCTTGATGGTTGGTATTTATTAAACCCAACCCCAAAAACACCTCCTCAGATAGAAATTTTTCCCCCTGGGTTTATTGCGACATTTGCTATGAAAGCATTACCTAATGGTTGGCTTTTGTGTGATGGTGCAAGTTATGAGCGTGTAAAATATCCTCGTTTATTCAAAGCAATAGGTGAGCATTGGGGGACAGATAGTGATACTACTTTTAAGGTACCCGATTTTAGGGGGATGTTTTTACGTGGTTTTGATGATGGGCGCGGTATAGATAAAGATAGAAAGTTTGCTGAAAAGCAGCAAGATAGCTTGAAAGCGCATACACATAACTGCACCGTTCAATCAGCAGGGGCGCATGTGCACCAGTTTCAGTATGAGGCGTTAAGAATACCTGGCAGTCCTATTGGTGGAAAAAACCCTGCCTTTTATAACCAAAATATAAGAGCAAATACAGGCTCAGCAGGTGCACATACGCATAGTGCAACGATTTCTTCAACAGGTGCAGCAGAAACCCGCCCTGTTAATACAACGGTTGTTTACGCCATAAAATCATAAGGTTTTTTAAAGATGATCAATAGTCCCTCGGCAATTGATGAGATTGCCGACACAGGGCAGATTCGTGTTCTTTTTTATGCAAGTCATAGATTAGTTCATGCGCCCTTAAATAAGATCCTTGATAAGGTCAAAGACGATATTCAACATGATCTTTCAAGCGCTTTTACAGCTTATCAAAAAGAAACAGATCAACGCATTAAAGCTTTGCAAAAAGCCATTGATGAATTGCGTTTACAACTTGTCAATCTAATACATCCCGAGGATATAAATTAAGGAATTTAAAGCGATGCCTATTCCCTATCACACACACAAGTTTGAAATTGAACCAGCAACAAATAAGGAAGTCAAAGAAGGTGTTTTAGACAGTAAGGTTGTTGCACCCTCTTCATTAGGCAGTGCAGCGGCTTATTCTATGGGTTATTTTGCGACTGCTGCTCAAGGGAAGAAAGCTGATGAAGCCGTTGCAAAAAGAGATGTTGGAGCACTGGCTTACAAAGATACGGTTACAGTTAATGATATCAACACCAGTGGGGATCCTCATGAGAATACAGTTTTATCGGGTAGTGGCTGGATAAAGCTATCGCCTTTGGGAATTGGTGATATGAGTGTTGCTATTTATGATCCTACTCATGTGAGGTCAGATGCCTTCTCTATGGAGAATATGGTTGAAGGTGATACAAAGAAGATTTTGACTGCAGAAGAAAGGGTAAAGCTACAATGGATAAGTTCTGAATGCCCTACAATAGAAAAATGGAAGAAGGCAGATGAGGATATCAATTATCCTATATCGCCTGTCGATCTTAAAGATACCATCAATCATTTTGCATTATCAAAATCTCTTGCGATGTCAAAATCAGTTTATGATCCAGATAAAATAGCAAAAGATGTTTTTGCTATGGATCATATGAAAGAGGGAGAGAAGCATCTTATCCTAACGCCTCAAGAACGTATCCAGATTACAAAGATTGATCAAATTGAAGAGGCTGCACAACAAGCACAAACAACAGCTCAATGTGGGGTCAATCTAGCCGGTGAGACTAAGGAGATTGCGGAGAATGCTTTAAGCATAGCTAAAGATGCACAAAGCACTGCAAAAGATTCTCAGAGTACTGCTGATAAGGCACAAGAGACTGCTGTGGCTGCACAAGAGACTGCCGATAAGGTGCAAAGCACTGCAGAGGCTGCAAAAGAAACGGCAGCTGATGCTTTAAGCGTAGCAAAGGATGCAAAAGAAACTGCTGATAAGGTATACAGTAATGTCGTGGATGCAAAGGAAGCAGCGACAAGTGCAAAAACAGTGGCAGATAAGGCGCAAGAAACTGCCGATAAGGTGCAAGAAGAAGTGACAGGTGCCTTAAATACAGCAAAAGATGCACAAAGCACTGCAGTGGCTGCACAAAAGACTGCCGATAAGGTGCAAAAAGCAGTTGATCTTATTCATCCTCTTGAAAAGCAAGATTGGATTGATGGCATCAAAGCAGAAAATGCATTGATATCCCCGGCTCACCTTGTTGCTTCTATCAAAGCAAATGCTGGAAGTGGTAATGGTGGCAGCAGTAATAGTGTGGGTGTGGGCATTAGCAAACCTGTTGAGATTTTTATGACGGAAAGTGGGGAAATTGCATGGCCAGAAGGTGTTACTGAAGATACCGAGCTTGAAATATGGGCTTGGGGTGGTGGTAATGCTGGTGATAATAATGCTCGTCATGGTGGTAATGGTGGGTGTTGTGTTTATGTGAGAACAAAGAAAAAGTTTCTTGGCGACAGTAAAGTAACTATCGGCAAGGGTGGGGGGACAGCTGAGAATAGCAGTTTTGCTGGAAAAAACACAAAAGTTGGTCAATTTATTACAGCTTCTGGTGGTTCTTTCGGATACGATCCTAGTGGTATTCATGGTGCCAAGGGCGATAATGGAGCTGATGCAGAGGATCAAAATGGTATTGGGGGTGATGGCAAGAATGGTGAAGTTGGTAGGCTAGGTGGATTTGGTGGTAATGGGGGTGAAGGGGGCAAAGGCGGTAAAAATGGCACTGGAGGGCAAGGGGGCAGAGGGGGCATAGGGGGCGATAATTTTTTAAAAAGTGCCGGTAATGGAGGTAGAGGCGGTGAAGGTGGGCGTGCCGGTAATGGTGGTAAAGGCGGCGGAGGTGGCGATGGTGGAAACAGTATATATAACTGTGGCGGTGTTGGAGGTTGGGGTGGTCATGGGGGCTGGGTCAGTAGCAGCAAAAGTGGTTTAGGTGGTGAAGGCGGTCGGGGTGGTAAAGGAGGCAATAGTATGTGGGGTGGTGGCGGAGGAGGTAGTGTTGGAGGTAAAGGCGGTGATTGTGATCAAGGAATTGGTGGTAAAGGCGGCATGGGCGGTAATGGTGGAGACAGTGTTTATGGTGGTGGAGGAGGAGGGGCAGGGGGTGGCTTAGGTGGAAAAGGTAAGGAAAAAAACGGTGATAATGGTGTTAGAGGACGTGGGGGGCATAGCATGTGGGGTGGTCATGGGGGATGGGGGAGTGTTGGCAAAGATAAGAGTTACCATGGTGGCGGTGGTGGATATTTTCCCGGGAAAGATGCGACATCTTCATCGAGTGGTGCTGGGGGAGACGGCGCTGTATTAATTAAAGTGTATTTATAGAAATGGAATGAAACGATGGCACGAAGAATAAGTAAAGACTGTTTAAACTATTTAAAAAAATGGGAAGGTTTGCGACTGAACGCTTATCAAGATGCATCTGGTGTTTGGACCATTGGATATGGCCATACGGGAAAAGCTGGTAAACCAGATGTTGTTGAGGGTATGGTGATTACCAAGCAAAAAGCTGAAACCATGCTGTTAACTGATTTGCAGAAATATGAAGCAGCAGTAGAAAAATCAGTTTGCGTTGATTTAAGTGATGAGCAGTTTGGGGCTCTTGTTTCATTTTGTTATAATGTTGGTGTGAATGCTTTTCAACGCTCTACCTTGCTTAAAAAGCTTAATAAAGGGGATTATGAAGCTGTACCGGCTGAATTACAAAAATGGACAATGGCTGATGGCAAACGTTTGAAAGGGTTAGTCCACAGGCGTGCTGCTGAAGCGGGGTTATGGGCAACGAGTGCTTATGTTTCTTCTAATTATCAAGCAGTAGAAGCAAAAGAATCAACAAGTGCTTTTAAAGTAGAAATGTTAGCTCCCATCATCGGGTCTTTTTCTGGGCTTGGAGGGTTGCTTGCTGGTAATGGTCCGGTTCAGTGGGCTTTTGCTGCAATTATGGTTTTAGCAGCTTGTGTAGGCGTTGCTTTTGTTGCTCAACGTTTTTGGGAGCAACGGTTATGATTTGGTGGGGAAAGAAATACTTACTGATGGTGGCGGCGGCTTTTGCCGCTTTTTTTGTAACTTTAGCTAAGATTTTTCGGTTTGGAAAGAAAGTTGAGCAACGCAAACGGACTGAGAAAACTTTAAAAATAGCTATAACACGGTTTGAAGTAGAAGATGAAGTTAACAAGAAAAGTGATGTGGATATACGCTCTGATCTTTCTGAGTGGGTGCGCAAAAAATGAATACACTTCTTGTCTCGGGTGGTTGCCAATATATTTGGAGAGGCAAGATCTCAATGCAATCAGTCCAAACTTAGCACGAGACATTTTAAAGCATAACCAAAACGGAAAACGTTCCTGTGGGTGGAGACCTATTAACAAGAAATCAGGATGATCTTAATGCAGTTTGGAAAGACAAATTGCAAAATCCTATTCCCTAACCCTTATTATTTTATCCCTAACCTTAAATAAATAGCAATAAAATCAATGGGTTATACGCTATAAAAAAGAGGCTGGTGCCCAGACGCGGATTCGAACCACGGACACGCGGATTTTCAGTCCGCTGCTCTACCAACTGAGCTATCTGGGCACGTTTCAATAAATATATGAAACGTGTGCGGTTATAACATTAAAATTCTCGCTGTCTAGCCGTCAAAATAAAAATAATCAATTTTTACAAGTTTATCTTTATATTTCAGATATTATGATTATTCTTTTGTGAAATTAATTTGATAAGTATTTTGTGGTAAATTAGATGTGTTGTGGTTAGAATACTATCTTCTTTTGATGTAAATAAAGAACAATTTTAATTAAAAGTGCTCTTGATTGAAGTGTTATTCATAATGGCTTTTTTTATGTTTAATTTTATACAAAAAAATGGAAAACATTCTTTATGCTCGCATAATTGAGCTATAAGAGTAACGTTTTTATAAGCGATTTTTTTCAACGAAAAGTGAGCTTTTTGTCGGAATGGAATAATGATATTGTTGAAGGAGCCGTGTTCTCGTCCAAATAATCCTCATTTTTCTTCAGGTCCTTGTAGTAAGAGGCCTGGGTGGAGTGTGGAGGTTCTTGAAAATGCATTACTTGGGCGTTCGCATCGCGCCCAAATGAGCAAATTAAAACTTTCTGAAGTTATTAGTTTAACCCATGATATCCTTAATGTTCCTTCTGATTATCGTATTGGTATTGTTCCTGCCTCGGATACAGGTGCTGTTGAGATGGCTCTGTGGTCTTTATTGGGGGAACGCGGTGTTGATATGGTGGCTTGGGAAAGCTTTGGTTCAGGTTGGATTACCGATGTTGTTGAGCAATTAAAACTTTCTGATGTGCGTCGGTTGGAAGCACCTTATGGTGAATTGCCAGACTTAACACAAATTGATTTTGATCGTGATGTTGTATTCACATGGAATGGGACAACTTCAGGTGTGCGCGTTCCTAATGCATATTTCATTCCAAAGAAACGTGAAGGATTAACAATTTGTGATGCAACATCAGCAGTTTTTGCACAAAATCTTGATTTTTCAAGATTAGATGTTGTTACTTTTTCGTGGCAAAAAGTTTTAGGTGGTGAAGCAGCTCATGGTATGTTGATTTTAAGTCCTCGTGCTGTGAGGCGGCTTGAGCATTATAGTCCAGCTTGGCCTTTGCCTAAAATTTTCCGTATGACAAAAGATGGAAAATTAAACGAAGGTATCTTTAATGGTGAGACGATTAATACACCTTCTTTGTTGTGTGTTGAAGATTATCTTGATGCATTAAGGTGGGCAAAATCTCTAGGTGGTTTGCAGGCCTTAATAAGGCGAGCTGATGAAAACTTTGCCGTTCTTAATAGTTTTGTCCGCAGAACACTTTGGTTAGAACATTTAGCAAAGGTCCCTCAGACACGTTCTAATACATCTGTTTGTTTAACAATTGTGGATCCAATTATTGCTAATCTGGATATTAAAGGGCAGAGGTCTTTTGTAGAAGCGATTGTAACCCGTCTTGAGAAAGCTGGTGTTGCTTATGATATTGGTGCTTATCGGGATGCACCTCCAGGGTTTCGGATTTGGACTGGTGCAACAATTGAAGCTTCTGATCTTAAGTTATTAACAAATTGGCTTGAATGGGCATTTCAAGTTGAAAAAGCTCATCTTTAAATAACTTTTAATGTTTTCATAATGCTGTTTTTTAAGCAAATAAAATGAAAAAACTTATGTGATACTTTGTGTGTTTATATCAGCTAAATTATACAAACTATTGTTTAGGTTTTAAAGATCGGGATGTACAAATTAGTTATTCGCCATATGTTGGAAAAGACAAGAAAAAATGAGCTAAATTGGTACTTATGGTGTGATTTATCTTGATTATCGAGGAATTTGTGGCTTAATAATATAAAATCGGCAAAAAGTTGAAATGAAAAGTCGCACTTTTTATAGGATCTGTCTATAAAAAGCCTCTTGTTTTGGGGTGCTGGCGTTATTTCACCAAACACGACGGAGAAAATTATGGCCAATGTAGTAGTGGTCGGCACACAATGGGGCGATGAGGGCAAAGGTAAAATTGTAGATTGGTTGTCAGAACGTGCAGATATTGTTGTCCGATATCAAGGGGGGCATAATGCAGGTCATACATTGGTTGTTGACGGGGTGAGTTATAAATTATCACTTTTACCGTCAGGTTTGATTCGTGGAAAGTTGTCAATTATTGGTAATGGTGTTGTGGTTGATCCCCATCATTTTGTTGCGGAATTAAACAAGTTGTATTCTCAGGGTGTAAAGATTACACCAGAAATTTTGCGTATTGCTGAAAATGCTCCTTTAATTCTTTCTGTACACCGTGATCTTGATACAGTGAGAGAAAATAATATTTCAAGTTTGCCAATTGGTACAACAAAGCGTGGTATCGGTCCTGCTTATGAAGATAAAGTAGGCCGTCGATCTATCCGTGTGATGGATTTGGCTGAAGCTGATACACTTATGGCTAAGATCGAGCGGCTTTTGGAACATCATAATGTTTTACGTCGTGGTATGGGAATTGCAGAAATTAATTCACAAACTCTATATGATGAATTAATGCAGGTGGCGGATAAAATTATACCCTTTATGGATTGTACATGGCGTCTTTTGAATGAAAGCTGTCAAATGGGAAAGCGCATTCTTTTTGAAGGTGCGCAAGGCGCGTTGTTAGATAATGATTTTGGGACTTATCCTTATGTGACATCGTCTAATACAGTTTCTGGGCAAGCTGCTGTAGGGTCAGGTATGGGGCCTGGTTCAATCCATTATGTTTTAGGTATTACAAAGGCTTATACAACACGTGTGGGGGAGGGGCCATTTCCAACAGAGCAGATAAATGATGTTGGTGAATTTCTTGGGACGCATGGGAATGAGTTTGGTGTTGTGACTGGCCGAAAACGTCGATGCGGTTGGTTTGATGCTGTTTTAGTACGTCAGACGGTAGGTATTTGCGGCATTCATGGTATTGCACTGACAAAACTTGATGTTCTGGATGGCTTAGAAGAAATTAAAATTTGTGTGGGTTATGAACTTGATGGTAAAAGAATTGATTATTTACCATCTTCTATGGAGGCGCAAGCTCATGTGAAGCCAATTTATGAAACATTAAAAGGTTGGAAGGAAACGACAGCGTGCGCAAAGAGCTGGGCAGAATTACCGGTGCAGGCTATAGAATATATACGCTATATTGAGAAATTGATAGGTGTACCAATAGCTTTATTGTCAACTGGCTCTGAGCGTAAAAATACAATTATGATTACTGATCCTTTTGCAGATTAGTCGTTGTTTATAAATTTCAATATTGGCTTTAATCCTATATTTTCTTTATTTTTTATGCGTTTTAAAACTGCTACAGTATTTTGTGCCAATAAATTATAATCAATTTATAAGATTCAAGAAGAGAGACTGCAAACGGTTTAAGCTTTTGTGAACTAAATTTTTCTTAAATTTGAGAAAGACTATATAAAATATGGTAGATTTCATTGGGATTTTAAAAAAGAAAATTGATGCACAAAATAATATTACACCACAGTTGCGTGAGCGGATTTATAAACAAGCCTTTGAAATACTAGAGCATAAATTTTTAGAAATAAAAATGCCCCAAAAAATGGCAGATGCACAAAGACAGGCTTTACAAAGTGCTATTGTGGCTATTGAAGAGGAATATTTAACTGCTGAAAAAGAGTTGCTTTCTTCGGTTATGGGGTGGGATCTTACAGGTAAAGATAACAATAACGAAAATGTACAAAAGTCTATACTATCACAAAGTGGTGATACATCAGCTGTAGTTACAGAAGAAAAAAAGCAACAACCACCTGTTAGTGGTAGAAAGAGTAAAAAAACGCCTGATAAGCTTTCTGTAGAATCGAAAGTGTCAAATACAGAGCCTACCGATATGGATACTTCTTTAGCTCCTTGTTCGAGTAAAGTGCATTTGAATATTAAAAAAAATACTCGAAAAAATGTAGCTTTACAAACAGATACTTCTCATGTTGTTTCACATATTTTTGCTCAGGCTCTTCGGCGTGCTAATCGGTCAATTATAAAAAAGCGTATCTTAATAGGTATCGTTATTTTTATTGTTTTTTTAATTCTATTGATCGGCGCTTTTTTTGTTGGTGAATATATGTTCACATCATACAATAATCAGATACAAGAGGTAAATATTCAAGCTTCTAATGGATTACAAAAAGAGGGCCAAGCTAATCAAAAGTTGACGCAACGCTTATTAGAAGATGGGAGTGAAATTGATGCTGGTTCAATTGAAAAAAAAGATAAAAAAACAGAACTGAGTGAGGAAGAGGCATCAACAGTTGTTGCTGGCAATTCGAAAACAATTGAACATCCAGGTGAAGCTATATTCTATAAGACACATGCAGATCATGATTCAGAAAAAGTGGTAATGGGTAATGTTTGGTGGTCGCTTATAAAAGAAGCTTCTGTTAAAAATGCACCAGAAGAATTAGCTATACGAGGTGATATAAACATTCCAAGTGAGGGGTTATTATTACAGTTAACTTTGCGCCGTAATGTTGATCCATCTTTCCCTACAGCTTATATTATGGATCTTGTTTTTATGACTACTGATAAATTTTCAGGTCAAGCAATACATGATATTAAAGAGTTAACCTTTAAGGCCAGTAAACAAGCAGTCGGTCAACCCTTAGAAAGAGCTTCTATAGCTAAGATTGATGATGATTTTTTTCTTTTTGCATTAAGTAACAATCATCCATTTCTTGACCAAAACTTACAAATAATTCGCGAATTAGATTGGATTCATTTGGTGATAAGTGACAAAAACGGCCATATGAGCGAATTAACTTTTACAAAAGGGCCAACAGGCAAGGCTATTTTTAATGAAGTTATTGAACAATGGCTTGCACAAACAGCAAAACAAACAATTTTTGATTAGGAAATAATATATTAAAATGAAAAAAGAGCTCAACCCCTATAAACCAACCTTTTAATAGGTTGGTTTAAGATGGGTTGAGGTATCTCTCTACTTTAATTCCGATTCACTTCACAAATGCGCAAAGAGCGCTGTTGTTGTGCTTTTTTCTGGGATAGAATAGCTGCTTTAATAGAATTGCGCACTTTTTCAAATGCACGCATTTCGATTTGTCTTACACGCTCTCGACTGATGTTGAATGTATTTGAGAGTTCTTCAAGTGTCAGCGATTCATCACTTAAACGGCGTGCTTTAAATATATGCTTTTCACGCTCATTAAGATTATCTATAGCGTGTATTAACATAGAGCGGCGGTTTTCTAATTCGTCTTGTTCAATTAAAAGTTGCTCTTGGCTATTTGAATCATCAACTAACCAATCTTGCCATTCGGTTTTCTCACCTTCTTTTGTACGAAGAGGCGCATTGAGTGAAGTATCGCCGCTAAGCCGATGGTTCATGGATACAACTTCATCTTCCGTGACATTTAATCGGGTTGCGATCTCTTTGACTTGTTCTGCATTGAGATCACCGTTGTCAAGAGCTTGAAGTTTATTTTTTAGTTTACGAAGATTGAAGAACAAACGCTTTTGATTAGCAGTTGTTCCCATTTTTACTAAACTCCAAGAACGTAAAACATATTCTTGGATCGATGCTTTAATCCACCACATCGCATAAGTTGCAAGACGGAATCCACGTTCTGGTTCAAAACGCTTAACAGCTTGCATAAGTCCAATATTACCTTCTGAAATAACCTCTCCAATAGGTAAGCCATAACCTCGATATCCTATTGCAATTTTAGCTACGAGACGTAAATGACTCGTTACTAGTTTATGCGCAGCTTTTGGATCGTCATGTTCACGATACCGCTTAGCTAGCATATACTCTTCTTTTGGCTTAAGCATTGGAAAACGACGTATTTCTTCTAAGTAACGATTTAAACCTCCATCACCTGCTATGATTGATGGCAAATTTACATGGGCCATATAGCACCCTCCTTTCATATGAATTCCCTAATAAGGCGAATTCTATTTCCAAGTACTATATAAGTATTTCTTTCTTTTTTCCATCACTATAATTTTTAATTTTGTTCGAAAATGGATATTTTATTATTGAAATCATTGAGATGGGTAAAAGTTCCAATCAAGTTTTTTAAAATGATTGATAAGTTCAGCCATATCTTGAGGAGGAGGTGAGGAAAAAGACATAATTTCACCTTTAGCGGGATGCTCGAAAGTTAGGCTAACTGCATGAAGTGCTTGCCGGTTGAATTGATCAATAGCATTTTTAATCGTCGAATTAAGAGTATTCGCTTTTGTTTTAAAGGCATTTCCATAAACTGTGTCACCTACAAGTGGATGTCCGATATGGGCCATATGAACACGGATTTGATGTGTGCGTCCAGTTTCCAGGCGACATTCCAGAAGGCTGGCGAAGGGTTCTGCATCCGCACAGGTTTTATATTTTTCAAGTAAAGAAAAATGCGTAATAGCATGGCGAGCATGAACATTTTGGTGGCGGACAACAGTTTGCTTTATTCGGTTATGGGGGGAGCGGCCAAGGGGCACATCAATTGTTCCAATGTTGCGACGTGGAGCGTTCCAAATCAAAGCATGGTAGCGCCGATCTAATGCGCAAGTACGCCCATGGTCAGAAAATTGGGCACTGAGACTTTTATGAGCAAAGTCATTTTTAGCAACAACCATCACCCCGCTTGTGTTTTTGTCAAGACGGTGGACAATACCAGGGCGTTTAACACCACCAATACCAGATAAACTATCACCACAATGGTGAATAAGGGCATTAACCAATGTTCCAGTCCAATTTCCATTACCAGGATGGACAACAAGACCAGCTGGTTTATTGATAACAATGACGTGATCATCTTCAAATAGAATGTCAAGTACAATAGCCTCGCCTTCAAGATGTACGTTCTTGAGAGGAGGTATTATCAATTCAATCGCCTGGTTAGGTTGCAATTTTGTTTTTGGTTCTTTTATTAATTGACCATCAACTTTAAGGTAACCTTCACGTATCAGAGTTTGCAAACGTGAACGCGATAGCTCATTATGATATTTTTGGGCAAGCCATTGATCAATACGTTGCCCAAGAGCGCTTTCATCTGTTATTTGTTGTATCACCATACGGTCCTGTTTTTGAAGTTTTTTATGAGATTCTTTTACCAGTACGAAATTGCTTTGGTATCCAGAAATTCTTCAATTCCCCATCTTCCACCTTCACGGGCACGTCCGGAAAATTTTACTCCTCCAAAATAACTACCATTTGGTAAGTCATGTCCATTAATTTCCACCATGCCAGAACGCAATTGTGCAGCGATACGCCGACATTTAGCTTGATCTTGCGATTGTATATAATTTGTGAGTCCATATTCTGTGTCATTGGCCAAGGCTACAGCCTCATCTTCTGTATTAAAGGGAAGGATCGAAAGGACTGGACCAAATATTTCTTCTCGGAAAATGCGCATGTCAGATTTAACATCGGCAAAAACTGTTGGGCGTACATAATAACCACGTGTCATTCCTATGGGCAAACCAATTCCACCTGCGACAAGAGTTGCACCCTCATCAATTCCAGATTGAATAAGGGCTTGGATTTTATCATATTGCTGTTTTGAGACTACAGGGCCAATATGATCTCCTGCTTTGTGGTTTGGGGCTACTGTGGTTGTTTGCGCAATATGCTGTGCTGTTTTTACAGCTTCATTATAGATTGAATGTTCCACAAGCATGCGCGTTGGTGCATTGCAACTCTGCCCACTATTGTAAAAACAGTGCCGTACACCGCGTTGAACGGCATCTATATCGGCGTCGGCAAAGATGATATTGGCTCCTTTACCTCCAAGTTCTAGACAGACCCTCTTTAAAGTATCACTAGCGTTTTTAGAAATAATTTTTCCTACTCTGGTTGAGCCGGTAAAACTAATCATTGCTATATCTGGATGAGAAGATAAATAAGAGCCTACGTTATCTCCATCGCCATTGATGAGATTAAAAACACCGGCAGGTAGAGCAGCTTCATCTAAAATTTCAGCAAAGAGCATGGCTGAAAGAGGAGCAATTTCAGAGGGTTTTAAAACCATAGTGCAACCAGCCAATAATGCGGGGATAACTTTAAGGGTTATTTGATGTATGGGCCAATTCCATGGAGTGATCAATCCTACAACACCGATAGAATCATACTGAAGGATTGCGTTATTGTTTCCTTCTATTAAAGCTTTTTGGAATAAAAATTCTTCAAAAGCTTTAATGAAATCGCGAATATTATCACTACCAGCTGCAGTTTGCGCATTGCGTGCCATATCGATAGGCGCACCCATTTCCATTGAAATGGCTTTAGCCATATCTTCAGAGCGTTTTTCATAGATTTCTAAAATTTTTTTAACAAAGGAAAGACGTTGACTCGGTGTGGTTGTTTTCCAGTTTTGAAAAGCCTTTTTAGCGGCTACAATCGCTTTATCTGTATCTTGGATACTGTTAATATTGATAATAGCGCAAGCTTCTTCTGTTGAAGGGTCAATGACATACAGATCATTGGGAGTACTCGGATCATTCCAGAGGCCATTAATATAAAATTTTCGTTTATTTAACATGGCTTGTTTCCTATTTTTTCGTTTTTAAATTGTATACTACTAGATTTTTATAACAAGAGTATTTTGCTTAAGTATGCGTGAACGTTAATTATTATATCGCAAGTGTGCACTTAAGCATATTTGAGATGGTGGGGTTTTGCCAAATTGAAAAAAGGTAATAATTATTTTTATATAATTTTATAAAATAGTGTTTGCATTAATAGAGCAGTTGGTTTGACATATTGTTCATAGAGTATGTCTTATGAAAAGTTTTCAGTATTGAAAGTTTATGAGGAAATAAAATCAAGCTCTTCTTATTAGATGGATTTCTGAAGTTTTTAGATGCATTTAAATTTTTCTTAATAAAAATACAATTAATGATGCTTATTTTTCGTTTAAAATTGGCTGATGACAAAAGGTTATTAACCTTCATAGTGTATCGTTTGCGCATTCTTTTTTGAAAGATCATTCTCGTTACTATAATTTTGTTGGATATTATGCGTAATTTAAAAACTATATCTATGTCTACGTCTTGTTTGGTTGATAAGGATGCAGAAAATGCATCAGAACAAAACTCATCTGGCAGTTCTGATAAGATGTTTTCTTATCCGACAGTGTGGAAAAAGGCATTTACTCTTGAACAGAATGTGCGTTTCACTCGAACTCCAGAAGTTGAAATTTTGCGTCGTCGTATAGAAGAAAATCCAATTTTTGCAAAGCGATTTGAAACTTTTGCAAAGCAAGAACCGCAGAAATTAACGGATGTTGCAGAATTTAAAATGCAACCTCAATTGACAGAAGAGGTATTTCATTCTCAATCACTTGAAAATAAAGTATCACTTTATTGTTCAACAACTCTTGGACAATCAGTGCAACAGACTATTAGTACACCAATCGAAAAAAATACAGTTGAGAATACCTTGCAGGTAGAGAGTGTAGCGCAAGAAACAAAACCTGTTTCTTATCTTTCTGATGATGCATTTTTTGAGTGTGAGCCCTTTTTACTAGAGCAAGTCAATGTTAAAATTTCACAAGAAAAAGATGCATCTGTTAATTTAGAAAATAATAAGGCTTTGTTGGGAAAGACTTCTTCTTTTGATGAATCAGTTTCTACTTTTTACCGTGTGCTTGAATGCCATTTCCCGCAATCTTGTAATGTGACTGTGCCAGAAGTTTCAGAAAATGATGTTCAGGGTAATGAGGGAACTTCTGATTTAGATCATACTAACGATGAAATTGTTAGAGAGGCTCAAATACAGAGCACTGAGCCTGTTTTGGGAAAAAATGAAGAAATTGAAAAGGTTCAAGAACTGTCTGTTGTTGAAACGCCTAATCATGAGATAAGCGACGTGATAGACACTGCAGTAGGCGATGATCCCCATAACATTGCTAATTGTATGACAACTGATGTAACAAAAAGTGTGGAAGATCTTTCTGTAACAAAAGCAGTAGGAAGTACGATGGAAACTACAGATATGTCGTTTAGCAATCATACTTCTGCTTTTATACCAAGCTCTCAATCTGTTAACAGTAATATTTATGAATTACCTCCGATTGAATTATTACAAGAGCCTGTTTTTCAGGATGATACAGCGATTTCTCAAGAAATGCTGGAGCGCAGTTCTGGACTTTTAGAAAGCGTTTTGGAAGATTTTGGTATTAAAGGCGAAATTATTCATGTTCGCTCAGGACCGGTGGTAACAATGTATGAATTTGAGCCCGCTGCTGGGGTAAAATCATCGCGAGTTATAGGTCTTTCTGATGATATTGCTCGTTCTATGTCTGCCATGTCTGCACGTGTTGCTGTGATTCCTGGGCGTAATGTTATTGGAATTGAATTACCAAATGCAGTACGTGAAACTGTTTATTTGCGTGAATTAGTTCAGTCGAGCACTTTTCGCGATAGTGAATTTAAATTAGCTCTTGCTTTGGGGAAGGGAATTAATGGTGATCCTGTAATTGCAGAATTAGCAAAAATGCCTCATTTATTGATTGCAGGCACGACAGGGTCGGGTAAATCTGTTGCTATTAATACAATGATTTTGTCACTTCTTTATCGAATGACACCAGAGCAATGCCGTTTAATTATGGTTGACCCTAAGATGTTAGAGCTTTCTATCTATGATGGCATTCCTCATCTTCTAACACCTGTAGTAACTGATCCAAAGAAAGCTGTAACAGCTTTAAAATGGGCTGTTCGTGAAATGGAAGAACGTTACCGCAAAATGGCAAAACTAGGTGTACGTAATATTGATGGCTTTAATGCACGAGTTGCGCTTGCGGTCGAAAAAGGTGAAACAATTATGTGCACCATTCAGTCCGGTTTTGATAGAGAAAGTGGTGAAATACTTTATCGTGAAGAAGAGATGGATTTAACACAATTGCCTTATATTGTTATTATTGTCGATGAAATGGCGGATCTCATGATGGTTGCTGGTAAAGAGATTGAGAGCGTCATTCAACGTTTAGCACAAATGGCGCGTGCTGCAGGTATTCATCTTATTATGGCAACACAGCGTCCTTCTGTTGACGTGATTACTGGCACAATTAAGGCAAATTTTCCTACACGTATTTCTTTTCAGATAACTTCAAAAATTGATAGTCGTACAATTTTGGGAGAGCAAGGTGCTGAAACACTTTTAGGTCAAGGAGATATGCTTCATATGGTTGGTGGAGGACGCATTGAGCGTGTTCATGGGCCTTTTGTTTCTGATGAAGAAGTTGAATCTGTGGTTGCACATCTTAAAGTACAAGGAACACCTGATTATTTAGCGACAGTAACAGATAGTGAACACGATGATGATAAAATGGAAGATGCTCATTCGGTTGCTGAAATTATTGCTGCAGGAAGCTCTAGTGAGGATGGTGAAGAACTTTATATGCAAGCTGTTAAGGTTGTGATGCGTGATAGAAAATGTTCAACATCCTATATCCAGCGTCGACTTGCAATTGGTTATAATAAGGCTGCTTCTCTTGTTGAAAGAATGGAAGAAGAAGGTATTGTTGGAGCTGCCAATCACGTGGGAAAACGTGAGATTTTACTCAATGGGCGCAATGATCAAGATGGTTTTAAGAGTACATAACGACAGTAATTTTAAAAACTAAAAACTTGATTTTATTTCATAAGGGCGGACATTATTTCCGCTCTTATTTTTTGTCGCGAAATATTAAAAAGAATTTATACAGAAAGACAAAATAGAAATGCTATCTTATATTTACGATTATTGGTAGGTAGTGCAGATGAATAGAAAAGAGGTTGAAAATGTCTTTAGCATTTTTAGATTATCTAAAATGTAAAGAAATTAAACAAGCCTTTATAAAAGGAAAGGTAGCTTTTGTCTTATCCTTCGATGGTAGAAATATTCTTTGGTTAAATGGTGCTGCAGCGTGCTTTTTTGGTCTTTCTTCTGTTACAGATGCAATTAAACAGCAGTCTTTTTTTGATGAAGAATTGCGTCGCCAAATATTAAATAATGCTCAATATACACGCTCTATTACGTTGCGTGGTTTAAAACGCTGTGCTGAATTTTCTATAGCTTCTATTGATATTACTGGTTTAGGTAAAGCATTTTTACTTGAAGCTTTGCTAGAAGAGAATGTCTCTCTTATTACTGGTTTGGATGACGCAACAATGTCTGCTGCAATCATTGATCAACATGCAACTGTGTTGGAGGCTTCTTCTCATTTTAATTTTGTTGATGAAACAATTAAAATTCTACTCAAAACGATTGATGATGATCTTCCGGTGAAAACTGTTTTACCTATAGCAGGTGTTAATACACAAGTCGGTGTAATCCGCTTAGGAGTAAAGCCAACGAGTTTTTTAGTGTTATATGCGCAATTGAATGGGGATGAATTGAATAGAGGTCAGGGGTCTTTTAGTTTTAAGCCACATCTTTTACCACGGCGTTTTATCTGGAAAATGGATGCAGATGGCTATTTTTATGAGGTTTCAAAAGAGTTAGCTGAAACTGTCGGCCCTATGTCTTCCCGTATTATAGGATCTGATTGTCATAAACTTGCTGATCAATTTAATGATGAAGGATATCGGTCATTAAGTAGCTTTATTGAAGCTGCTATACCTTGGAGAGAACAGAAAGTTCAGTGGCCTGTTGATGATTGTCTAGAACGGGTTGATGTTGAGTTGTCCGCTGTTCCAGTTTTTGATACTAACCGTCAGCTTAAGGGATTCCACGGTTTTGGGGTTTTAAAGGCGCAAGAAAATATACAAGATAAAAGTGATAAAAAGCCGGGTATAAAAACATCGGGTCTTTCAGAAATAGAGCGCTCAGCTTTTCATGAAATTGCAGAACGGTTGCGCGGGGAATTACATTTGTCTTTAGGGTATGAAAATACAGCTAAGGAAATACCAGTTCAATTGCCATGTGCACAGACATTATCGGTGAATATCATAAAACAGGCTTTAATCAAGGAACCTGAAGTAATTTTGTCATTGTTGGATACAGTAACTGATGGCGTTTTGTGGCTTGATGGACAAGGCTGCGTTCAGTTTGCTAGTGATGCTGCTTTGGCATTGATTGGCTATGAAATAGATGAGTTACTGGCGCAGCAGTTATCATCATTATTTGCTTTTCAAAGCCGAGATTTGATTGAAGAGTATTTTAAATTGATTCGTATGAGAGGAAAAAATCAAATATTTAATCATGGTGAGACAGCTGATTTAATGACAAAAAATCATGAGAATATGAAGGTTTCTATGACAATTGTACCTTTGACTCTACAAGACAATTATGTCGTTATGTTGCGTGATATGACAGGGATGGCTTTATCACCTTTAGATAAAATATCAGAAGAAAATAAAATGATTGAAGTTGTTCATGAAATGCGAACACCTTTGAATGCTCTTATTGGTTTTGCAGAAATTATGAAAAATGGCCGTTTTGGTTTAATAGAAAATGAGCGTTACCGTAGATATTTACGTGATATTGTCTCGTCTGGAAAACATATATTATCTCTGGTTAATCAATTATTAGATCACTCTAAAGCAAATTATTCTAGCTCCAATAGCACAATTGATGCACCTCTTATGACCCAAAAATTTGATGTAAAGGCTTGTTTACGTTCCAGTATAGCTTTTCTTGAAACGCAGGCGAATCATAATGGCATTATTATGCGTATTGTTTCACCGGCACGTGTGCCATTTATCGATATATCGCAACAGATATTTCAACAGATTATATGGAATCTTCTTTCCAATGCCATCCGTTTTACGCCTTCAGGTGGACAAATTGTTATTCATGTTTCCTATGGAAAAAAAGAGCGAGTAAAGATTTCAATTAGTGATAATGGTCTTGGGATGAGTGATGAAGAGGTTGTGCAAGCTATGCAACCTTATGGTCAGGTAGAACGCAAAGATAGCCAGTGTGGAGACAACATATTTGCCGGGACTGGTTTAGGGCTTCCAATATGTAAAACAATGGTGGAAGAGGTTGGTGGTCAGTTTTTGTTATTTTCAAAACCCAATCACGGAACAACTGTGGAGATGTTTTTTCCTATACTTCGTGAGTGAAGCTATGGAATGGATTTATTTTTTTCGGTTAATAAGTCTCTGATTTCTGTCAAGAGTTGTTCTTCAAGAGACATTTCTTTTAGCTTTTCCACTTCTTCTTTTTCCCGGCGCATTTTATTTAAGCCTTTGACAAACAAAAAAAGGATCCAAGTAATAATCAAAAAATTGATAAAAAGTGTTATAAAGTTTCCATAAGCAATGGTAGCGCCTGCCTCTTTTGCAGCACTTAATGTGGCTTTTTTCTCTCCAGCGAGCTGAATAAACATGTTAGAAAAATCAATGCCGCCTGTGATAAAGCCGATGATTGGCATAAAAATGTCGTTAACAATTGAATTGATCAAGCCACTAAAAGTGCTACCTATAATCACACCAGTAGCGATATTGATCATATTTCCTTTTAAGGAAAATTCTTTGAATTCTTTAAGCATTGCATTTCCCTCCTCGTGTATATGATGTACAGCAATTTTAACTATCACTTTTGGTAAAAAAAGAAAGAGGGAGAAGTTTAGTTTCTTGAAAAATTACATTTCAAATATCAGCATTCTTTTCTTATAGTATTACAATGTATAAAAAGTGCTAATTAATGTTTCATTATATGATAGTGTGCTTTTAAGGTTCAGATGAATAGAAAGCTTCTTGCTAAAAGGCTGTATATCTTCTTCTTTTCAATGATAAAGTGAGAAAATATATTTGATTGATGAAATCATTTCAGGAATTTTATAGAAAATTTTGAAAAAGAGGATGCATTTGCGAGACCACCTTTTTCTCTTCGAGGAAATTAGTCAACTTTTTAATATGTGGGTGGGTTATTAAAGGAAGTAGGAAAGAATTTTCGAAATAAGGACAATCTTTTAACCACTCGATGTTTTTTTAATAAACTTGATTAATTGTTTCTTCTCGTTATGGGAGTTAATTTCTGTTATTTGTATAGTATATTTTATTGGTATTTTTTATTTTGAGAAGTTTAAATGAGATGAAAAGGGTAGTTTTCATTTTATGGAGGGGGGTTTTGTGAGTTTTTTTCATTGTATTGGTCGTTCTGTTTTATTTATGTTGGATCCAGAGCGTGCGCATCGTTTGGCCATTGCTGGATTGAAAACGGGGTTGAGTGGGTATCAAAAAATTTTTGATGAGCGTTTGTGTGTAACTGTTGCAGGCCTTAAATTTAAGAATTTTGTTGGTCTTGCTGCAGGTTTTGATAAAAACGCAGAGGTTATAGATGCTGTTTTAGACTTAGGATTTGGTTTTACTGAGATTGGGACAGTTACACCAAAACCGCAAATGGGAAATCCCAAGCCACGAATTTTCCGTTTGGTGGAAGATGAAGCTATTATTAATAGAATGGGTTTTAATAATGACGGACATCAGGCTGTTTACAAAAGGATTTGCATGCGTAAGCAGGCCGGTATTGTAGGGATCAATATTGGTGCTAATAAAGATACGGTCAATAAGATTGACGATTATATTGCAGGCATTACTTGCTTTTATGATGTAGCTGATTATTTCACGATTAATGTTTCTTCACCTAATACACCAGGTTTGCGTGATTTGCAGACACGTAGTAATTTGAGTCTTTTAATGAAGGCTGTTTCACAAGCGCGCAATGAAAAAAAGAAAAAACATGGTGTCTCTGTTCCGATTTTTTTAAAAATTGCGCCTGATTTAACGGAGCAAGAATTAGACGATATAGCTGAGGAAATGAAACTATCTGATTTTGATGGTTTAATTGTTTCCAACACCACTCTTTCACGTCAAGGCCTTAAGAATAGTGCATTGATTGGCGAGGAGGGAGGGCTATCAGGACATCCACTGTTTGAGCATTCCACCGTTGTACTTGCGAAAATGCGTAAAAGATTGGGTAAAGATATTGCAATCATTGGTGTTGGTGGTGTACATGATGGACAAACGGCTTTAGAAAAAATCAAAGCCGGAGCAGATTTAGTTCAGCTCTATAGCGGAATGGTTTATGAGGGGCCGGAACTTGCCGTAACTATTATGAGGGATGTTTTACAAATTATGCAGCAAGATGGCGTTGATACTATAAAAGCTTATCGCGATCATCATGTTGAAAATTGGGCAAAACGTGCACTTCTTTTATCATGAGGTTGTTGTATTTTCACAAAAAAATGTAAGATTCTTTTTAAGGGGCTTGCAAACTCTCTTGATCTTCCGTATGTCACACAGATAGAGGATAAATATTTTTTAGGCGGTTGTAGCTCAGTTGGTTAGAGCGCTGGTTTGTGGCACCAGAGGTCGTAGGTTCAAATCCCACCAACCGTACCACTTTTCCAACATATTTTAAGATAATGGAAAGCTTAAAAATATCACGAAGCGCATTTTATCTTGATAAAGGTTGTGATGTTTTGTAAAACAAATTAAGTTGATGCAGTTTTACACGGTGTTTGTGCATAAAATGATGCCATAAAAAGGGGGAGCTTTAATTGTTTTTTAAGTTTGTGTGTTATAGCTGTGAGAAATAGCGAGCCAATGAAACGCAAAGGTTATAAGCCTGTTTCTGATTTTCTAAAAAGTTTGCGTGGTGTAAATAATTGGGAACAAGTTTCGCAATGGCTTTCATTCCGAGATGTGGAAGATATTGAGTGTATCACACCCGATCAGGCGGGGGTAGCGCGTGGCAAGATGATGCTTTCTAAAAAATTCACATCAGAGACATCTTTAGCATTGCCTTCAGCAGTTTTTATGACAACAATTTCAGGATCTTATCCTGAGGATGGAAATGGTTTTGAATATCCAAAAACAGATGGTGATTTACGTCTTGAGCCTGATCTTTCTACACTGAGTATTGTGCCATGGGAAGATGCACCTACAGCGCAGGTGATTTGTGATCTTGTATATCAAAATGGGCAGGCTGTTGATTATACACCACGTAATGTTTTGCGCACAGTAATTGATTTTTATACTCAAATGGGGTTGAAACCGATTGTTTCACCAGAAATTGAGTTTTATTTAGTGGAAAAGAACCCTGATCCTGATTACCCTTTGGTACCTCCAGTTGGTCGTTCTGGGCGTTCAATTGGTGGTGGACAAGGCTACTCGATTGCGGGTGTTAATGAATTTGATGAGCTGATTGACGATATTTATCAATTTTCAGAGGCACAAGGATTGGAAATTGATACTCTCATTCATGAGGAAGGAGCCGGTCAATTTGAAATTAATTTACGTCATGGTGACCCTATTGAATTAGCTGATCAGGTTTTTATGTTTAAACGAACAATTCGTGAAGCAGCACTTAAACATAATATGTATGCAACTTTTATGGCTAAACCTATTCAGGGGCAACCGGGGTCTGCCATGCATATTCACCAATCTGTTATCGATCAAAAAACTGGAGACAATATTTTTACAGAGAAAGATGGTGGGGAAAGTATGCGTTTTCGCCACTTTATTGGTGGTTTGCAAAAGCATATGGCAGGAGTATTTGTTATGCTTGCTCCTTATGTTAATTCTTATCGGCGCCTTATGCCGTGTTTTTCTGCACCGGTTAATTTGCGGTGGGGGTACGATAATCGTACTACAGCGTTTCGTGTGCCACGTTCTGTTCCACAGGGACGACGCGTTGAGAATAGACTTCCTTCATCGGATGCCAATCCTTATTTAGCACTTGCTGCTTCTTTAGCTTGTGGTCTTATTGGTTTGCAGAACAAGCTTGAACCAGATGAGCCGGCAGAAAAAACTGTAAATGCTGATAATATTGAATTACCGCGTGGGTTAATTGAGGCGGTCAATTTATTTGAACAAGATAAAGCATTACGTGCTATTTTAGGAGATGCATTTGTAAGCACTTATGCTGCTATTAAACGACAAGAGTTTGAAACTTTTATGCAAGTGATTAGCCCGTGGGAGCGTGAATATCTTCTGCTTAATGTTTAAATATTATTACTATGATTAATTCTCATCAAATTTCTCCAGGAGTCTCTTGGTATGAGGATACGTTGGAAGAGCGTCCTTCTTATCCGTTGTTTATTGGTGAACAGATACAATGCGATGTAGTTATTGTTGGAGGCGGATTTACAGGGCTTTCAGCTGCTTATCATTTAGCTAAGGCTGGAATGAGTGTTATTTTGTTTGAGGCTTCATGTTTTGGCGATGGCGCTTCGGGGCGCAATGGTGGGCAATTGGGGACAGGTCAACGACAATGGGTAGAAACACTAGAGAACAAGTATGGTTTTGAACGAAGTAAAATATTATTTGATTTAGCTGAAGAGGCCAAAAGAGATATTTTATCTTGGTGCACCATGCCTGATTGTAATATCGACTTTATAGCAGGCCAACTTTCCGTTACCCATAAAAAACGTGAGATCAGAGCTTATCAACAGCATGTTGAGGCTATGCAGCGTTATGGTTATCGTGGTCTTACTTTTATGGATAAGGCTGAAACAGATGAACGGCTTGGTTCGTCTTTTTATCATGGTGGTATTTATGATGTAGATACTGGCCATATCAATCCATTAAAGTTAATTGTTTGGTTGGCAAAAAAAGCAAAGAAAGTTGGCGCTAAACTTTATGAGAAGACTCAAGTAAAAGCGATAGAGCGCAGCAATAATCAATGCGTGGTGGTGACAGAACGAGGCAATATAAAGGCTGAGAATGTATTATTGGCGACCAATGCATATAATCTTGGGCTGCAGGATTTTGTGCAGAAACATATTTTTTCTATTCGCTCTTATATTGGAGCAACTGAACCATTATCAGAGTGTAGTCGGATTCTTCCTAGAAGAGAAGCGGTAGATGATTCCCGTTTTATGGTTCGTTATTTTCGAAAAAGTATCGACAATCGTTTATTATTTGGTGGGGTGGAAAGTTATAGTAACCAGTATCCAGTTGATTTAGATGAGCGTATACGTCGGCAAATTGTTGAAATTTATCCACACCTTCAGTCTATAAATTTGACCCATCGTTGGGGAGCAACAGTAGCAATTACATTTGAGCGTATGCCTTATGTTCGCCAACTTATGCCAGGTGTTACTTATTGTGGAGGATATTCAGGGCATGGGGTTATGCTTGCTCCCTTTATAGGAAAATTATATGCTGAATGTTTATCTGGAAAACGTGAACGTTTTAAGTATTTTCAGGATTTAAAGATTTCATCCTTTCCGGGTGGTAAGATTTTTCGTTATCCGCTTATATTTTTAGCAATGAACTACTTTTCTTTGATGGACCATTTTTAATCAGTTACTATTTGAAATGAAGAAAATTAATGGTTTGTTTAATATCTGTCTATTGTAACGGTAAAAGCTTGTGTAACTGAGCGGAAAAATGAATAAGTCCGTGATAGTTAGTGAAATTATTCCAATATCTTTTTCTGATTGTGTTTAATGGTAGTGGTATTTGACGGAACGAAAATTGTTCTTGTTTTTATCATTGTTAATATGTGAGGCAGTTTAGTGAGCCAACAGTTGTATTATAAAAGTTTTAAGATTTCTTCTGAGCAACGAAAAATGGTGCAATTTTTCATTCTTTTTCTTGAAAAGCATATTTATTACGTAGTTTTCAATCAGGCTAAATTTGATCACTTTCTTATGTATTTACCTCTTATATTTCTACTGAGATTATGTTGAACTGAGAAGACAGAAAAATCTTACTTTGTTGTTGTCGAAAGATACGGTTAATATTTGAACTTTTTATTTGGTAGTTAGTTTATCACTTTTTGGTATCTCATAATTAAATTGGGATAGAACGGTTTAGTAACGTCCGCTACACGTGAGTTTTTATTTATGAAAATCCAATTGTCCGTGATTAAAAACGGCAATTGAATTAAAGATACATTTGCGTAGATATTTGATGAAAGGCAGATTTTTTTGCATTAATCATTATCTTAAAAGGAAATAGCGCAAATCAAGGAATACTATTGTGATGGCAAAATGAGAACACAAAACGCAGAGAATTTACGTGCATGTGGTAAAAGTGCAAGAAATTTTAAAATTTTGGTATAGGTAATTTATGTGCTTGAGCAGCAGCTTTAAGCGTATTGACCATAAGCATGGCAATTGTCATAGGACCAACACCTCCTGGTACAGGGGTAATAGCAGCAGCTTTTTCTTTAACTTCTTCAAAATCTACATCACCAACAAGACGGGTTTTATTAGTACCTTTTTCTGAAGCTTCAATCCGGTTAATACCAACATCAATAACAATAGCTCCCTGCTTTACCCAATCTTTCTTAATGATATGTGGGCGACCAACAGCTACAACTAAAATATCAGCACTACGACACACTTCGTCAAGATCACGGGTACGACTGTGGGCAATTGTTACGGTAGCATTAGCTGCCATTAATAAGACTGCCATAGGTTTGCCAACAATATTAGAACGTCCAACGATGACCGCATCAAGACCTGATAAATCTCGCCCACATTGTTGTTCGATTATCATCATAACACCAGCAGGTGTACAGGGAATGATAGTATCTTCAAGTATATTTGCTGCAAGTTTTCCTATATTGATATAATGAAAACCATCAACATCTTTTTGGACGGCGATAGCTTGCGTTATTTTGTTCGTATTGATATGAGCAGGTAGGGGGAGTTGTACCAAAATCCCGTGGATTTTAGGATCGGAATTTAACGTTTCAATGAGTTGTAGGAGTTCTTCTTCTTTCGTGTCTTGGGGAATTGTATGCTTAATTGAAAGAAAACCACATTCTTCAGCTTTTTTACTTTTTGAGGTAACATAAACCTGACTTGCAGGATCATCTCCAACAATGATAACGGCTATCCCGGGCTGTATTTTATGATTGTTATGGAGTTTCTTTGTTTCTTTCTTGACTTTATTAATAATGTTTTCAGCAAGCTTTTTTCCGTCAATAATATTGTCCATGAGGAGAATCCTTTCAGGTAGGGATATTCAGTTTTAAAGTATTTGCTGATAGTAAAAAGAGTTTTATGGCACTATTTGAATAACCATAATTTACATGGTTTGCCTATCTTTTTTCTTTTGGAGAGTAATGAAAAATAGTTGCCTTATAAAGAGAGAGTAACATTGTTGTTTCAATAAAATTTGAATAAAAATAAAGATAATTGAGTTATTAAATAGATATAGCAGATTATAAGATTATCAAAACCATTTTTTAATGATCATTTAGTTTCATTTTAATCTATTATAGGGTAAAAAATATAGAGGAAATTGTGCTCATCAGAATAATAAAATTTTTGAGTGGGGTTTTTGTAGCAGTTGTTTTTTTGCTTGGAACTTCTGTTATCGTTTTACCTTATCTTGTATCAACAGACGCGATTCGTGTCCGAATGGCACAAGATTTAAGCGCGTGGACAGGCTATAATGTGCAATTGCGTGAACCACCACGTTTAAAACTTTTTCCTTATCCAAAAGCATTTCTTTCAGGAATTACTTTAACATCCAAAGTTGATGATATTGCACCTTTAATGGAAGCAGAATCGATAGAAGTAGATCTTTCTTTAATTGATCTTCTTAGGGGATGTGTTTCTTTTTCAGAAACACGAATTGTGCGTCCACAATTTGTTATGGAAAAACCTTTTAAAACAGTGTCTGATTTTTTTAATACACTTTCAGGATCGCAAGGTACTTTGGGGTTAGCAGTACGTAATGCTCGTGAAATTGTTAAGCTCAATCCTGATCAACCAGATATAGAGAGCTTTTTAAACCAACCTTTTGGACGTATTGTTATCGAAAATGGTGTTCTTATTTATCGTGATAGTGTTTCTGAGGTGACAGAAAAAATAACAGGACTGAATGCAACTATCGATTGGTCAGAATCAACACAAGCAGCGCGGTTTCGCGCAAATGCTCGTTGGCGTGGAGAGTTAACGGAATTATTAATTAATGCTGATCAAGCTTTATTGCTTTTAGCAGGGGGGCAAAGCTCGCTTAGAGTGAGCTTCAATTCTTTGCGCGGTGGTATAACGTTTACGGGGAAAGCACGATTATCTGAATATTACATTTTTGACGGAAAAGTATCGATGCGTTCTCCTGGCTGGAATCAGACATTGGCTTGGATTGGTGGAAATCAGTTTTGGGGAGGAAGATTAAAGCTACCTATTGTATGGGAATCTCATTTTTTAGCACAGCCAAAACGTATCGAAATGAATAATATTACATTTAATATGGGTGTTGTAAATGCGCGTGGAGCTTTGGAATTTGATTTTCAAAACCATGTTCCTAATATAATCGGATCTTTAGCTTTTGATAGTATGAATCTCAATATATTGGAGTCGATATTTTCACCATTTGGTGAGGAAAATAAATTCCTTGATACAGCAATTTTTGATCGTATTGGATTAGATGTGCGAATTTCAGTACCTCAAGCAAAAATAGGTAAAATTGCACTTACAAATTTGGCAGCAGCAATGCAAATTAAAAATGGGCATGGGATTTTTGATCTTGGAAATGCAAATATTTTTGGTGGATCTATTCAGAGTAATGTCCAAATTGTACCAAATGGTAAAAAGGCGCGTTTTGAAGGACGCATTTCGGGGACTTCTGTTGATGCGCAAACTTTTTCAGAGGCTTTAGGACTAACTCCATCTATACAGGCTAAAACTGACTTCATTGTCACAATACAAATGCTTGTTAGTAGTTGGTCAGAAGTCCTTGAAAAAATGCAGGGACAATTAACAGTGAATATGCCTTCTGGCCGATTATTGAGATATGATTTAAATGAGTTGCAACACAAGCTTTCAGAGAATGAACAGTTTTTTTTAGTAAATAACCACGCGTTTTCAACACCTTTTGAGCGTTTAAATATTAAAGCAAAATTTTCTGATGGCATAGTGACGCAGATAGAATCATTAATGCATACGGCAGATTGGAATTTATCTATTGGTGGTTCGATTGCAGTGCCTATCACCAAGAGAAAGAAGGAGGATTTTATATTGCAAGGACGATTACAGAAAAATAATCGTTCAGATACTTTATGCAAAGATGTTCAGTGTCTTACTAATAGCCTTGTGCGGCCTTTTAGTTTTTCACTTAGCTCTACGAGGCAATCTCTAGGACAATTTTTTGTTAAGAAAAATATCGATGAGAATTAAATCTTTGTTTTTCATTGTTGATTTTGATTTTAGAAAATCACTCGAAAAATATTGTTTTAAAATGAAATTTAAAGACTACAACTTTTAAGTTGTCTAACGCATCTGAGAGGAAATACCATAACCATCTGTGGCAATTATATGCTTTCCCTTTGTTCCAACTGAGCTAATTCCTATGGTGATCAGAATAAAGGCTAAAATTGTAGCAATAGTAATAACAGTGGCTCTTTTAGCAGACATATCTTCCTCCAATCATAGGGCAAATCGTTGAGTGTAAGAGAGAGTATTTTGTAATCAATTTTTATGCAAACAGAATCATTTAATATTCTATTTGTTCCAATTATTGTAAATAAAAGTAAATAATTCTACTACTCTTCAATATATTGTAGCTTTATGGAGCTGATTTTTTTGATTGTACTTTTTATTTTATCATCTTGACGATTGTGATTTGCTCTGTCACAAATTTTTTATGCGTGTGAATTATAAATTTCAAAGGTTGTTTATTCAGCAACCACTTTCTTTGAACAGAGAAATAGAGATAGAAGGAGTTCAAGTTTCTTACCTTGTGCATGTTTTGCGCATGAAAGAGGGAGCTCAGATTTTGCTTTTTAACGGGCAAGATGGTGAATGGTTGGCCAAGATTACCGCTATTAAAAAAAAGTTTGTAGTGGTTCAGCTTATTCATCAAACAAGGCTTCAAACAACATGTTCAGATCTTATTTATTGTTTTGCTCCACTTAAACATGCGCGTTTAGATTATATGGTACAAAAGGTTGTAGAAATGGGGGTATCTGTTTTGCAGCCTGTTATAACACATCATACACAAGTTTCTCGTATCAATATGGCACGTATAAAGGCTAATATTATTGAAGCAGCTGAACAATGTGGCATTTTATCTTTACCGGAATGCTTACCTGCTGTATCATTAAAAACACTTTTAGCACATTGGGATAAGACACACTCTTTGTTCTTTTGTGATGAGTCGCATGAAATACAAAATCCATTATCTCTTTTAAAGAAGCATGGAACTATTCCGCTTGGTGTTCTTATTGGACCAGAAGGAGGATTTAGTGAAGAAGAACAGGTCCTTTTAAGAAAACATTCTTTTGTGATTTCTATATCATTAGGTCCACGTATTTTACGTGCTGATACTGCAGCTGTTGCGGCTTTGGCCCTTATTAATACTACAATAGAGGCTTGGTCCATCGATTAAGAAGCTTGCAATATCATTTAAAACAATTCATTTAAAATAGTGGAACTTATTGATAAGGTAAAATAATTTATGGCGCTTGATACAGCTGATGAAAGTGAAATTCACAATTTAGATTCTCTAGTTGGTTATCTCCAAGAGGGTTGTAAAGCAGAAAATGACTGGTGTATTGGTACAGAGCATGAAAAATTTCCGTTCTATATAAATGGTTTTCGTCCTGTTCCATATGAAGGTGTAAAAGGTATTCGTGCACTTTTAGAGGGGATGCAACAGGCTCTAGGGTGGAAAGCTATTTTAGATGAAGGAAATATTGTTGGGCTTGTAGAATCAGCGGGACAAGGTGCAATTTCTTTAGAACCTGGTGGGCAGTTTGAACTATCTGGTGCACCATTGAAAACGGTTGGCCATACTTATTATGAGCTGATGGAACATTTGACTCTCCTCAAAAAAATTTCGGGACCATTAGGTATCGGTTTTTTAGGTATTGGAGCTAGTCCAAAATGGACTTTAGCTGAAACACCGCAAATGCCCAAATCACGTTATCAAATTATGACTAAATACATGCCAAAAGTTGGTCATAATGGTCTTGATATGATGTATAGAACAGCGACTATTCAAGTAAATCTTGATTTTTCATCTGAAACGGATATGCGGCGGAAAATGCAAGTGTCAATGAAATTGCAATCCATTGCAACAGCATTATTTGCCAGTTCACCTTTTATTGAGGGGCGACCAAATGATTTGTTGTCGTGGCGTTCTCATGTTTGGTGTAATACTGATAATCAAAGAACAGGAGTACTTCCTTTTATATTTTCCGAACGCTTTGGGTTTGCTGATTATGTTGAGTGGGCACTTGATGTACCAATGTATTTTATTATACGCGATGGGCATTATCATGATTGTACACATATAACTTTTCGCCAATTTATGAATGGAGCATTGAAAGGGCAAATTGTAGATTCAACACCTAATATAGGAGATTGGGTAGATCACTTGTCGACTTTGTTTCCTGAAGTGCGTTTAAAACGCTTTTTAGAAATGAGAGGTGCTGATGGCGGGTCTTGGCAACATATCTGTGCATTATCTGCTTTTTGGGTTGGTCTTCTTTATGATAGCGAAGCACTTAATGAGGCAGAAGCTTTGACGAAAGATTGGTGTTTTGAAGAAGTTTTGGATATGCGTAGACGTGTTCCAAAAGAGGGATTACAAACGCCTTTTCGTCAAACGATGATTTTAGAATTAGCACGTCAGGCTATTGCGATTTCACGCAAGGGTTTAAAAAATCGCAAGCAATATGATACTGGCGGTTATGATGAAGAAAGTTTTCTTAATCCTTTAGAAGAAATAATTGCAGTGGGTCAAACGGATGCTGATAGGTTGTTATCTAAGTATTATTCTATTTGGAGCGGATCTGTAGAACCAGTGTTTTTAGAATGTGCTTATTAGATTTTTGAAGTAGGAAAATTTTTGTGTCTTTATGGTAAAAAACCATACACGTACTTTCTCTTGTCTATTCTTTAGGAATAGCTAAAATTTTTGTAATTATGAAGCTCTCAACAATAGATGAGAATCGGTAATCATATTTAGGAACAGAGTAAAGTTTATTTAAAATAAAAAGAGAATTTTATTTACAGATTACCATTTAAGACTGGATATTTAATATCAGATAACTCTCTTGTTTGAGCTATTTTGAGCGCATAAACAAAAAATATATTATCGTGCAAAAATAGCTCGACCGTTACTAATGAGGCCTTCTCTTTGCGCGCGTTTACGAGCAAGTTTACGTGTACGACGAATAGCTTCAGCCTTTTCACGAGCCCGTTTTTCCGATGGTTTTTCATAATATCCACGCATCTTCATTTCACGAAAGATGCCTTCGCGCTGCATTTTCTTTTTTAGCGCACGCAATGCTTGATCAACATTATTATCACGAACGAGTACTTGCACAGTTTACCTTACTTTGTTTCAATGTTCTAAATAAATAGGCAAAAGCCCATCACCCTTTGAACAAAGTCAAAAGGATTACATTAGCAATGCGCATACCATATAAATAAGGTGGTTGTCTATATTGCTTTTCAAAAACTCTATTTTTTTTGCTACACGCGGTTTTTTACAATGAATAATTGCACTTACAAATATGTGTTTATAAAAATTGCTAATTTCATTGTTTAAATCAAAAATCAAGATGAATTTTTCAGTGAAAAGTAGGGTTAGACACAGATTATGCTGTTCTAGCAATTGCTCTATACCAAGGTGGCTAATAGAAAGCGATTCAACATAAAAATAATCAAAAAGCTGCAAAAAGTTGGGGGGGGAGAAATCAAGAATTCATTAAAACTAACAAAATCAAAAGCCTTTAATTACTCTATAGCTTTTTGATTCTACTGATATTTGGCGCACCCGAAGAGATTCGAACTCCTGACCCCCAGATTCGTAGTCTGGTGCTCTATCCAGCTGAGCTACGGGTGCATAAATTTTCAGTCTCTTAATATCGTTAAGACATTATATTATCATTAAGATATTGGGGTTCCTAATCGTTTCGTTGATGAATTGCAAGTAAAACTTGGTAAAAAAGTTTTTTTGTTTAAAGTTTAAGGTATTTATGATTTCTATAAAGCGTCTGTGTAGTGTTGTTATTTTCTTCATTTGGTTCATGGTAAAAATCTAAGATGAACGATAGTTAACTTGACGGTCTGTTCCATGAAAGATAGTCAAATTAAGATGAGATACGTTTTTGCAGTGTGGTTACACTCTTTACGATTCGATTTTTGCAAAATTCGAATGTTGCTGCTAGAGACTATTTCAAATGCATTGGTGTAGGTAAATGACGAAGCAAGGATAGATGTATGGGGCCGCTGAAAAAGATCATTCCATTAATGCTTTTGGGTGTTATTTGTATTGCTATTTATTTTTGGCCAAAACACAATATAGAATACCTTGTTCATACAGAAGGTACAACAAAAAATGCACCGCATGCTGCATCAAAAGCACCAATGGGAATGCCGCCGGTCAATGTTGTCGTTGATCTTGTTAAAGTTCAGGATTTTTATGAACGTCTTAATGCTATTGGTAGTGGACGGGCTATTGCAGCGGTCAATTTAACTCCTTGGTCAGGAGGTGTTGTTGATAAGATTTTTGTGTCTGCTGGTACAAAAGTGCAGGTGGGTGATGCAATTGTAAAGCTTGATTCTAAAAAGGAAGAAATAGCAGCTGCAAGAGCGAAAGTTCAACGCGACAATAGTGCCTTAACGCTTTCACGTATTCTTAAATTACGCGCGACTAATACAGCAACAGAGGTTCAAGAGATTACTGCGCGCTTGGAATTAGAGAATGCAAATTTAATTTTGTCTGATACTGATTTAGCGCTTGATCGGCGAACAATTCGTGCACCAATTAGTGGAATTGTTGGTATTTTACCTATTGATGTGGGAAATTCTGTTGGTCTTGATACTGTGGTAGGTCGTATTGAGAATAACGAACGTATTTTGGTTGATATCTGGGTGCCTGAACGATATGCATCACGGATCCATAAAGGGGATGAAGTGACTGCAACCTTAATAGCCCAGCCGGATAAGACTTTTGTTGGCCATGTGTATGCGCTTGATAATATGGTTGATGCACAAAGCCGCACACTTCACGTTCAAATTGAAATTCAGAATGAAAAAAATGTACTTATGTCTGGTATGTCTTTTTCTGTTACGTTTCAATTTCATGATGGTTCTTTCCCGGTTGTTGATCCTCTTGCCATTCAATGGAACAGTAAGGGATCATTCGTTTGGCGTGTGAGAGAGGATAAAGTAGAATACGTTCCAGTATCGATTATTCAGCATAAAGCAAATCAAGTATTTGTAAAAGCTTCCTTGGAAGATGGTGATCAGATTGTCGTTCAAGGGGTACAAATGCTTCGTCCAGGTGGTCATGTCATTATTAATGATTCAAAGGCTCATCAAAAGCAATTATCAGAAGCTAATGGGCAGGATGGGCAATGAGTCAAGAAGTTGAGAAACAACAGCCTTTAACAAAGTCAGAACAAAGCGGTATAATGGCGTTTTTTATTCGTAGGCCGGTTTTTACCTTTGTTTTAAATGCTATGATTGTGATTGCAGGGATTTCTGCATGGATGAGCGTTGATGTGCGTGAATTGCCAGATGTAGATATTCCAGTGGCAACAATTAAGACGACTTTTACTGGTGCATCAGCAGAAACAATTGATCGTGAAATTACGAAAGTTATAGAAGATGCCGTTTCTCGTGTGTCAGGTGTTAAAACAATTTCTTCAACTTCCTCTTTTGGTCGTTCCCGTGTGGAGGTTAAATTTAATGTTGGTGTTGATTTAAATGTTGCAGCATCTGACATTCGCGATGCTATCTCCCGTGTTACCTATTCTCTGCCAAAAGATGCGCAGCCACCTATAATCATTAAAGCAGATTCAAATGCTGCTGCGATGATGTATTTGGTTGTAACATCACCAACAATGAATATTGATGATTTAACAACGATTGTGAACGATCAAATTGTTGATGCACTTTCTGCTGTTGATGGTGTTGGCGATGTGCAGGTTGATAACGCGCGTGTGAAGATTTTTCAGATTGATATTGATCAAGCAAAGCTTGCTAGTTATGGGTTAACTGTAGGGGATATTTCACGTGTTTTGTCTGATATGACCACTGATGCACCTGTGGGGTCATTGCGTAATTCCGAGCAAGCTTTAATTGTGCGTGCAACCGCTCGTTTAACAACACCAGAAGCTTTTGAACAAGTTGTGTTAAAGCCTCATGTACGTCTTGGTGATGTGGCGCATGTTACTTTGTCCCCTGATGTAGAAACAGTTATTCTTCGTGTAAACGGAAAGGTGGGGATTGGGTTGGGTATTGTGCGTAAGGCACAGTCCAATACTCTTGATATTTCCAAAAATGTTCGGGCAGTTGTTGAGCATCTCAAAACTGTTCTCCCTTCTTCTGTCCATATAAGTATTCCTAATGACGATGCTATTTTTATTAAGAGTGCTCTTCATGAAGTTGAGGTTGCATTAATTATTGCTGTGCTTAGTGTTGTTTTGATCATTTTTTTATTTCTAGGAGATGTTCGTGTAACACTTATACCCGCTGTGTCTATTCCAGTGGCTCTGATTGGGACAATTGCTGCAATTTATCTTGCGGGCTTTTCCCTAAACATTCTCACGTTTTTAGGGCTTGTTTTAGCGACAGGGCTTGTTGTGGACGATGCAATTGTTGTTCTTGAGAATATTGTTCGGTGGCGCAATATGGGATTTGGTGCTCGGTCAGCAGCGGTGTTGGGAACGCAGGAAGTATTTTTTGCTGTTGTGGCAACGACATTAACTTTGGTGGCTGTTTTTGTGCCTATTTCCTTTCTTCCTGGGCAGATAGGGGAGCTTTTTAGAGAATTTGGTTTTGTGTTGGCAGTGTCTGTTCTGCTTTCTTCGGTTGTTGCTTTAACTCTTTGTCCTATGCTTGCTTCACGCTTTCTTAAAGAAGAAAAGCATATTGAAAATGATGAACAAAAGGAACATCGTTTAATTTTTCTGTCTCGGATGAGTGCTTTCTTTAGTAGGGGGTATGCTCATAGTTTGCATAAATGTTTGGAACGACCTTGGACTGTTGTCTTTGGTTCGCTTATTTTCTTTATCCTCTGTCTTGGAGGCTATATGACGCTTAAGCAGGAGTTGACGCCAGCAGAAGATAGGGGGATTATTTTTTTAGTTATTAGTGGGCCGCAAGATATTTCAGTACAATATCTCAATGAACAAGTGCAGCAAATTGAAGCAAGCTTAAAACCGTTGCGTGATACTGGTGAAATTGTTAACAGTTATTCTATTTCTGGAGCTGGAGGTTCATCTAATAATGGTTTTCTTATTTTGTTGCTTTCGCCTTGGGACAAGCGTTCACGTAACCAGCAAGAAATTTTAAAAGATGTTAATGCAAAAGTTAGGCAGTTTCCGGGAGTTTTTGCTTTTGCTGCACAAATTAGTTCTTTAGGGGTTTCAGGAATTGGCCAAGGATTGCAATTTGCGGTTGTTGGAGATAATTACACCCAACTGCAATCAATTGCTGATAAGCTTGTGAGCACTTTGCGTACCAATCCGCAATTTGTTCGTCCGCGGCTTACTGTTGATGCGACGCAACCTCAATTTTTTATTGAAATTGACCGAGAAAAAGTTTCTGATTTAGGGATTGATATCACTAATTTGGGTAATACATTGCAAACAATGGTGGACGGGAAGCAGATTGGCTCGATTTATGTGGATGACCATGCCTATGATGTAAAACTTACATCGCGTAAAAATCCTATTAATAACCCTGCTGATTTAGAGAATGTTTTTTTAAAAACAAAAGACGGTAAATATGTTCCCTTGTCGGTTATTACGGATTTACATGAAAAAGCTATTGCTCCTCAATTAAAACGAGAAGAACGCATGAGCGCTGTCGTTATAGGTGCAAATCTTGCTCCAGGAGTTTCTTTAGGAAGTGCTTATAAGACTGTAAAAGAAGCCGCACTTCCTTTATTGTCAGAGGGAAATTATATTATTCCTTTAGGAGATGCAGCAACTCTTGGTGAAACGTCTTCTGATTTAATGATCGTTTTTGGAATTGCTTTTGTAATTATTTTATTAATTTTAGCTGCGCAGTTTGAAAGCTTTATTTCAGGCTTTATTATAATGGCTACTGTACCATTAGGAGTTGGTTGTGCAGTAATTGCCATGCTTTTGGGTGGTGTTAGTCTCAATATTTATAGTCAAATTGGTTTGATTTTATTAATTGGTATTATGGCTAAAAATGGTATTCTGATTGTTGAATTTGCAGATCAACTGCGCGATCAAGGTAAAAGTGTACGTGAAGCTGTAGAAGAAGCAGCTAATGTTCGTCTTAGACCAGTTTGTATGACGATGATTTGCGCTATTTTAGGAGGTATTCCTTTGGTTTTAGCAAAGGGTGCTGGTGCAGAAGCACGTGTAGCTTTAGGTTGGGTTATTGTTGGTGGTTTGGGTTTGGCAACTATTTTTACCCTTTATGTAACGCCAGTTGTTTATCTATTTCTTGGACGTTTTATAAAATCAAAAGCAGAAGAAGCTGAACATTTGACAAAAGAATTAAGCCAAGTCAAATAACTGCTTTCGAATAGACGATTGACACAGTTTTTTACTTTTGTCTAAAAGATGCCATTTGAGTGCTTATCTTTCTATTTTTGTGTTATTTCATATGTGAGCAGTCAAAATAGGTTAGAGTATAGGAACTATCCTCTATTTTAGATTCATTTGTGTTTTGATATTATTGTCAATGACCATGGGAAAATAATTATGGTTCGCAATGAAAGAGCCTTTGAAGTAGCTTTGAAGGCTTTGAAAAGGCATATTATAGAAGACAAGGTTTGTGATATTCGTCGACATTTTGCAGAAGATAAACAGCGCTTTACTCGTTTTTCTTTAAAACTTGATGATTTCCTTTTTGATTTTTCAAAGTGTGGTGTAACGTTAAATACGCTGAAACTCTTAGATAATCTTGCTATTGCAGCAGATATTTCAGGCAAGTGTAAGGCGATGTTTTTAGGCGAAGCTATTAACGTAACTGAAAAACGCTCGGCTCTTCACACTGCGTTGCGTTTGTCTGCTGATGAAGTTTTTATGTTGAATGAGCGTAATATTGTTCAGGACATCCAAGCAGTTCTTACCCGTATGGAAAAATTTTCTGAAATGGTTCGTTGTGGTAACTATAGAGGGTATAGTGGTGAGAGGATAACTGATATTGTAAATATTGGTATTGGGGGGTCTGATCTTGGACCTGCAATGGTTACCTATGCTTTAAAACCTTATCATGATGGACCACGTTGTCATTTTGTTTCTAATGTAGATGGTGCACATATTGTTGATGTTCTTACTAATTTGAATCCGGAAACAACACTTTTTATTATTGCTTCTAAAACTTTTACAACATCTGAAACAGTAGTAAACGCTAAGGTTGCACGCCAATGGATCAGTTCATATTTGGGAGAAGAAGCAGTAAAAATGCATTTTGTTGGCGTTTCCAGCGCGGCCGATAAAGTGATGGAATTTGGTATAGATTCTTCAAGGTTTTTTGAATTTTGGAATTGGGTTGGGGGGCGTTATTCAATTTGGTCAGCGATTGGTCTTGTTGTTATGCTGGCAATTGGTGGTCAAAACTTTCGCCAGTTTCTCAAGGGTGCGCGCCAGATGGACGAGCATTTTAAAACTGCACCTTTGCATAAAAATATTCCGATTCGATTTGCTCTTTTAGGATTCTGGCATCGTGTTATTTGTGGTTATTCATCACGTGCAGTCATTCCTTATGCGCAGCGTTTAGTGCGCTTTCCAGCTTATTTACAGCAACTTGATATGGAATCAAATGGCAAGCATATTTCTTTAGATGGCAAGCCAATAAGCTTTTCAAGTGGTCCAGTTGTTTGGGGCGATTCGGGAACAAATGGACAACATGCTTTTTTTCAATTTCTGCATCAAGGAACGGATATTATTCCTGTGGAGTTTGTTTTATTTATCAAAGGGCATGAACCACATTTAAGTCATATGCATGATATATTAATGGCTAATTGTTTGGCGCAATCAGAGGCCTTGATGGAAGGCCACATTATTAAGGACAGTTGGAACACTGTTGTTAATAATGCAATTGATGGTAGTGAAGCAGATAATTTGGTGCTTCATAAAAGTTTGAGAGGGAACCGGCCAAGCATTATGCTAATTCAGGATTTATTAACACCCTTTGCGCTTGGTCGTTTAATGGCGCTTTATGAGCATCGTGTTTTTATTGAAGGTGTTTTGATGAATATTAATTCATTTGATCAATGGGGTGTTGAATTTGGTAAAGAATTAGCAAATGAATTGTTACCCGTTATACGTGGAGAATCTAAAACTAATAACCGCGATAGTTCAACGTTAGGACTATTGGCACATATTCAAGCGAGACGTGTTGAATAAAAAGATTTGAAAATTATCTCAATTTTCTTAGTATTGGCGGAGAGAGAGGGATTTGAACCCCCGATAGGGTTGCCCCTATGCCGCATTTCGAGTGCGGTGCTTTCAACCACTCAGCCATCTCTCCATATGTAAATGCAGTAAAGTTTTTCATTATATAATTTGTGTATGGATGCTTGATAATCTTCAATTGTTTTAAGTACAACCTTTTTTTGCTTCTTTTTTGGCTTTTCTTGACAGAGAATAGAAATTCTATCATATATGTAAATGTTAAGGGAGTTTGCGCTCTAAAAGGTGCTGTTTATCCCTTTTAAATTATTACGACTGATAAAAAGAAGCCTATTTCCCTACTGAACTAAAGCAGAAGTGAAATAAGAGCGGGATCGAACGAAAGGATAAAAAATGTTCGCAGTCATTAAAACAGGTGGTAAGCAATATCGTGTTGTTGCTAACCAGGTATTAAAAGTTGAAAAGATCATTGGCAACGCTGGTGATATCGTTAAATTCGATAATGTATTGATGGTAGGTGAGGGAGAGAATGTAGTTATTGGTGCACCTGTTATCGCTGAGGGGTTAGTTACAGCTGAAATTGTAGAACAAGGGCGTGCTCGTAAGGTTATTGCATTTAAGAAACGGCGTCGTCAAAATTCGAAGCGTACTCGTGGTCATCGCCAAGAAATAACGACACTTCGTATTTTAGAAATTTTAGCGGATGGTTCAAAGCCTAAAAAAGCAGTAGCTAAGTCGGTTGAGAAGAAAGCAGCTGTACCAAAAGAGGCAAAAGCTTCTATTCCTTCTAAGGAAACTGCCACAAAAACTGCTAAAAAGAAGGTTGCGTCACAAAAAACAGCTGCGATATCAAAAAGTAAAGAAGACTAAGGGAGAATTCCATGGCACATAAAAAAGCTGGCGGTTCCTCACGTAATGGCCGCGATTCAGAATCAAAACGTCTTGGCGTTAAGAAATTTGGTGGTGAAGCTGTTATTGCGGGAAACATTATCGTACGTCAACGCGGTACACGTTGGCATCCTGGTGAGAATGTTGGTATTGGAAAAGATCATACTCTTTTTGCGCTTTCAAATGGGAAAGTTTCTTTTCGTAAGAAAGCAGATAACCGCGCTTATGTTTCAGTCATTCCTATGTGACGGGGACAGAGATAATCTGAGTATTCTTTAAAATAGATCGGTATATATTGGATTTCGGTTTTAAAATTTTGGGGCATTAAAAAAATAATGTCCCATTTTTATTCTAGCTATACGATAAGTGTTAGGACTATATAAGAAGCTGACACAAAACAGAATTTTCTGATTATTTTGCTGAAAGATTCATTTTAGGTTTCCTTTATCTGAAGATGTTGAGTGATAATTTGGATTCTACAACAGATTTTTTCTGTTTATACAATTTTACTTGAAAATGAGACTTTGATTGCTCAAGTTTGTCCTTTGAGGGTGGAATACTTATGGTATTGCTTGATCTTAGAATCGAGCAGGTAGGCACTTCGTAAGTGTATGTTAAAGATAAATGGTTCTTTATTGAGATGTGCTCTGTTGAATTATTTATGCTGGGTATTTAATGTAACTGAACTCAAATCCACGGTATAGGTTATTCATTTTTAAATAACATTTCACTTAGTGTCATTTTACAGACAATTTATCATTTTTGATACAGTTTGGCTTTGACTGCACAAAAGTTGTGAGGTTGATAACGACATTTGGGGATAATATTTCATATAGTTATTTTATTAGCATACGCTTGATATTTTAGTAATTTTTACTATAAGAATCAATATTTTAGCATTAAGATTAAGTAGGTATTGCTTAGTGAATATAGGCAACTGTTATTATAACTAGTCTTATGAAGAGATAGCCATAGGCGCTGTCTATTACGTTAGCACTATCTGAAAATTTGTTTATTAATTAATTACCACAACGATGATAAACATGATCCTGTTTATAGTATCAATTCTTTTCTATTGAGTATTTCTGAATTATTTGAACGAGAAAAATCGTAATGAAATAAATTGGTAATTTTTATTTAGGGTTATTTATTGATACATAAAAAAACTTTACTTCACTCTTGTGTGGGCTATAAATGATTTCTGAATTAGTTACAGATTTTAAGGATTCTATCTCTACAATGAAAACAGCTACAAAGCAGGTATTTTTACACGAGAATTATCCTGATGATGGTACTTTGTAGTTTTAATGTTGTTGTTAGGTGAGTATTTAAATATTATTGAAATGTTTTTTGAGCAGTCTTTCCATTAATTTCTAATGATTTTACTGATAAGCACATTATGCTATTTATATGTTATACAAAAATAAATATATAATGATAAATTATAAAGTTAAAATATCAATATTTTTATTATCTAAACAATCAATTACATCTGTACAGTATTTTTCCATAAAACAAATTAGCAATACTGAAAGATTTTTTGAAATTGTCTGATAGTTGTATCGTTGGCTATAATAACGATTATTTCTTCAGCCTATTATTATGTAAGTTTCAAGATTTTAAAGGTGTACTGTAGATATCATTGAACATAAAATGTGTTTCAGTGTTCGTTGGAACCCGTCTTATAAAAATACAAAAAAATTATTTATTGGTGCTCTTGCCATTTTATTAATGCGCGTTATGTAAAGAACAAATTGATATTTAATAAAGAAATTTTTACAGCAAAATGGATTATATTTTTGATGGAGGTTATGCAATATTTTTAAGAATAAGTTGTATATTTTCTTTGTTTGAAGGCCTTTAATTAAAAAGGCTCTAATCTTTTCTAAGCTTCAATATTTTTAAGAGATTTTAGAACGATGCTGAAATAAATCGTAGCATCGAAAATTTTTTTTACCTTTTTTCATTTTTTTCTAGTGCGCAACAGTGGCTTTGCGAAGAGCTTTTCTTTGCCTTCTGTGCTGCTGCTGGTCTCTGTTTAGAGTTCAATATATTGCCTTATTTCAAGGGGTGTTATGCAAAAATTGTATTTAAGTTCAAGAAACAATGAATTGAATTGTTGTCATTTTCTCTATAAGTCGTCTTGGGTCAAGGTGGTTTTGTTAAGTGCTACAGTGGTAATGTTTCTGTCGAGTGTTTCTCCAGTTTTTGCTTCTTCGAATAGTCAAGGTGTTATTGTGCAGGGTTCAAATGCAAAAGCAGAAAAGCAACAAGATGTTGCAATCGGTAAAGATGCGCGGGCTAAAGGGGATGGTGCTACGGCTGTAGGCTCTTCTAGTGAGGCTTTGCAGTCAAATTCTACAGCGGTAGGTTATTACGCAAAGGTGAGGGGATATGGTGGGACAGCCATAGGTACTTTAGCTACTACTATGGTTAATTCCAGTGATGCGACTACGTTAAATACAACATTAGATACAGCTATTGGTTATTATGCACAATCGCTTGTATGGGGCGGTGTTGCTTTAGGTAGTCACTCTAAAGCTGATGTTAGGGAAGGAATTGCCGGTTATAACCCTGGAAAGGATGGAGACTCATTAGACACGTCATTTGTATGGAAAAGTACTAGAGGTGCAGTTAGTGTTGGTGATGTATCCCAAAGTATAACACGTCAAATTACGGGGATAGCCGCTGGTCTTGAAGATACTGATGCAGTGAACGTTGCACAGCTGAAAGCGTTAAAAGAATGGATAAAAAAAGAAAGTGATGTTTGGCAGCTTTCTGTGAATGGCAAAAATCCTACAAAAGTTACTAGCAACAATAAGGATGGGCTCAATTTAACTTCTGAAAATAACAATATTAAGATTACAAAAAGCAGTAATGGAGTTATGTTTAATTTGGCTGATAAGCTTCAAGTATCGAATCTTTTAATAAAGAATGGTGGTCCCAAGATAAATAGTAATGGGATTGATGCTGGAAATAAAAATATTAAAAATGTGGCAGAAGGAAAAATTGCTCAAGATTCGACAGATGTAGTGAATGCCGGTCAGATTTATGCGTTAAACAACGACATTGCAACTCATTTAGGGGGTGGTGCAACAGTTCGTGAGGATGGTTTTTTAGGGCCACAATATACTTTATCTAGTGTTTCTACAGATGGGACTGTGAAACAGGCTGTCTTTTACAATGTTGGTAGTGCTTTTAGAGAACTTGATGCAAATATCAAGAATGTAAATAGTCACCTAAAATATGTGTCTGGTAATTTTACGGAAGCAATCGATAAAATTTCCAAAAAATTTAAGCATAGTACTTTGTTATGGAATAGACGTGAAAGGGCATTTGTCGCGCTTCATACAGAAGGGGGAAAAAGGAAAAATAGTAAACTTACGTTTCTTATGGATGGAGATATTGCTCCTAACTCCACTGATGCTGTTACAGGTAGGCAGCTTTGGAAGACGAATGAGAAGGTTAACAGTCTTAAAGATAAAGTTGATAATGTGATTGATCAAGTTAACACTCTTACTGCCGAGGTTATTACCTATGATAAAGATAAACAGGGCAACAAAATCAATAGTATCACTTTAGTAGGGGGTAAAGAAGATGAGCCTGTGCTCATTGACAATGTTGCAGATGGTAAAATTGAAAAAGGTTCAAAACAAGCAGTCAATGGTAGTCAACTGAAAGAACAGATGAGCGTTGTTCTTGCAGACGCAAACAAATATACAGATAAGAAAATAGAAAATATAGTTGGTGCTG
>NZ_CADDZX010000008.1:0-23242 GCF_902813205.1 Bartonella capreoli
TGCAGGCTCAGTTGTCGTCTCAAATAGCTCTGCATGGTGATGTGGTTTATCAGCAAAAATTAACCAAAGCTGGTTTTTCGGGAAGTACTTTCTCAGGAGGACTACGTTATCGTTTCTGATCTATATTTGATCATATAATTCTTGCTCAAAATGAATAATATGTTGCAAACTTATAGCTATAATGTTATTATAAAAGGAGGAAAGTGTATGAAGAGACTTATTTTTTCTTTTTAACTATTTCTATTCTAGCTAATGATCTTAATAATATAGTATGCAGAGCGAATACAAAGAGTTCTAAAGAAATAAAAATAGAGAATTATCCTCAAAGTATGGATGAATTACGGCCATTCGGGCCGTCGTCAAATATAAATTTATGCCATCGTATATTAGGGATACGTGGTGATTATGTATTTACAATAACTTCTCAAAATATTGTGATTAATTTGCCTTACTCACATAGTTGGACATCCTAAGTTATGTCTATCATATAAGAATAACACCTAATTTTATTACTACATTAGGTGCTATTTCAGTGGGAATAAATTATTGAATGGCAAAGAGTGATAAATGGAAATATTGTTGGTGAAGCTGCAGTATAGAAATTTTCCAATATCAATCACTAACCACAGCATGAAGTATGGTATTTTAAGTCTTAGTTACTTTACGCTAGCTGTGAATTAAGTCAGCATGTTCGCCAAATAAATCAGCACAGAAATTTTGAACAAATTGGTTTTGGAAGCCTACCAGCTTTTAGTGGGAAGAGCAATTATTATCCTTAAACGAAGCGGATGGGAAAGATGAGCTTTGATTGCAAGGGAGGAATCTCTATAAAAGAAAAATAACATAATAGGGAACTTATATAAATAAGTTGTGAATAAATAAAATATAATTTGAATTTATATTAATCTTAATTTAGAATAATAGACATTTTATTTATAAGTATTAAATAAAAGGTCCTGCTGAGTACGAAGACGTACAATACATTGGTCCTCAAAGAGGTGAGTATTGTGTTGTGTAATGATTTCATTTTTTTTAATTTCAGATACAACTGTCGCCTTTTCCAAAAGACCACAAGGAATGGCTTTGTGTACACGTGCTTCTGAAGCGCTCATTGTCCAAGCACGGTAGCTATATAAGCCGATCGAGTCTAATTGATCACCAGGATGGAGATCCTTTTTTGCAACAGCGCAAACTTCTGCTACTGGATAATTAAGTGGTGTCATGTCCGCTTTACCATACAGTACTGCGCGTGCGCAAGTAAGTGGAACCTCCATCGAAGTTAAATGATATGGGCGATAAAAGGTGAAATATGGCCCTTCACCGACTTTCAAATCTTCCATACGCTCACATAAACGTGGATGTGCTACTTCAGCTATTACAAAAACACCAGGAGATACCCCTTGACCTGTTGAATAGTCTACAACACCATACCTATCCAAAATACCACCATCTTTTTTTGGAATAAGTACTTTGTTTAAATCTTCAAGTGATGCTTGTGGACCATGCATCCCAGGACAATCTGGAAGAAGACCTGTGGCATTAGCAATGGCTGCCATTTCAACCATTGTTTTAGAACCATCAATAAATTCAACTAACATGCGAACATTCATATTCCGTCGCAAAGCTTCTTCTTCATATAAATCTGGTGTAGCATCAAAAATAAGTGGATTATTTTTTCCTTTACCAGCTGCAACAATTTTATGCCCAAGAGCTGAAACAAACTCGATAAGTTCCATACAAGAAGAAGGTTCGTCACCAGCACCAAGCGTATAAATTAAACCTCGCTTATCCGCTTCATGTTTAAGATAAGCACCAATTGTAACATCTGCTTCAACATTCATCATGACAAGGTGCTTATTATTTTCAAGCGCTTTAAGACCAACTTTTGCACCTGTTTCAGGATGACCTGTCGCATCAACAATAATATCAATTTGTTCATGGCACAAAACAAGTTCAAGATCATCTGTAACAGCAATTAGGCCTTTTTCAATAGCTTGAGTCAAAGCTGTAGCATTTTCAACTTCACGCACATGACCTTCTTCACCATACGCTAAAACAGCAGCATTAAAAACACGTAACGGTGTTCGAGTAGCAACAGCTGCAATTATTATACCATCCATATGTACAACACTTGACAACAAATCTGTTCCCATCTCACCACAACCAATAAGTCCAATACGAATAGGTTGATAATTTTCTGCACGTTGTTTCAAATCATGTGCTAAACCCGTCAATCTTACGTTACTTGCCATTATTTTTTCCATCTGAAAAAGGAAGATTATTTATTCGCAAAACACACTTGTCTGTAAAATATTTCATCTTTTATAATTGATGCTCTAATCAATGGGTTTTATAAAAGCAAGGGAGAATATGTAAGCTTTTTGTCGAATAAAATAGGAATGACATTATGCAGCGAACAATAGCGATACAAGATATAAAAAATTTCATTGGAAAAGAAATTGGCTTATCACAATGGCGCTTAGTTACACAAGATATGATTAACCAATTTGCATCTGCAACAGATGATCATCAATGGATCCACGTAGATGAAGAAAAAGCAAAAAAAACACCTTTCGGTGGTACTATTGCCCACGGTTTTTTAACATTATCGCTACTGTCCACACTGGCTTATGAAGCACTGCCAAAATTAAAAGGTGCGACAATGGGAATTAACTATGGTTTTGATAAAATACGCTTCGTAAGCCCTGTAAAAACAGGTGCACAAATACGCGCCCGCTTTATTTTAGATAATGCAAAAATTCGCCCCTCTGGTAGAGTTGTCCTCCATTATAAAACTACAATAGAAATCAATAAATTAAAAAATCCAGCTCTTATCGCACATTGGCTTATTATTGCTATGATTGAAGAGAAAGAAATAAACTCTTTAATTTCTTAATGCTTTGTTCTATCAAATTTCTGTGCAACTCGATTACCAAACCATTGAACAAAAATATTGAGAATAATCAAAAAGATAATAACTATTGTCATAATAGAAGTATTATAACGCTGATAACCGTAGCGGATCGCCATATCGCCCAACCCCCCACCACCAAGGTATCCAGCAAGTGAAGTGGCACTGATAAGAGAAATCACCATAACCGTAAAACCAGTAATTAAACTAGGAAGCGCTTCTGGAATAAGCACATATCTAACAATTTGAAAACGACTAGCCCCCATAGAACGAACGGCTTCAACCAAACTATATTCAACTGTTTTGAAAGATAATTCTGCTATACGAGCATAAAAAGGAATAGCTGAAATAGTAAGAACAAAAATCACAGAAAAAATTCCCACACCACTTCCCACAACAATACGCGTAACAGGAAGAAGATAAAAAGCAAGAATTATAAAGGGAATAGCACGCACACTATCAATAATAATACTTAAAGGACGATTGATAAGACGTGATGAAAAAAGACTTCCATACGCAGTTGTATAAAGCAATAAGCCAAGCGGAAGACCTACAATAAGTGCCATAAAAGAAGCAGTAATTGTCATAAATAATGTATCAAAAACAGCGCCAGGAAGCTCATAAAAAAGAACATTAAACATAACCTAAAACCTCACAATATCGCCCTTTTTCTGTCAACCATCTGACTGCTTTTTCCAAAGCCACTTTGTTTTGACTTGGAAGAGCCAAAAAAAGGCGACCTATACTCTCACCTTGAACCGTATCAATACCACCATGCAAAATACGTGCTCTTAACCCCACCTCATCTTCAAGAAGACTTAAAAAAGGTTGCTGAGCAATTTCACCAGCAATATTAATTTCAATAACAGCTTCTTGACCCACTGATTTAAGTTTTTGCGCTAATTCTTTAGGAAGTTGTGGCGTTACAAGTTTCAACATAGCAATCGTTGTATCTTCTTGCGGTGATGTAAAAATATCTTTTACACATCCTTCCTCTACAATACGCCCTTGATTCAATACAACAACACGATGCGCAATAGCACGAACAACTTCCATTTCATGTGTAATAAGTACAATAGTTAAATTGAGACGATTATTAATATCCGCAAGAAGCTCCAAAATAGATTGCGTCGTTTCAGGATCAAGCGCAGAAGTTGCTTCATCTGATAATAATATTTTTGGATTAGCCGCTAAAGAGCGTGCAATTCCAACACGCTGTTTTTGTCCCCCTGAAAGTTCTGCAGGATAATGATACTCTTTTCCAGACAATCCTACCAATTCAATAAGCTCAAAAGCGCGTTGATAACGTTGTTTTTTATTTATACCTGCTAATTTGAGAGGTAACGCGATATTATCAATAACTTTTTGTGAAGATAAAAGGTTAAAATGTTGAAAAATCATCCCAATACGTTGACGATAAGGTGCCCATTCTGTTTCTGATAGATTTGAAACATTAACACCTTCAAAAAAAATACCCCCTTCATCAATTTGTTCTAAGCCATTCAAACAGCGCATAAGTGTAGATTTTCCTGCACCACTACGCCCGATAATACCAAGAATTTCCCCTGCATGAATATCAAGAGATAAGTTATCAATTGCCGGAGTAGACAACGCGCTAGAAAAATAGCGACTAACGTTTTTTAAAGAAATAAGAGCAGAGGTTTCCATTCGTAATTACCAAGATGTTTGAACAGCTGTACCAAAAACCTCTTTAAGTTTCACACGTACAGGTTCACTATTATAAGCAGCTACTAATTTCTTAACCCATGGCTCATCTTTATCAATAGTGCGCACAACAATGACATTATTATAAGGATTATTTTCTACTTTTTCCCACGCAATAACATCTTCTTGTAAGTCTAACCCAGTAATTACAGCCCAATTTGTATTTACAATCGCAATATCAAAATCATTGATTGCTCGTCCTAGGATACCAGCATCCAATTCACGAATCCTCAAATTTCTAGGGTTTTCAACAATATCAAGTGGAGATGAAAGAACATTCTGAGGATCTTTTAACTTAATGAAACCTAAAGAATCAAGAAGAAGCAAAGCTCTCCCACCATTTGATGGATCATTAGGGATACCAACACTTGCCCCGTCACGTAGATCTTTTATATCTTTAATTTTGTGGGAATAAACACCAATTGGGGAAATAAATGTATAACCAGCAACCGAAAATTTATAACCACGCTGCATAATTTGATTATTCAAATAAGGTGCATGTTGAAAAGCATTCGCATCAATATCTCCTGCATTAACAGCATCATTAGGCAAGGCGTAGTCAGAAAAATAAACAAGTTCAATATCTAGACCAGCTTTTTTAGCTTGCTCAACAGCAACTTTCCAAACAGTTGCTTCCTCTCCTTCCATAACACCAAGTTTAATTTTTGACCTATCTGCTGCCAGAGCAAAAGGAACATAGGAAAAAAATGCGGAAAGAAAAAGAGATATTCCTATTACAATATACCAAGACAATTTATTCAATGTCATATGTGTTTATCTTTCTTTTACTTTTCAAGATTTTCTAAGGGAAATTCCAATATACTCAATATTTTTGGAAAGAAAATTGAAGAGTATAAAAGCTTAATAGAATATTCAATCATTTTTATTGAAAAGATAATGTTATTTTTTGCTATGAATAGCTGTTATTCAAATAAATAGATTTTTTAAGTATTTCAATTTCAAATTGAATCGAAAAACTCTACTAATTATTTTTTTAAATCCATTCTACAAACATACAACAAGTTTTTTACCTTATATTACTGTTTTTGTTTAAGCTGCTGCTTTAGGTTTGATCAAACCATTAGAGACAAGTAATTCAGCAATTTGAATTGCATTTAATGCTGCTCCTTTTCTCAAATTATCAGCAACAACCCAAAAAGTTAAACCATTTTCAACAGTAATATCTTCACGAACGCGACTAATAAAAACATCATTTTCACCAGTGCACTCGTAAGGAGTGATATAACCACCGTCTTCACATTTATCAATAAGTTGGCAGCTTGGTGCATCACGTAAAATGGTGCGTGCTTCATCAGCACTCAATGCTTTTTCAAACTCAACATTAACGGCTTCAGCATGGCTAATAAAAACAGGAACCCGAACAGCAGTAGCTGTTAATTTGATCCTAGGATCAAGAATCTTTTTTGTTTCAGCCATTACTTTCCATTCCTCTTTAGTATAACCATCTTCCATAAAAACATCGATGTGGGGAATGATATTAAAAGCAATGCGTTTGGTGAATTTTTTTGATGAAATTGGATCGGCAACAAAAACTGCTCTTGATTGTTCAAACAACTCATCCATCCCCGCTTTACCAGCTCCAGAAACTGATTGATAAGTAGAGACAACAACGCGCTTAATAATTGCTGCATCGTGAAGAGGCTTTAAAGCCACAACAAGTTGAATTGTTGAACAATTAGGATTAGCAATAATATTATGTTTAGAAAAACCGCTTATAGCTTTTGCATTAACTTCAGGTACAATTAAAGGCACATCAGGATTATAACGCCAAGTAGACGAATTATCGATTACCACACAACCGGCTGCACCAATTTTGGGAGCATATTCTTTAGAAACGCTTCCTCCAGCAGACATAAGGCATAAATCTGTATCAGAAAAATCATATGTATCAAGTGCTTTTACTTTTAAAGTTTTATCACCATAAGAAACACTTTGCCCTAATGAACGCCGTGAAGCTAAAGGAACTATTTCACTGGCAGGAAAACCTCTCTCTTCCAAAATTGCCAACATTTCACGACCAACATTTCCGGTTGCACCAACAACTGCGACTTTGAAATTCATTTTTCTACACTCCTATCCTTTCCCGTTGTACAAAACTAACATCTTATCAACCTCTTTCTTTGTACTGTAACCAGGAAAAGATAAGTTAGTTAGAGGCATAAAATAATCTTCACGTTGTTCCCAAGCTCAATTCAGCACTTCATAGTGATTTAATTGGTCAGCTATGCATATGTTTATTATGGTCATAACACTATAACGGCTTCACTTTGTAATGTACCGTTTCTTTTAAATTTTTGAAAATAAGAAAAATCTTGAACATTATATATCAAGCTATACAAATACCTTCTTGATACAAGCTTTAGTTTATTGAGTTCATTACTTTTTGTCAATTGTTGTACTTTAAAACTTTTGAATTCTAAATAGTGCCTCTACAATATATTGATCTTATATTGACCCTATTTTGTACCCATCAAATCTTCTTCGTTTCATTATTAAAATGCGAAGCTATACATAAATCATTTTCAATGATTTTTAAAACCTGCTTGGAATTGCCAAATTATTTCCACTGTTCATCAGAACAAACAATCAAAATCTTTATTTTACTTACCATACAAAATTAGTTCATTTTCCAACCACAAACAGCAGACCTAATTCTCACATTTCCAATATAATATGGAAAATATAATCTCATTTTAATTAAAGCATTCCTTTTGTAAAAAAGAATGCATAAAGATTGGTTAGGGAAGAATTTATACAGGTATTAATTTGATCTATAAATTACTTCTTAAATAAAAAAGTTATTTATTTTTCATTTAGTTGTAAAGAACGAGCTTCTGAAGCAAGCATAATAGGAACACCGTCACGAATAGGATAAGCCAATTGCGCTTTAAGTGAAATCAACTCTTGTGTTTTTCGATTTAAAGAAAGTGTTCCTCCTGTAATCGGACAAACAAGCAATTCAAGCATTTTGGGATCAGTAATCATTTTTTTCATATTTTCAGATCCATTAATTTAAACGATTATATGTTCCTTTTTCTTTCATCAGTGAACGCTCAGTTAAAGCAAGAAGAGTTTGAGCACGGCTTGCAATGTCTGGCGCTTCTAACAAGGCTTGTTTTTCTGCAGGTGCAAAAGGTATAAGAATTGAGAGAGTATCCACCAATACGGATGTAGGCGTTTGTATAATACTATTCCAATGATGTTCCATTTCATGGATAGTTAGATAATGCTCAACAGTACTTAATAAATTTTCTCGGTTAATGTTTTCTGAAACATCAGATTCTTGCAGATCTTTCGTATTTGATCGAATAATAGCAACCCTATAAGATTTTGTGTTCATCAATTCTTGCTCCAAAGTGAAACGGCAAATTCCCTGAAGCACAATGAAGAGTCGTCCATTACCGGTTTCATTGTAATTTGTAATACGACCGATACATCCTATTTTATAAAGTTGTTTAGATAAGCTATCTATATCTGATGAAAGTGGTTGAATCATTCCTAATAGACGATTGGATGCCATAACGTCTTCAACCATTTCAAGAGTACTTGGTTCAAAAATATTAAGTGATAGAAAACCACCCGGTAACAACAATGCACCTTCTAAGGGAAAAAGAGCAATCTGCTTTGGCAAATCATTTTCACAATTATAATAGATATTGCCAGCTTTCATGGATATTTGTGACCTTTATCTGATGTAAGTTTAGTGCCAAAGTAACCACAGTTTATAATATCATTTGGTTATAAGAAAGACTATATTTATAAATTAACTTATCTCTATAAGATACTTTATTATCTATGAACGATGATAAAAAACTGCAACTTTGTATTTTTTCATTTACAAGAGAAAATATAAAAGAAAGTGGAAGTAATCGTATGAGATGCCTTTAAGTAAAGCTCTGCAACTCACTCAAAAAATACCCACTATTAGATATTATCAAGCCTCATCATTGTAATTGGATTATTGCTAAACAATATAATGCTTCTTTAAAATTTTAAATTGTCTTTTTTATTTATAATCCTTGTACTTTCCCCTGTTATATTTTAACGCAGTAAATTATTAAAAAAGAATCCACATAATTTCAAAATCTTTTAAATAGCCTATGTATATCAAAAAATTTAAAATTTAGGGAATACTAATCAATTTGCTAATGACAGTGTGGAGAAGATAGAATATAAATAACAATATGTCAGAAAGAGCGTTATCATCACTTTCTTAGTCTTATGCGTAAGATAAGCAAAACGCAAATTTTCATGCCTGTCACTAAAGGGGAAAGTCTATAATTTTTAAAAAACTATAAGGGCTATAAAAAGCTAATTTGAAAAGTGGCTAGATCTATGCCAAAGGCTTAAGCTTTTTAGCAAATCCCTTAAGGCTTATGACAAACAAGAATAAAAGTTACCATATTATGTAGTGATGGTGCGACTTTGGAGAAATTATGAATACACTATCGCAAAAACCTGAAACATCTTCTTTTAAAAATCTTCCCTTACATGAATTACACGAAAAAGCAGGAGCAAAATTTGGTCCTTTTGCTGGTTGGATGATGCCTTTAACTTATCCTCTAGGAGTTTTAAAAGAACATCTCCACACTCGTGCTCATGCCGGTCTTTTTGATATTTCTCATATGAAATTGATCGTTGTTGAAGGGCCACAATCAGCCGAATTTTTATCCTACGCCCTTCCTGTGGATGCTGCACTTTTGAAAGAGCGCCAATCACGATATAACTATTTACTTAATGAACAGGCTGGTATTCTTGATGACCTCATTCTTACTCGTTTAGAAAATCACCGTTTTATACTGGTCGTTAATGCAGGTAATGCACAAGCTGATCTTGCTGAACTAAAAAAACGCGCCACCAACTTTGATTGTCATGTGAGTGCGCTTGAGAGAGTACTTCTTGCTCTTCAAGGGCCACAAGCTGCGTCTGTTATAGCTGATGCGGGTTTACCTGGTAATGAACTGTTATTTATGCAAGGGTTTGAACCACGCAAAGATTGGTTTGTAACACGTTCTGGTTATACAGGGGAAGACGGTTTTGAAATTGCGTTGCCAGAAGATCAAGCCCAGGAATTAGCAGAAAAATTGCTCAGTGATTGTCGTGTTGAATGGATTGGTCTTGCAGCGCGTGATAGTCTTCGGTTAGAAGCGGGGTTGTGTTTACATGGCAACGATATTACATCTGACATCACCCCTATTGAAGCTGCACTGACATGGGCTGTTTCCAAAAATGTTCGTGAAAAAGCTGCGTTTTATGGAGCGAAAGCTTTTCTTGAAGCATATGAAAAGGGGCCATCACGCTGTCGCGTTGGTTTAAAGCCGCAAACGCGTCAACCTGTGCGCGCGGGTGCCGTTCTTCTAGATGATAAGGGTAACCAGATTGGAGTAGTAACATCGGGGAGTTTTGGTCCTTCTTTTAACGGCCCAGTAGCAATGGGTTATGTCCCTGTTGATTGGAAGGCTGAAGGAACAGAAGTATTTACTGAATTGCGTGGTAAAAAAATTGCGCTATCTGTTCATTTACTCCCTTTTATTAAGCAACGTTATTTTAAAGGGTAATATTCTATGTCTAAGATTTATTTTACACAAGATCATGAATGGATCAGCATTGAAGGAAAAGTAGCCACTGTTGGGATCACTCATCATGCTCAAGAACAGTTAGGTGATTTGGTTTTTGTTGATTTGCCACAAAGTGGCACACAGCTCTCTAAAGGGGATTCTGCTGCTGTCGTGGAATCGGTTAAAGCGGCTTCAGATGTTTATGCACCTATCGATGGCGAAGTTGTCGAAATTAATGAGGCATTGGTAGATGATCCTGCGTTGGTAAATCAGAAAGCCGAAAAAGAAGGTTGGCTATGGAAAATGACGCTACAAGATGAAACACAACTTGATGGGTTGCTGGACGAGAATGCTTATAAAGCGTTGATTGGATGAGTGCTATGCAAGAACGTCGTTTTTTTTCTCGGCATATTGGGATTCGACCTGGTGAAACACAAGAAATGCTAAATGTTTTAGCGCTTGATTCAGTTGACACATTGATCTCTCAAGCTATACCCCAGTCTATTCATTTAAAGCGTCCACTTAATTTGCCACAAGCGGCAAGTGAAAAACAGGCCTTAGACGAATTGTCCAAAATGATGGAGCGCAATCGTTTGCGCAAAAATTTCATTGGTCAGGGTTATTATGGAACATGTGTGCCATCTGTTATTTTACGCAATCTTTTTGAAAATCCAGCTTGGTATACTGCTTATACACCTTATCAAGCAGAAATTAGCCAAGGGCGTTTAGAGTTATTATATTATTTTCAAACATTAATTAGTGAATTGACAGGTTTGCCTGTTGCTGCTGCTTCACTTTTAGATGAAGCAACAGCCTTAGCTGAAGCCAATGCGGTGGCATTTCGCTTTGCTCGTGAAAAGAAGACAAAAATTTCGATTCAAAGTCTATTGCATCCTCAAACTTTGAGTGTCATTCAAACGCGCGCTGAAACACAGGGTATTCACATAAACACGCATGGCGAAATTTGCGCAGATACAGCGGCTATTGTTTTGTCATGGCCAGATACAAAAGGTTGCTTTAATGATTACAGTGAAGTCATTAAAGAAGCAAAAGCAAAAGGAGCGCTGGTAATTGTTGTTGCTGATCCTCTGGCGCTCACTATTATGGAGTCACCAGCAAAATGGGGTGCAGATATTGTTGTTGGCTCTATGCAACGTTATGGTGTTCCAATGGGTTTTGGTGGTCCTCATGCGGGCTACCTTGCTGTGAGTTCTGCTTTAACACGTTTAATTCCAGGGCGTATTGTTGGTCAATCAGTTGATACGAAAGGACGTGTCAGTTTTCGTTTGGCATTGCAAACTCGTGAACAACATATTCGACGTGATAAAGCTACATCAAATATATGTACAGCACAGGCTTTATTGGCTAATATGGCTGTGGCTTATGCTGTTTGGCACGGACCGCAAGGTTTACAGGCAATTGCTAAGAGAATTCACCACTTAACATGCCGTTTTACTAGTGGTTTAGAAGCAGCAGGTATACGTTGTGAAAATCGACACTTTTTTGATTGTGTCAGTATTTTTGTTGAGAGAAAAGCTCAAGAAATTGCAACTCAGGCAAAAGCAAAAGGGTATCTTATTCGTGTTATTGACAATGATAGGGTTGCAATCAATTTTGATGAATTATCAACAGAAGAAGATGCCTGTGCTTTAGCACAGCTTTTTGGGGCACAACTAGCAGACAAGTCTGATTCAAAGCTTTTGGGTAAAGAGCGTGATGCTGCTTTTCTTTCACAACCATTTTTTAGTGCGATTCATTCAGAAACAGATATGATGCGCTTTTTGCGCCGCTTATCAGATAAAGACTTAGCGCTGGATCGAGCAATGATTCCACTTGGTTCTTGTACAATGAAGCTTAATGCAGCGGCTGAGTTAATACCTGTAAGCTGGCCTGCGGTTGCTAATATACATCCTTTTGCTCCTCAAGGAGATGAAGAGGGGTATCGAGAAATGATCAGTCAGCTAAATGCGTGGTTGTGTGAGATTACAGGGTTTGCTCAAGTTTCTTTTCAGCCAAATTCTGGTGCTCAGGGTGAATATGCTGGGCTTTTGGCTATTCGTCGATATCATCAATCTCGTGGCGATCATCAACGTAATATTTGCCTTGTTCCCGCATCTGCACATGGTACCAATCCAGCTTCAGCCCATATGGCTGGTATGAAAGTTGTTGTGGTTCAATGTTTAAATGATGGCGATGTCGATATTGATGATCTTAAAGCCAAAGCACAATTGCATAAGGACTGTTTGGCAGCTTTAATGATCACTTATCCTTCAACGCATGGTGTTTATGAGGAAAGCATTAAAGACATTTGCGCTATTATCCATGAAAATGGTGGGCAAGTTTATTTTGATGGGGCCAATTTAAATGCGCTTGTAGGTCTTGCACGCCCAGCAGATATGGGAGCAGATGTTTGTCATATGAATCTTCATAAAACATTTGCAATTCCTCATGGTGGTGGTGGTCCTGGTGTTGGGCCGATTGGTGTAAAAGAGCATTTAAAGTCATTTTTACCTGGTCATGAACAGCATAAGACAACACATGCAGTTTCTGCAGCTCCTTATGGAAGTGCTTCTATTCTTGTTATTACGTGGATGTATATTCGGATGATGGGAGCAGATGGCTTGAAGTATGCAACACAAACAGCAATATTAAACGCCAATTATATTGCTGCACGTCTTTCAAAGGCTTATTCTATTCTTTATCGAGGCAAGCATGGGTATGTTGCTCATGAATGTATTGTTGATACACGTTTATTGAAAGAGCAATATGGGGTTAGTGTTGATGATATTGCAAAACGTTTGATAGACTATGGATTTCACGCACCGACTATGTCATTTCCAGTTCCCGGAACTTTGATGATTGAACCAACAGAATCAGAGCCAAAAGCAGAAATTGATCGTTTTTGTGATGCTTTATTATCTATCGCTGAAGAGGCTAAGAAAGTCGGTGAGGGTGTTTGGCCAAAAGAAGATAATCCGCTAGTAAATGCACCGCACACATTGGCAGATACTTTAGATGATCAGTGGAAAAGGGCTTATTCGCGGCAAGAGGCTGCTTTTCCTAACCACCATGTTGATCCAGCTAGTAAATATTGGCCACCTGTTTCACGCATTGATAATGTTGCCGGCGATAGAGCATTAATCTGTTCTTGCCCGCCGCCATTAACGGATTAAATATCATAAAAATCCACTCATTTTGTGTGGATTTTTAGAATTATATTAATAACGAGTGCTATCAAATTTTATAGTGTTAAAAATCAGTTTTCAGCTTATGTCATTGACTGATGAATTGGCTATTTTTTCTTTTTAAGATACAAATGTTTGTAAATTCTCATAGATTAAGTTGAGAATTTACTGCCAGTTTTATTGAATAAAAGAAGAGAAGAAGAGTTCAAACATAAGTTAAATTCCCTCTGTTTATTCAATATATATTTGACGCTGAAAATCTGATTATCTTTCTTATGAATTAATTCAATTTGATTCTTGTAGAGATAGAAAATGAGTATATCCTTGTCATTCCTAAAGGGGCTATGTTGAAGTTACAACCAGCGAGACTGCTTTTCTAAAACGCTAATTTTAGAAATTGGTTTTATTGGTAGTTTTTCGATATCTTAAATATAAATACGTTTACAACGAGCACCAAGAGAAGAAAGAATTTCGTGAGGAACGGTATTTGCATCTATAGAAACATCTTCAATTGTTTGATGTTTCCCGATAAGCTCCACCCAGTCACCTCTTTTAGGTTTGTCATGTTCAAGGTCGGTTGCATCAACAATTATAGAATCCATAGAAATCCGTCCAACAATAGGGAGTTTGTATCCTTTAAAATAAACAGAACCTTTGTTAGAAAGATTGCGCATCCATCCATCCGCATAGCCAATAGAAATAGTTGTAAGAACACTTGGCCGGCGGGTAATAAAACTCCCTCCATAGCCGATTGGCACACCTTCTTCAACAAAGCGGCTTTGAATAACCTGAGCTTCAAGTTTTAAAACAGGTTTGATGGGTACTGTGTGTTTTTTATGGAGATTGATTCCATAAAGTGCAATGCCTGGACGAACAAGATCAAAATAAAAATCTGGACCAAGGAAAATTCCTCCAGAATTAGCAAGTGAAACTTTACACGCAGGTAATTGTGCAAGCATTGTTTTTATGGTGGTTAATTGTGCATCATTAGATGAATGTGTGAAATCATCTCCATTGGAAAGATGGCTTATAATATATTTTATATCTGCTACTTCAAACAGGGTAGGGCACTTAATAAGTTGTTGTAATTCTTTTTGATCAAGACCTAACCGATTCATATTGGTATCAATTTGAACGATTGCTGGGAATTTTTTACCCTTTTCTTGACAAAGTATTTGCCAACTTTCAATTTCATGCCAAGAATTAAGAACAGGGACAATACCAGCTTGAGCTACAAATTCTTCTGCAGCAGGTGGAAGACCGTTAAGAAGAGCAAGAGTAACATCAGATGGTAAGATGTTTTTTAACTGAAGCGCTTCTTTAATTTGAGCAACAAAAAACGTACGACAACCAGCTTGATAAAGTGCAGGCGCAACTTTTTCAACACCTATCCCATAAGCGTTGGCTTTTACAACGGCTGAACATTCTGTAGGAGCAACATGTTGAGCTAAAGCTGTGTAATTGGCAACAATGGCACCAATGTCAATAGTTACGACAGCTGTATAGGGAAGCGGTGTTTTTGTTTCATAATCAACGGATTTATTCATTGTAAAATCTTATCTATATAATAAATCTGTGTCAGTAATAAACACGAGTTTTTTTGAATTGTTGCTTGTATAAACTTGTATAGAAAATTCAACTATTGTTTTTATTTTTAAAGTCATAGCGGATTATATATAATAAAAACAATCTTTAGAAATAAAATGTTTAGCTTTGATATGATCAATGGGAATATTATTCCCGATCTGTATTATGAGATTCACGTAATTCATACCATAATTAACAAACAAGCTATTTTTTGCTTAAATACATATTTTAGAAATAAAGGATATTTCCTATAATTGTAATAGTATTTATTAAATCTATAAAAAACAAAAAGCATTCTCAAGCATTGTGAGATATGTGTATTATTTATGGTAAATATTTAAATTGCTTTTAAAAGAAGAAATAAAAATTTTTGTTTTAAGGTTTAAGGCAGTCAGTTTTCCAAAATTGAATTTTGACAACAAGTCATGCTTGTTATTAGTTGTGTGTTAACGCTAGCAATATGGTATGATTGAATTGATTCATTATAAAAAAAATTTTTGGTATGACAGACATCTTTTCAGATGTTTTTATTTGATTGGTTTAAGTCCTAAAAATATTATTTTAACACTATATGTTTAAGAGGGATATTGGCAGATGGTTGTGCAGCCATTATACCATTTACAAAATTTGAAATTCAATATTCAATAAGGATATAAGGATAAGGAATGATTTTATGAGTGCTACCACCAATGTTCAATCAAACATCAGTAGTGTTGCATCAAACTTTCCGATTCCTGATAATGTATTTGCGCTCACTGTTCAGGAGGTTTGCCATTATACAGATCATTTGTTTAAATTTCGTCTGAACCGGCCAGAAACTTTTCGTTTTCGTTCAGGTGAATTTGTTATGATTGGCTTACCGAATGCAGAAAAGCCAATTTATCGTGCGTATTCAATCGCCAGTCCATTTTGGGATGAACAGCTAGAGTTTTTTTCTATCAAAGTCCCAGGAGGGCCATTGACTGAACATCTCCAAAAAATCAAAATTGGTGATACGGTTTTAATGCGTAAAAAATCTACAGGAACATTGGTTCTTGATGCTCTTATTCCTGGAAAGCGTCTTTATCTCCTTTCAACAGGTACAGGTGTTGCTCCTTTTGCAAGTCTTATTCGTGATCCTGAAACTTATGAGAAGTTCTCTCAAGTTGTGCTTGTTCAAACAACACGTGAAAAAGATGAGTTGACATATGCAAAAGATCTTGTTGCATCTTTGTACCAAGATCCCCTTATTGGTGAGTATGCAAAGCAGTTAAAATTTTATCCTATGACTACTCGCGAACCTTCAGAATATATGGGGCGCATTACTAATGTAATGAAGAGCGGTGCTTTTTTTGAAATGGCTGATTTGCCAAAAATTAATTCTGATGAAGACCGTGTAATGATTTGTGGTTCAATGGCAATGCTTAAGGATTGTGCAGCGATGTGTGAATCTTTCGGGCTTATTGAAGGGGCAAATAATGCACCGGCCACGTATGTTGTGGAACGTGCTTTTGTAGGATAGAAAAGAATCTACATCGTGCTGCTATTTATGAACATGGCATTTGCAAATTATATGAGCTAACAATATCAGAGTTTATTTTTAGATAAGAAGTGAAAGGCACTCTATTTTGAGTGCAAGGTAATTTTTCTCTATACAATAATATGATAAGTATAGTTTAATTTAAGCTCAATATATAAAGAGTTAATATGAATAAGTCTTGAAATTGAATGAAACGCGGGTTATTGCAAGAATATGGAAAAGAATTTTAAAGTTGCTGCTCTTTATTGTTTTGCAGATTTGGAACATTATCATCAATTACAAAAACCCTTGCGGGATTTATGCCAGGCAAATGGCATTAAAGGTACTTTGCTTTTAGCAAAAGAGGGTATTAATGGAACAGTTGCTGGTTCTTGTGCTGCAATTGAGGCACTAGTTCATTTTATTACTGCACAGCCTGCTTTGCAGAAGCCAGAACTTAAATATTCATGGGCATCAAAGATGCCTTTTCATCGTATGAAAGTGCGATTAAAAAAAGAAATTGTTACAATGGGGGTAGAGGGTGTTAATCCGTTGGAAATTGTTGGCACTTATGTAGAGCCTGAAGATTGGAATGCCCTAATACAAGATGAAGAAACAATTTTAATTGATACACGCAATGATTATGAATATGCATTGGGTAGTTTTCAAGGAGCAATTGATCCTCGTATTAAAACGTTTCGTGAATTTCCTGAATGGATAGCTAAGCATGAAGGTGATTTGAAAAAGAAAAAGAAAATCGCCATGTTTTGCACAGGCGGTATACGGTGTGAAAAGTCAACAGCTTATGTGCGTGGGCTTGGTTATGATCAAGTTTATCACTTAAAAGGCGGTATTTTACGCTATTTAGAAACAATGCCAAAAGAAAAAAGCCTATGGTGGGGTGAATGCTTTGTTTTCGATGAACGTGTTTCTGTAAGTCACGGTCTTGAAGAATGTGGGCGCGAATTATGCCGGGCTTGCCGTTATCCTCTTAATGCTGAAAGCAAATTATCACCTCATTATGAAGAGGGTGTATCGTGTGATGCTTGTTATAATACACGCAGTGACGCTGATAGACAGCGTTTTCGAGAACGTCATAAACAGTTCCAGTTATTAAAATCACGTGCAATGCATTCTTATCAAGAACGATGACGATTGCTGTTTTAAATATTCAAAGCTTTTATTTTTTCTTCTGTTTTAAAGGAAGGGCACTTTGAATAAGAGGTATTAGTTAGCCTATTATTGCGCGCAGAAGATAGGAATATAAGCTGATTTACGTTTTTGAATAAAGTGTATTTTGGCTATCATTTTTTGTCTAAAAATAAAAAAAATGATTGAAATAAATAAAAATTAGTCTTATACGCAACATTGCCCAAAGTCGCACGTGCCTGTGGGTGTCCGCTGGTTCTCAAATGGTGAGATTAACCGGTACGGTACCTGGAACTAACCGCTCCAGTCATTCTTACGGCCAATCGAAAGAATGAGGACATCTTGAAGCAACGACGGTGCGGGCCTTTCTGGTGTCTTCCAGCTATTTAAAATGCTGGGATAAACTATAGAGGCACACCTCATTGCCTTCAGTGCGGAAGTTTTTGTGCAACTCCAATCAAAAAGGCAGACAAAATAGAACAATGCGGTTTTCGCGCTGTTCTTTCGTTGCATACAATGCTGATTTATCCTGATTATCTGAATAATAGGGATAAAAAGAGTGGTTTGTGTGTGTTTTGTCCTTTGGTTTAAAGAGGGAGGCTCTTGCCTTCCTTAAGGAGAATTGCAAATGACAACGCAGCGTATTCGCGATTTCCTTTCAACACATCATCCAAAAGGTCCATGTTTGATTGTTGACCTTGATGTTGTTCGCGAGAATTATTTAAATTTTGAAAAAGCTCTTCCTCAATCGCGTATTTTTTATGCGATTAAAGCAAATCCAGCACCTGAAATTTTGAGTTTGCTTGCTTCTTTAGGATCATCTTTTGACGCTGCTTCTGTAGCAGAAATTAAAATGGCTTTAGAGGCAGGAGCAACAGCTGAGCGTATTTCTTTTGGGAATACTATTAAAAAAGAACGTGATATTGCTTATGCTCATACTCTTGGCATTTCTCTCTATGCGGTTGATTGCGTTGAAGAAGTGGAAAAAATTGCTCGTGCTGCACCAGGAGCTCGCGTTTTTTGCCGAATTCTTACCAATGGTGAAGGGGCAGAGTGGCCATTATCACGCAAATTTGGCTGTGTTCCTGATATGGCAGTTGATGTGCTACGCCGGGCACACCAATTAGGCTTGCAAGCATATGGTGTATCCTTTCATGTGGGATCTCAGCAGACACATTTAAACGCTTGGGATCACGCTTTATCGGATGTAGCTTTAGTTTTTGAGCGTTTGGAGAAAGAAGGTATTCAGTTAAAATTGGTTAATATGGGGGGAGGTTTTCCAGCACGTTATTTGAAAGAGATTCCTACAACCCAAGTTTATGGTATAGCGATTTTTGATTCATTAAAAAAATATTTTGGTAATCGTATCCCTGAGACGATTATTGAACCGGGGCGTGCGATAGTGGGCAACGCTGGTGTTATTCGTACAGAAGTTGTGTTGATATCCAAAAAAGCAAATAATGATAATATTCGCTGGGTTTATCTTGATGTGGGAAAATTTAATGGCCTTGCCGAAACTATGGGTGAAGCTATTCGCTATCCTATTGAAACAATTCATGATGATAAGACAATGGAGCCTTGTATTTTAGCGGGTCCGACGTGCGATTCAGCAGATGTTATGTATGAAAAAACACCCTATCTTCTTCCTTTATCTCTAACCATTGGCGATGAATTGTTAATTCACGGGACTGGTGCTTACACAACAACTTATGCATCTGTTGCATTTAATGGTTTTGAGCCTTTACGATCCTATGTAATCTAAGCTTTTTTATAAATGTATGATATTACTTTATAAAGCACACAGTTGAAATGGCAAAGGAATAAGACTGTGCTACTTAATAATCATCAGAATACAAAGTTTTTCTCACACTTTACGATGTAAATTAGTGGTTTGGAGAAATATTAGTAGATATAGCTGTCTTTTTGAGGAAGATGGTACAAAAGGTTAAGATACTAAAAAGAATAGTCATTATAAAAAAGATATCACTAAAAGCCATGGTTTGTGCTTGTATGAGAACCATATTAAAAAGTTGGAGCAAAGAAAGACCATGGGGATCAAAAGTAGCAGAGCTAAACTGCATGGTGAGATTTGAAAGCATTTCTTTTGCTTGAATATTTCCATGCTGAATAGTTTCAGCTGTTCGTCCATAATGAAGGTCAGTACGTTGTGTCATAAGAGTGCTGATAATAGCAAGCCCCACTGCACCACCAAGATTTCGTGTTAGATTGAAAAGACCAGAGGCATTTTTCATTCGCTCTGGTGGTAATGATCCAAAGGCAATATTATTAATAGGAACCATACACAACATAACTGAAATACCACGAAAAATTTGCGGCCAAAAAAGCTCCCAGAAATCCCAATCGTCTGTGATGGAAGTAGCCAACCATGTTCCCCATGCAAAGCTTGCAAGCCCTATAGCTATCATAAGACGTGCGTCCATTCGCGCAGAAAGGAATCCTGCAAGAGGAGCGGTCAAAAACATAGCTAGACCTGAAATAAAAACTGCATTTCCAATCATTAGGGCATCATAGTGACGGATTTGACTTAAATAAACAGGATAAAGATAAGTAAGGCCATAAAGACCTATCCCAAGCGTAAAAGAAAACATCGATGCGATCGAGAAATTGCGATCAGAAAAAGCAGTAAGGTCAACAATTGGTTCTTTTACAGTAAAGGCACGCCAGAAAAATACGCCAGCAGATAAGAGCATAATAATAAAAAAAGTAAAGATCAAATTATCATTAAACCAATCATGACGTGCACCTTCTTCTAGAACATATTCTAAAGACCCTAAAAAGATTGCCATAGAGATAAGGCCCCACCAGTCAAATTTAGCGAATAAGGACAAATCAGCTTTGTCAAAATCAATTAATTTCCAAGTTATAATTGAGATGATGATTCCAAAAGGCACATTAATAAGAAAAAGCCAATGCCACGATAAAGTATGACTGAGATAACCGCCTACTGTGGGGCCAATGGTGGGTGCTAGTGTTGCTACTAGTCCTACAATAGGCGAAATAATTGGAAGTTTAGAGGCAGGAAAGATTGTATAAGAAGCAACAAAAACACTGGGAATGATACCCCCACCAATAAAGCCTTGGAGTACTCTATAAAATATCATTTGTTCAATAGATGTTGCTGTGGCACAAAGAATAGATGAAATAGTAAATCCAACAGTTGATAGACTGAATAAAATACGTGTTGAAAGTAAACGCCCTAAAAAGCCGGAAAGAGGTAACATAATAACTTCTGCTATAAGATAGGAAGTTTGAATCCATGAAATTTCATCAGGACTGGCTGATAAACCCGCTTGAATTTCAGCCAAAGATGAAGAAACAATTTGAATATCTAAAATAGCCATGAACATGCCAAAAGTCATAGCAATGAAGGCTATGATTTTACGCATTTCTATACGCTCTTGAGAAGAAATAGGCGTAGATGTTGGTTCTTTCATGACGAGATCATTGATTTTGTTATAAAGAATTTTTACCTTGAGGCCTTGTCCGTGTATCGATTTTTACTAAAACACTCATTCCTGCTCGGATACGCCCACTTTTTAATGCATCGTCGGGGATGGAAATGCGCACTGGAATACGTTGGGTAATTTTAGTAAAATTACCTGTGGCATTTTGTGGTGGTAAGAGAGAAAAGACAGCTCCCGTTGCAGGTGAAATAGAAAGAACTTTGCCTTTAAAAACCTCATTTTTAAAAGCATCAACAGAAATATAAGCAGTTTGCCCACTGTAAATGTTTTTCAGCTGTGTTTCTTTATAATTTGCTTCAATATATAATGTATGGATAGGTACTAAAGCAGCAAGGCGTTGACCGTTGACAACAAAATCACCTGTTTTTGCTGTTAAATTTCCAATAACTCCATTAAATGGAGCACGCAAAATAGTTGAATCAAGGTCGCGTTTTGCTTTATCGCGCATGAGTTCGAGACTTTTTGTCTCACTTTCAATTTCATTTCGTTGAGCCTCTAGCACTCGAATATTAGCTTGCGCTGCAGCTATTTGTGCATCTGTACGAGCAACATTGGCAATGGCCTGTTCATAGGCTGATTTTGCATTGTCAAAATTAGATTGAGAAACATAATGATCAGCTTTAAGTTCTGTAGCACGCTGTAAGGTTAGTTGTGCATTAGTTGCTATAGCAGAGGCAGCCGTTTTTTGCGCTTGAGCATCATCTAAAACACTGCGGGCAGCTATAATTTGTGCATCAATGCGTGCAAGGGTTTTTTGTTGCGTGTCAAGACGAGCTTTTGTTTGCTCTAAGCTGATTTGATAATCACCACTTTCTAATCGAAATAAAACATCATCTTTTTTTACAGCTTGATTGGCTTTAACAGCAATTTCTTCGATGTATCCATTTAATTTAGGGGCAATAGCCGCTATGTCCCCTTGTACATAAGCATCATCAGTTGTAAGTACATGACGCCAGTGTGTTAACCACTTATAGCTAACCAAAAGCATAAAAAACATAAGAACAATAAAAAGAGCACTGATTATTTGCTTTTTTTCCATTTCTTTAAGGCGCATATTTATTAGAAATATTACCTCAGATATGGACATGGATTTTATACTTTCATGCGCTAAAAATGAAAAAATAGACTCTTCATTAATATGAAAAAATGCTCTGTACACAAGAGAACAGCAAGAGCTTTGCAAACAAGCAATATACTAAGTAATAAATAACATTAAACATACGAGCTTGCAAGTATAAGAGCCTCACTTTTTGTGCATTCTTTACAAGTACCTTGTACTTCGAGCGTGCTTCTATGGGCTTGGAAACCAGTGTCTTGTGTCATTTTTTGAACACCTTGCATAATTGCTTGTTCCTGCACCTCATTTACTTTGCCACATTTAACACAAATTGTAAAAATTGTTAATTCATGTTGGCAATTTTCAGGATATGAACAGGCCATAAAAGCATTAACACTTTCAAGACGATGAATACTCTTTAACTGAATGAGTCGCTCTAATGCACGATAAACTTGTAAAGGAGCACGAAACCCTTCTTCGCGTAAGCGATCAAGAATCTCATAAGCAGTTAAAGGCCCTTTTTCATTTTTTAAAATGTTTAAAACGAGCATCTGGTTATGTGTAAGTTTAGGCAACATTTACACCTTTCTTTTCATCATTTTATGAAGTATAAAGTGTACAAGATATTTATACAATGATGATTATGATACACACTTCCATATAAAATTGATTTTTATCTTTCAATTTTAGTGATATTATTATTGAATGAAGAGGTAAGTTTTTATAAAAATAGTGTTGACTCTTTAAGGATATGGGGTCTATATACATTGGAGACGAGGTCGTTAAGCCACGTGAGGTGGTTTTTTGCGCACTTGTTTTAGCATTTTAGCACATAAAGTTACGCAATTCTAGCCGGATGGTAGAGATATTTGCGTTTTTTGTCTGTGTTATTTGCAGTTTAGAACAGCGATGTCTGTTAGTTCTTTGACAAGAGAAGAAAGAAGAAAGAGAAATGTGGGCGGCATAGTCTGCAGAGGTTTTAGGCTTTTATTAGTTTAAAATTTCACACAGAATATGGCGGCACGTTTTTCAAGAGAAGATGTTAATACCGGATCTAATATTTATA
>NZ_CADDZX010000009.1:0-15245 GCF_902813205.1 Bartonella capreoli
GCTTTGAGAGTGCTTTAAATGAGGCTGGTTTTGACACACAGGTTGTGCCCAATCAAGGGGCAGGGGCTGTTAAGATGCGCATTGAAGCCGTGCGTCGTATTTTGCCTTGTGTTTGGTTTCATGAAGATAAACCATATTATGCATAAAAAACTAATAAAGTCAATATGTTGTTTGCAATTATTTTATATGAATCCACTTAAAAATCCACACTTTTATGCATGATTCATTTGACCATTTTTTATATAAGATTGCCATGTATGAATAAACCATAAAAAGTAAATCATGATGTAAATATTATAACGCATGTAAACATTCAAATGAAATGAAAAGCAGCTATTATTCATAACAGGTTATAAATTTTATGATACGTTTTTATCACAGGCACAAATCGCATTATTTAAAAATTTAGTTGTGAATTATCGATAACATACGTTTAAAGATCACAGCTTGTTTTAAAGATTGGATTGTTAATCACATTATCAAGCATAAGATTATGGTTCTCAAAATTGAGAAGCGTAAAATAGAGAGCTGTTATAACAGCATTATCATAACACGAACCTTTTAAAGATTGCATAAAAGGATTTAAAGATAAGGTTGACTTTAAAGTGCCTACTAAAAAATCAGTAAATAATAGGCAGGCATTATATAGACATTATCATCACAATATTGGTATGAAAATCACAATGTTATATCTTGTAAGATCGAAAGCCTTTTAATAATATAACGCAAGTAAGCAAAAAACGTTTTAAAAGTTATAGTTTAAAAGCACAGAGCCCAAATTTGGATTGAATGATTTTAGTCCTCTCAAATTTAAGAAAATCTATTGAGATAAAGATGAGCAGGTAAATTTCAAAAAAATTGTAACCATGGCAAAAAGCATAGGGTTTTATTCAATTTTGAGTCAAAAATGATAGTGTTTAAAGGATGCTCTATTCTAAAGTTAATGGCTCCAAAATTGAATTGGTTAATTTTGCCAATTCAAAATTGAGCTGGCTTATTTGCAGAGAAGTTACATTTAGTGCAAAGTGAGAATACGCTTATGAGAGCCTTTTTAAATGAACGTTTAAACAATTGGAGACTCAAAATGAGCTCTCTTATTTTATAAGCAATTATAAGCTTATTATCCTTTCAGTTGTCAAAAAAAACGCTGCTTTTATCCTTATGAGAGGTTGTTTTAAAAACCAACGCTCGTAAATGTAAAAATGGGTTTTGTTATAGACATTTACTTAAGACACATTTGCTTAATTATATTGATAAACTTACCAAGCGTTTTGATTTATTTGATACGTGATTTTAGAAAATACGTTATTTTAATTCACTCAACTCAAATTCGAGGTCAGTATATGAAACGTTTTAAAGAAGCATTTTGATCATATGCTTTGTTTCAAATGGAACGGCTCAAATATGAGGGCGTTATTCTTAATAGGTTTTATAGCAACGAAAAGAGTTTACAGTCTCTCTCATTCAAATAAATGATATTAAGATCATATTTATCATTTACGTTCCTTTTGATAAGTTTTAATAAAGACAATAGAGCGTTTGCAATATGATACGTTTTGTATATAGGCATTACTATTTATTGGTAAATTCATATTTATCAGTCATTCGTTATATCTTCATTCATAATCCGCGTCACGTAAATGGCACGGTTTCCTTTTTTGAATTCTCTCTTTTATGATGCGTTTATAGCCATAAAAAAAACGTCCTCTATGCCTTTCATTTACTCTTCTGTATCAACAATCTTGACAACATTATCGCTTTCATAAACCTCACAATTTTTGGGTACCGACCTTATCTTACTTTGTTTGTTTAATATTGCCTTGCCATAAGCTCTACCCTAGACCTTTGTATAATATGAAATCTTTGCATTGCCATAAATTTTTGCACGACTATTAACAACAGCATAATTATAAATCTTAGCATGGCTATAAAAGCAGGCAGAACCCGAAATCTGAGCATGCCCATAAACCCTTGCATAGTTATAAACCAACGCATTATGAGAAAGGTGAGCATTATCATAAATATATACTTCTGTATAAACACGGGCGCTCCTTCCCACATGGGCAATGCCATAGACACAAGCATTGTCATAAATTTTGCATATTGAGAGATAAAAGCCTTGCCATAAATCTCAGCATTGCCATAGACATGACCACAGATTTGAGAGTTATGACGTATTTTTGCATTGTCACAAACACGGGCATGCCCATAAACTCATGCATCATTATAAATCCAGCAATTGCCCTCATGAGAGAGGTTGGTTTCCTTTTCAATACCCCCTATGGTACCTGCTTTGACATCATCAAAATCTTTTAGAGCTTTAATGTGATAAAGGTTTGTAATCTGTTTAGTCATCCGATCTTTAATTTGTTTGCTTTTATTTATTATAATGTATTTTTTGCATATAAGAACACCCTCACAATCTAATGTGATAAACGTTTGCTAAAATTTGGAATGGAAAATTTGAGAGAAAGGCACCCCCGCCGCGCCCGCGCGTCTATTTATGCAGCGTCTTTTAGTGACGGGTCATTATCACAAATATCATCGCGATTTTTGCACGGCTATTAACCACGGTACTGCCATAAATTTGTACATGATGATCAATATTTGATTTGCCATAGACTTTGGCATTCTCATAAATCCTTACAAAGCAACCAACACGAACCGAGCCAGAAACCTTGGCATGACCATAGATACTTGCATAATCCTTAATCCAGGCATTACAAAAGACATGGGCATTATCATAAACACGCACCCAGACATAAATGCGTGATTTGCCATACACATGGGCATTGCCAAACACATAGCTACAAACATGTGCACTTTCATAAACACGGGCATTGCCATAAACCTTTGCACCTCTAAAGATTTTAGCTTCGTTATAAATTTTAGCATTTTCATAAACAGTTACATTGAAAAGAACTGCGGCATTATCATATACTCAGCAATTGCCATCATGTGATAAGTTGCTTTCATTTTCGATAAAACCACTTAAATCGCCTGTTTTCACATCATCAAAGTCTCTTAAGGCACGAATACGGTGTAAAGTAATCCCATCAAAAGTGAGGTTTTCATTCGTAAATTCATATTTTTCTCATATTGCTGCTTATTAACAAGCGCGGTTTCATTTGCAATATGAGAAATAACAAGGGTGTTTTTTGATATAATTGTCATAATTAAATCCTAACTGTTAAGGTTTTGAATTGACACTCTAAGGGCGCCGGGAGTTCAAAATACGGCAGTTAGTCCGTTGTTACGCTTTTCCCATAGGGTATTTCATGGCGTAACTACACCCGACAAAATTATCATATATGCCAATCACAGCATAAAAAATAGCCAGTTTTTAAAGACTTTGGAAAGGTTGTTTCGTAACTTTTTCGCTAACTGTAAGTGTTTTGATCACTTGATTATTTATATAATAAAATACGTATTTATTATCAATTAATTTATGTACTTTTTTGATATTTTTCTAATTTTTTAAATACGTTTTGTGTGCATATTGTTTATGTTTATTAATTGCTGCTTTTATATTTATTTGCGTTTAAAGCTATATTATAAGCTTTATAAAACGATTGCGTTGTTTTTTGAATCTATACATTCATAAGTTTTAAAAACGCTCTCATCATGTGTATTTTTATCTTTATAACCTATCAGTTTTTTTACTAAATGGTTTTTAAGATTTTTCTTAATTTCTTTTATAGCGCATTTGTAATTTAACAAGCCTTTTATAGGTATTGTCTTTATAACCAACGTGTTCATTTTGATTATGAAAACCTGCTGTTTTTACGTATTCTCTATAGCTGTTATGTTTTTTATAGCTACCGCATCATTTTTCATTTTCATAAGAGAAATGATAAAGATGATAATGTGATTTATTTGTTATAAAACATCTAAAGAGAGACTGATAATTGTAGAGATTATTGAACTCTCTTTAAACAGAGATTTTTAAACTATAAAGCTATCATTTTAGATTACGATATAGTCTTTTAAAAGCAATCCAATGTAGAGTGTTTAAAAGTGCAAAGCTTTATTTTTAGAATAACACATGATAAAAAAATTCCTTTTAAGATTGTATGTAAGCAGTTTACAAGATAATGCGTTTATAATTATCGTTTAAACCAATACACAAGAAACCTCTATGAGGTGTGTTAACCTCATAAGCTTATTCGGTTTCTCTCATTTCTAATTTTGGTAAGTTAACGATTTTTATTGTTGCTAAACTTACAGTAATAACCCTTTGAAACAATTCTAATGGATAAGCAGGGTTACCAACCGTTTCAACAGCATAGCGATTGGCATCATTCACAATGCCGCTCTTTTTATCAGTCTTAACACATTGACGCTCCATAACCCATTCAAGAGCGGACTTGCCATTTACTATATACTCATAAGCTTAAAGAGGTATATCTGTCATGATGATATTGCTGTTATAAATAACAATCGATTTATCCTTTTCTTACTATTTTAATTTTTGCGAATTTCATTTCTGTAACGTAGTAAAATTCTTTAGGATTAGAGATATTAGTCTGTTTTGAATTGCTTTTTTTAATGTGACTGGATAAGGTTCCACATCTTCATAATTTACATGCAAATGATCAAGTTCACGCCCTACTGTAACAATTTTCCAAAAATCATCAGCACTCTTTACACAAGGGATGCGAGGCAACTCTTTAGAGAGGTTATCAGCATAACGAGCACGATAATCTTCTGAATATAAAATCCCGTAAACATAATAAAACAGATCACCTTTTGTTATGGTTTCATTAGGATATGCCACTTTAAAATGTGCTAATCCTTCATCAATAATGGCATCACGTCTCTGTAAACCAGCAATTTTGCTTTTTTGTGTAGCATTTGCAAAAAAATGTGACTGTTTTTCATTTTTATTTTTTGAAACTACGACATCTTCATAAACATTGACTAGTATCTATTGCGTGAACATTAGGCAAATTTTTAGCCATAATAACAAAAAAGCCAGCCATTGCTCCTATACTTGTAACTTGTATTACCTTATTTTCAACCACTTGCCCCTAGGAAATATCCGCGGCATTTGGTAAACCATATCATTGAAGGTACGATTATAATAAAACCATCGTTGTGTAAAAGGACGATACAGACTTGGTATGAGGCATGTCTCTTCAAATTCAAAAAACTTTCCTTTTGTCAACTCTTGTTTAAGTCTACGGCTCCGACTTATCTTGCTTTCATTTGAATTTACAAAATTATTTACAACATTGGTACGTATTTTACGGTCAGTGTGTGCGTAGGTATCATTAAAATGTTCCACTTCACTGTTATAGAAGGCAATCATATTACTCGTGTTTTTCGCTAGAGCTTCAGGGTTTGAGTTGTATATCCAAGCATTACGACTCGTCATAATACCGCGAAAAAAATTTTCAAACAGCTTTTTACCATGACTTTTCTTATCACCTAGGGCTAGGAATGTTTTGAAACTCTCATCACGTTGATTGATCCAATCCCCATGTTCATCCGGCGTGATCATTTGCCAACTTTGTTTACTTGTAATGCCATCAATACTACCAAAGCATTCAAGAGCTGTAAGTTTTTCTTTTGTCGTGAAATTATTACCAATGTCATGATAGTAAATTTTACAATCTCCGGAAACATTGGGATTTTTGATAAACAATGTTATGGCAATACCAGTCATACTACCACTGCTAAAAACATTTTCACCTTCTTGAGCTTTCCTATCGCTTAACATATTTTTACAAATATCCCCCGTAAATTAAGCACATAAATACTCGTAAACTCTTTGGCTAAAGATTTTCGTAAGCTATCCATTGTTGGCTTTTCTATGTACCCAGAACTAGAAACAAAGCCTATTACCCCAGCATTACTAATACGGTCATTTGCCCAGCGGATAGCACGGATATAACAGTCATAAAGTGTTCGTATATTCGTTACTTTAGATTAAGCAGCATAAGTCTAGTCTCACTGATCGGTTTATCTAATATTGGGTAAGGGTGTTCTTTGCATTATCATTTTCGTTTTTTGTCCTACGGAATAAGGAGGACTGCCAAAGACAACCTCGATATTGAATTTTTTCTGAAGTTCTAAATATGCACTGTTTTCCTCTAGTAAACTTTTCATCAGATCTTACTTTTCAACCATCTGGAATGTATCGGTCAAACCAATATGCTTAAAAGGTATATAGTTACCTTTTACCAAACTATGATAAGTCGATTCAATATTAATTGCTGCTATGTAGTACGCTAGCAAGACAATCTCGTTTGCATAGATATCATGACGGAACTTATATTCCATATCCTCTGGTTTGATGAGTTTTGATTGTAAAAGCCTTGTGATAAAGGTCCCAGTACCAGTGAAAGGGTCAAGAATAGAAACACCACGTGATCCTAGGCTTTTTGCAAATTTATTGCGTAAAACATCATCAACAGAATGAATAATAAAATCTACAACCTCAACGGGGTATAAACAATGCCAAGCCTATCCGTTGTCTTCTTAAAAGCTTTTAAAAAAATCTTCGTAAAGCTTGATAATAAGATTTTGTCTTGCATGGGGCTCTGTAATGCCAGAGGCACGGAACTTTACGCTGTCATAAAACTCTTGAAGTTCTTTTGTTTCCTCTTCAATATTTGTTTATCTAGTTCAGCTAAGATCTTTCTATCGCCTGAGAGATGGCATTATTTTGTACAAATTCATTGCCTTCAAAAAGCTTCAAACACAGGACGCGTCACAAGATGTTGCGCTAACATCTCAATCGCTTCTTCTTGCTTTATCTCACTGTTTAAGTTGTTTTTTATTCCTTATAAAACGCATTAAAGACATGATAAGCTTCGCTTGTCTGATCAGAAAGCATAGTTTGAAGGCGTGTGATATGGTTTTGTGCAATCTCAGCAACATTGTTCGCCCAAATGCCCCAACAATCATTCATGGTAGATTTTTAAACAATCAGTGTTTTGAGAGCATTGGGAAACTCAACAAAAAAGGGTAATCTCCCTTGCACTTCATATGTGTGATACGGTTCATGAGCTTGTGTCCCAATTTGAAATCCGGATTTTTCCGATTTTTCGTGTAGCGGGATTTCGTCAATAACCGTGGTGACATTCTCTAATTCGGTCTTTTTAGAAACTGTAACAATGTCGATGATAGAGCTTACGTCTTACCCTAAAACCATCTGGTTAAGGGTTTTGCTAAAATTCTCATCATGAGCAAGCAAAGCATTGAGAACTTGCCAGAAAACACTGTATCTCTTATTGTTTTTTAATGCCTGTTCTGGTGAAACACCAGCAGAAACACCAACCGGCAAAATGATATAGCCCATCTTTCTGCCTTTTGCACGACGCATCACACGTTCCACCGCCTGTATCACATCCACTTGGTTTTTACGCGGGTGTAAAAACATAACTGCATCAAGGGAAGGAACATCAACACCTTCTGAAAGGCAGCGTACATTGGTTAATATACGGCAGACATTCTCACCCGCATCTTCTTTCAACCAATCAAGTTTTATCGTACGGTCTTTGGCACCAGATTTTCCATTAATATGATCTGCTTGACAATTAAGAGGGGAAATATTTTTATGGTTTTTATGAAGATCAAGTAAATCTTTCTTAACGTCTTCATTGTTGAATGTTCTACATATGCGTTCAGAAGTCTCAATATCTCTACAAAAAGCCAATGCCCGATGCATGGGTCTTGTATCATCCTCAAGATCAATTTTCAGATCCATTTTGGTAAGGGTTTGATAACAACTCATGATCTTTGTTCTATCATCAAGAATAAGTTCATAATTCTCATCTGTCATAAGATGCTGGATAGATTTACTCACTTTCCTTCATCAACACCTAAAACGATAATCTTGTAGGGCGTAAAAGTCCATTCTTTACAGCATGGGAGAAGCTATAAGAATAAAGGATTTTTCCATAAAGCTCTTCATCATCCATAGAAGCCAGAACAGCATCAATTTCATTAGCTTGTTTTTTATCATTGTCATTAAAGATACAAGGCGTTGCTGTCATATACAGACGTTTCTTGCCCCGAATAAGGTATTGTCATGAACCTTGATAAACTCAGATTCACTCTTATCAATTTCCAACACAGCCCCAGTCGTCCTATGGGCTTCATCACAAATGATCAGATCAAATTCTGGTAAAGCATATTTCTTTTGCGCATCCGAAATCACTTGGATCGAATGTAAGTAGCAAAGAGTCATTGCATCAGGAGAAGTCTTATTGGCTTTTTCTCCAAGCTTTTGAGCATCTGTTGTTGCTGGTAGAGTGAGATCCGAGACATCGAGTTCGGCAGCATCATCTTGGGCTTTACGACGCTTGCCAACTTGTGTATCGGAGCATACAGCAAAAGAACGCAAGGGTATTTTTGTATCTGCTGTCCATTCTCGTATCGTTTGTGACATGAAAGAAAGAGAGGGCACGAGAAATAAAACACGTTTACCTTGATCCGCAAGGGCTTTTGCTATCTTCAAACTAGTAAAGGTCTTTCCCGTTTCACACGCCATATCAGCTTGCCACGTCTGCTTCTTGTAAATCCTCACAAAGAGTTTTAAGCGCTTCTTGTTGATGATCTAAAAGCTTTTTCGGTTCTTTTTTCTTAAGAGTAGCTTCCCCTTTGCTTTCAAAGGCTGACCAATCTATTTGACTGTTTTCCAGATCAAAAAGATTAATTCGTTGAATGCGAATTCCTTGCCCTTCACAAGTGAGATCGGCATTGTTATTCCAATTACTTTCGGTGCTATCAATAAGAATACGGCGGGTGAAAGTCTTTTTTTCCGAGGCAGCAATAAAGCTATCAATATCTTCTTTTTGATCTGATGATTTGCACTATAAAACTTACATTGAATAGCGGCATATCCTTCTTCATCACGAATTTTGGCAATCAGATCAATGCCGATATCACGCCCATCTTCCCCATGCTCTTTTGCCTATTCACAATAGGTTTGTATCTTTTCATATTCTTGCTTTTGCAGAGGGGCTTGCGTCAAATAAGCAATTACAAACTTTTCAAAAAAAGTTCCTCTATCGCACGCACTTTCTGTATGATCACGGTAGTCTATAACAGAGAGCGTAACGTTAGTGGTTTGTTATGAGATTGAAGCATTTATAATAAAACCATACCACTTTATAAGCGTTGATCTATCGGTGTCAAAAAACTTTAAATAAAATCTGCTAGATCTGTTTAAAATAAATAGCAATAGTAAAATAAGAAAAGGATGCTAAAGGCCCATAAACTGCTTAAAAATAAATTTTATAAAAGCTGCTTATCAACAAGCTCATGACATGAGGTCAGATCAGAAAAATAGTGAAATTTTCTGTTTATTTTATGGAAAAAAGACAAATTCGATATGTGTTTTAAAATATCGAAATGATTATTTTGAAGCATTTTATGAGTTATTGAAATGATTACTTTTGTCAGTTTAATTTACTGACACATAACTGACAAGTTTTATTTAACTCACATCATTGGTTATCTTTAAAGCTATATGAGTTATGTTTTTAAAATACTAACATATAGAATATAATGTTTTTATTCTCATTTTTAAAAAATAATATAGGGTCTAAAAAGAACTGACAATACTAACAGCACTGGACAAAACTCTTCTGTTCAGATCACTTAGATCATTATCTTTGGAGAAAAGTTGCTTTATGAGAATGCCATTAAAAAGAGTTTTATATATTTGAGTAGAAAGCTTTAAAAAGAGGTTTTTTATTGTTTGCTACCATGATTTTTACCAAACTATGAGATTGGTAGCACTTAGCGTGTTATGTTGAGTGGCTTAGAGAGGCTGGAGAGCGAGTTTATTGTCTTTTATTGATGAGGATCTTGAGGTACTAAGCATTGACTTGCCAAACAATTTTGGTTAAATTTTTGATGGTATAAATGTAGGGGGGAGATCTTCACACAGTTACAATCAAGTCGTTTTTTGGTGCCACTTGTCTTTAGTTACAGGGGTATGTGCTTATGCTAAAAGCGTCATAGAGGAGCAGCAGTTTTGAGTGGTATTGTTAGAGATTCATGAAGCGTTTTTAAAGCAATGCTTACAGGATAAGCAAAAGTGGGGGGGCAATCTGTATTGTTTTCTGTATTTTTACTCCGAAGTTCTCTTTTAAGAATTTTTCTAGCTATTTTTGTCATATTTGACATGTTTTTTGGCGTTACTGTTTATGCGCACTCTTCGGCATTTTTATACCCACAAATACCAACAGATAATTTTGCGCGTGAGCACACTGAGCAGCAAAGATTAAAAAGGATTGAGCATTTACTAGTTTTAACGCCCAAAGGAATGGACATTTCTCCTGAAAGAGATCGAGGGGCGTATCTTGGCAGTGGACGTTGCTTTAACATTGACCATATTATTGTTGATGGGATCCATCATATAAAAAAGTACACTATAGCAAAAGTTACGGATGCTTATGTTGGGAGATGTATAGGTCTTTCTGAGATACAGATATTAATCAAACAATTAACCAAGGTTTATCTAGATAAAGGCTATGTGACGGCGCGTTTTTATATTCCAGACCAAGATATCAAAAGCAATAAAGAGCTAAAGTTAATTGTTGTTGAGGGGAAACTTTCAGATATTTACTATAATGGTTCTCCAGCTTCTGTTTATAATCAGATTGTGTGGAGTGCTTTTCCGGGGCTTAAAGGTCATGTTCTTAACATGCGCGACATTGAACAGGGGCTTGATCAGATCAACCGTTTGAGTTCAGCGCATGCAAAAAGCGAACTTCTCCCAGGTAGTGAAGATGGTAGTACCATTGTTAATATTAGCAATCATCCTGATAAGGCATTTAGTGTTACGCTTACGCATGACAATATGGGGCAAGCCTCCACGGGTTATGCACGTTATAGTGCAGGTTTAAAACTAGAAAATATTTTAGGGGTCAATGATTTATGGGACTTTGGCTATCAACGCAGTGGACGAGATTACTGGGGAGAGAGCAAACAAGAGGGACATAGCAATAATATTTCTGCGAGTGTGAGTATTCCTTACGGTTATTGGACATTTTCGTTAAATGGCTATCTTTATGATTATCAGAGCATTATTAAGGGCAACTTTACAGATATAGAAACGACAGGCAACTCCAGTGAATTACATGCCAGTACCAGCCGGGTTCTCCACCGCGATAATGTTTCACTCACTACACTGAATTTTGGTTTTTCCTATAAAAAGACCAACAATTATCTTCTTGGTAATAAGATAGAGGTTGGCAGTCGTCAATATAGCGTTGCCAATTTTGGGATTTCGCATTCTCGCCAGATGTTGGGTGGAACCTGGACATTTGATATCAGTTATTTGCAAGGTCTTCCCTTGTTTCATTCTGTCAAGAAACACGATCTAGCGGCAGGGAATGCGGAGCCACAATTTGCTAAATTTACCGGTACGATCAGTGCCATGACGCCTTTTAAGGTAGGGGGCTTGGACGTTATACTGAGCAATCTTTTGAGTGGTCAATATTCACCACATAATTTACTGGGAGCTGAGCAGATTTCGTTGGGAGGCGCTTCCAATGTTCGTGGCACGCGTGAGAGTTTGCTTTTTGGCAATAACGGTTTTTTTATCCGTAATGATTTGTCTTTGCGCACACTACCGTGGAATAACAACGCTTCTCTCAAGAAGGTTTTAGGTGAACTGCGTCCTTATGTCGGTTTGGACTATGGGCGTGTTTTTTCGCAACCCTTGTATGGATTTACGCATGAACAGCTTGCCGGTTGGACAGCAGGGGTCAAGTTTGTGGGGGGGATAGTTTCCCTTGATGCAAGCTATTCCAGTGTTTTGTGGAGTACAGTTAAGCACAAGAAGCTTGGAACATTTTTTATGACATTAACAATGAATCTTTAAGTATATTATTGGAGGATACAAGCATGGGATATGAGCAGAGAGCAAAAAGAACAACATGGTTTGAAGTTTTAGTCTCCAGTACGATACTCAAAAAGATTTTTCTAGGCGGGATTGGTTTACCTTTTCTTTTACAACCAGCAACGCTACAGGCGCAAATTGCTGTTGATCCTAACGCAGGTGCTGCTCATCGTCCTGATATTGTTGCAGCGCCCAATGGAGTTCCCTCAATTGATATTGTTACACCAAATGGCAAAGGCTTATCACACAATAAATATTACAATTTTAATATTGGCAATCCAGGCGTCATTCTCAACAATCATGCGCAAGAAGTGGGACAATCGCAATTGGGAGGCATTATGCCGGGCAATCCGCATTTGCGCTATTCTGGTTCGGCAAAAGTGATTTTAAATGAAGTGACCAGTGGCAAGCGCAGTGCTCTTCACGGTCCAGCGGAGGTTTTTGGTCGCCAGGCAGATGTGATTATAGCCAATCCCAACGGCATAAGCTGTGATGGTTGTGGCTTTATTAATACGCCCCATGCGACCTTAACCACGGGTGTACCAGAAATTGATGGAAGTGGTTTTCTGAAAGGTTTTGAGGTGAAAGGTGGGGATATCACCTTTGGACCCCAGGGTGCGAATTTTTTCTCTAGCAAGGGGGCTGTTGATATTGTCGATATTGTCTCACGTACGGTGCATTTTGAAGGATCTGTCGCGGGCAGGGAGATTGGAGTGACAGCAGGCACGGGTCACTTTGATTATGCTTCTCGGCAGATGAAAGAACTGACCGATATTACCGGCAAGCCGGAATATGCGATAGACGGTTCTGTGTTAGGTGCTCTACAAGCGGATAAGATTAAACTTGTAGCGACGGAAAAAGGTGTTGGGGTTCGCATGCGTCATGATATGGCGGCAAATGCGGGGCAATTGCATCTTTCTGCTGATGGAAAAATCTCGTTGAAGGATATCTTTGGTCATGATGGTGTTGTTCTTCAATCAAAAAGCGATACCCTTCATGCAAAGCACATTACATCGAAAAAGCATGTTGAGGTTGCAGCCAAAAAAGGTGTCACGTTAGAAGCAGTTGGTGCTGATGGTCATTTGAGCGTAGATGCGCAGGATGGGCTTTTATCGATTACCGGAAAGGCCATCTCTGGGGGCAATCTGGAGCTTTCTTCGCGCCATGCTCTCCAAGTTTCAGGGCTTGGTGCTAGCGCTAATGTGACCCTTGAATCTGGTGGTGCACTGAATATTGGTGGTACTGTTTTAGCGGGGGGCAATTTAAAGGCGCATGCCGGTGGTGATATACAAGTCCATTTTTTAGCTGGTGGGGTTGATATGGCAGCAACACAAGCTGCTGGTAGCCTTGTTTTGGGCAGCCAAGGAGATGTCGATCTCCAAAGTGGAGGCGGGATCATTAATGCCGCAAATATTTATGGAGCAGGGAATGTCACAGTTGTTGCATATCATGGGCTTTCTGTTTCTCAAACGATCCTATCGCATCACAATGTTGCTATTCATGTTGAACCCCATGCTGGCATTCATTTTGGGCAAGTTTTAGCCTATGGTAGAGCAGACATTCATGGTGGGGCGGTTGATTTTTCTACCATGATGACAGGTGATGATGCCGTTTTAAAGGTGGGAAGCCTTGATGCAGGCACACTGATGACAGGTTTAGATTTTGTTCAATCACAGGTGAGTCCTTCGAACCCTACAGGTGATCTTGTTTTTCATAACAAAGGTGCCCTTTCTATTACAGCACAAAGGGGCGTAAAGGTTGGACATATTATCAGTGGTGGCAATATTGAACTTTTTGCTGGCAGCGACATTTATTATGATCAGGTCATTGGCTATGGTACAGCAACATTGACATCGGTATCAGGAGGGATCAGTATTGAGAATGTGCTGTCTGCTAAGGGGGATGTAAGATTGGCAGCAACAACTCTCGATTTGAGCAATGATCGTTCTCATATTTACACGCCGCAAACGCTGTATTTAACTGCGGATCATATTTATGTCTCGGGCAGCACGCTGATTTACGGTGGTTTAGATTTTCAAAGCACCAATGTTCTTGATATTCACCATGCACGGCTACAAGCCGTTACCGATGAAGGCGGGACTGGAGATATTCTCTTTGTTGCTCCAGGCGTTATGGTGGATGAGGCCACATCGGTTTTAGCTGTACGAGATTTTACCATCAAAACAGGAGAGCTTGAAAATAGTGGTCAATTGGCAGCAGGGCATGATTTAGCCTTTAGCGTGAAGGATAATGCGACGAACAGCAAAACGGGTTTAATTTATGTGAAGGGCAATGGTGCTTTACAAGTTGATGGGACTTTGCTCAATGATTTTGGCGCTATTGTTGCAGAGAGAGATTTATCTTTTACCAATGCAGCAGGTACCGGGAAAAGCCTTTCCCTTGTTAACAAAGCAGGCTTTATTCAAGCAGGTGGAAACTTAAATATCCAAACAAACACCCTAAAAAACGAAGCCGAGAGCGCGCCTGTTATCACGGAAAAAACTGAATATAGCGATATTTTTTTCCAAAAACCAAAGGGTTCTGATCAACTCAGTGATGGGATGTTGTATCAAAATGATGTTAGCAACCTTTGGGGAAAGGGGCACCAAAAGCAACATAGTATCGGACCTATAAAAGGGCACGTAAAAAATATCTTAGATGTTCCTCTTTGGACAAGTAAAGAAGAAACCTATGGCACCGCAACTTCAAGCGACGGAACAGTTTATAAAGCTTTTACTTGGAAACATACGCCTATAAAGAAGGAACTTTCCATACACCGATATCAATGGAATAATCAGTCACACATGACAGAAAAGACTATTACGCAAGAGTTTTCGCATAAACCGACTGTTTCGGGTATGATACAATCTCATGGCAATCTTACCATTCATGCCGATAACATTGATAACCATTATAGTCTTATAGAAGCGGAAGGGAATGCGGATATCCACGCCGATGTGCTGACCAATTTAGGGGCAACAGTTTATAAAAACACCTATATGGGTTGTAAAGCAAATACAGATAATTGTTATGGATATACTGCTGATGGAATCCGCGATGTTTCTTTAGATATAGCCAATGGCGAATTTCGTCATACTGGCTCAGAAGTTCTTGATACAGTTCCTGGTCTTGTTCAAGCGGGTGGCACTTTGAATCTGGTGGTCAATAAACTCCACAACAAGGCAGCGGAAGGTTCGATTACAGGGAATGCGCATTTTGAAGGCACAGCCATTGGAGGCAATCCACTAGAGGCACTAAGCGGTTTGACAGGAGCAGGAGCTCTCTTTACACCAAAAGTGGATCTCAATAATGCAGGGGAACTTTCTGAGGGTCTCCCTTTACCAAAGCCTCAATCGGGTGGTATAGGTGGCACGCTTCCCAA
>NZ_CADDZX010000010.1:0-14427 GCF_902813205.1 Bartonella capreoli
CAGCACCAACTATATTTTCTATTTTCTTATCTGTATATTTGTTTGCGTCTGCAAGAACAACGCTCATCTGTTCTTTCAGTTGACTACCATTGACTGCTTGTTTTGAACCTTTTTCAATTTTACCATCCGCAACATTGTTAATGAGCACAAGTATATCATCAAAGTATATCATCATCAGTATCTGCTAAAGTGATACTATTGATTTTGTTGCCCTGTTTATCTTTATCATAGGTAATAACCTCGGCAGTAAGAGTGTTAACTTGATCAATCACATTATCAACTTTGTTTTTAAGACTGTCAATCTCCTCATTCATCGCCCAAAGTTGACTATCTGTGATTACATCTGTGGAATCCGCTGCAATTACACCCTCCGCTACATCAGTGATCTTACCAGCCTGGCCACCGTGACTAGCACTATAAGCATTTTTGTCATCATCCCAATTTAAACTATCGGAACTCACTGGAGAACCCATCTGATTTTCAATTTGCTCAATACGGTCATTGAAACCAGACATACTGTTATTAACAGCCTCAAAAGCTTCAACTACATTATAATTTTCTTTCTTTCCCCCCTCACCTACACATAAAGTTTTCTCACCTGGCTTACAAAATATCTCGCCAACGACCCCCCTAGTCTGCATTTTAACAACATGTGTACCCGTTGTATTGACAGACCTCGTATTAACAGACCCGTTGATGGTATTATTTTCTTCTAAAAACCAATCTTCTGCGGCTACATCAATTAAAGAACGTACACTTGTACTCGGTAATGCATTGACTGATGCATCAGCCCTACAACTACTCTCAAAGGAATAACCACCAGAACCATCAGAAAGCCGATTAGCAGTCAATTTCTTATACTGCTCTTTATTACCTGATGATAAACCACGACTAATAACTTGGTCCACCCCACAAGAATGACCACCATTAGCCACCCCAACACGCCCACCAACACGCCCATGAGCAACATTGGCAGAAATCACACCTGCACTTACACTTTGAACTGTCAACCCCGTTGAAGAAAGATGAGAAGCAAAAACTGGAGAAACGCTCGACAAAAGCCCAGCCATTACTGCCCCTAATGAAACAGCTCTAACCAAAGATACCTCAGAAAGAAACCTTTGAGCATTGAAGCTTTTGTTTTTGGGAGCGATATGTACTTTTTTCATAACAAATCTTTCAAAAATAAAAAAACATCAAAAAAAATGCATTTGAGCCATTTAAAAGTCACAATTGGGCGCTATTTAATTTGATAATGGGTTTTGTGTTGCAAAAAAACATACAAACAAACCATAAAGCGGAACCAATTTCGTAGCTAAAAAACAAAAAAAGTGGTTTTTCAGCTTTCAAATAAGCTTTCGTGTCAACAATAATTAGTAAGGAAAAGAGGTCTTTAACATCCTATCCTTACAAAGGGTGTGTAAATTTAAGGGTGTGTGGTTTTCATAACAAATCCTCCAAATAAAAATTTAGGCCTGTGAGACATTACAAGGAGGATTTATTACTTTAATATTAAACTTAAGCCTGCTCCTATGCCCCAATGACCACCTGCAGTTGTGGCGGATAGATTAGAGCGGATACTTCCATCTTCAGATGTATAACCAGCACCAAAAGCGAAGGCAGATTGGCCGTGCCATATACCACTACCAAATGCAACACTGAATTTACCAGCTGTACTGTTGTAACGTAAGTTAGATACGGCCAAACCGATAGCTGCTGCTTGTCTTGCTTCTTTTTGAGCTTTTTTGATTTCAGAGTTTAAAGTGTTAAACTTCATATCAGTGTAAGCGTTGGCTTGTGTTGTGATATTGGTAGGTATATTTTTTATATTTTGTATTTTTTCATCTGTATATTTGTTGGCGTCTGCAAGAATAATGTCCATTTTTTCTTTGGTGTAATCATATAGCTGACCACCATTGACTGCTTGTTTTGAACCTTCTTCGACTTTACCATCCGCAACATTGTCAATGAGCACAGGTGTATCATCATCAGTACCTACTAAGGTGATACTATTGATTTTGTTGCCCTGTTCATCTTTATCATAGGTGACAATCCCACCCATAAAAGTGTCAACCTTGTTTTCGACCTTGCCAAATTTTTCATTCGTCTCCCAAAGCTGATCACCTGTGACCATATCAGTGGAATCCTTGCTAATGTCACCATTGGCCACATTGGTAATCTTACCAGCCTGACCATTATGGCTAGCGCTATAGGCATCTTTGTCGGCACCCCAATTTACACTATTAGAATACTGATTTTCAACCTGTTGAACACGATCATTGAGACCTGATATACTAGTGTTAACAGCACCAAAGGCTTCAGCTACATTATTATATGTCTGTTCTCCATTCTGACCTTGCGCACCAAAGTTTGTAATCATAAATGTCGGCTCTTTCCATTGGCCATTATAATCAGCGCCCCCACCAAAATACTGCGCTATCGTGGTGTTTATCTCATAAAGCTGCGCACCATTCACTGCTTGTGTTGAATGTTCTGAAATATCTCCATTAGCTACACCTGAAAGTGTTCGAGGTGCTTTTTCATTATTGGCAATATTGATCTCCGCACCTTCTGTTTCAGCGCTAACAGTAATTAGACCAGTATCTGGGTTTTGCTCCACAAAGCCGTTATCTACCACACCATTACCTGCCGCGCTATTCGCTACATCGTCAATTTTATTAGCAAGCCCTGTCAGTGAAGTATCAATACCCTCAAAGGCAGAGGCAATATTATCATGCTCCTTATCTTGAATAGTATACTTCGGAGCCGTACCGTTCAGAACATCTGCACCACTTAAATAAATATTAAGATTCTTATTAAAGGTTGCTATATTTGTCTGCGCATTCTCAGCACCGCTATTCAACTTCTCAATGCTTTGAGCTAACTCATAAAGCTGCTTACCTGAAACCGCATCTTTCGAGCCTTTTGAAACATCTCCCTCCGCAACACCGGAAAGGACACGAACTGTTCCTTCACTGTTAGTAATGTTAATCTCAGTACCATCAGTTTCGGCACCAATCATGATCAGATTCGATACAGGATCCTGCGTGACAAGCTTCTCACTCTCCATTCTAGTTTCAAAGCTACTTGTCGCTTCACCAACCTTTGCAGAAAGGTCTGTCAATTTCTCACCAACACCCTCAAAGGCAGAGGCAATATTATCATGCCCTTTACCCTGAATGCTATAAGTGGGAGCTGTTCCCTTCAGTACATCTGCGCCACCACCTAAATAAGCATTCAGATTCTTATCAAACTTGCTAATATCCCCCTGCACATCCTTAGTACTACTACTCAACTTCTCAATGCTTTGATCTAGCTTATAAAGCTGCTTACCTGAAACCGCATCTGTTGACTGTGCTGAAACAGTTGCCTCTGCAACGCCAGAAAGGACACGAACTTTTCCATCCTGGTTGACAATGGAAATCTCCTCACCATCGACATCCTTACCAATCGTGATAACATGAAACTCATCTTGTTCGACAAGCTTCTCATCCTCAAGTCTCGCTTGTACACTCTCTTGTGCACTGACAGCCTTCACTGAAAGATCTTTAAGCGAACTACTTACACCCTCAAAAGCTGTTCCAATATCAATATACCCATACTTCTGAATGATATAAGTGGGCGCTGTTCCCTTCAGTACATCTGCACCACCACCTAAATAAGCATTCAGATTCTTATCAAACTTGCTAATATCCCCCTGGACACTCTTAGCGCTGCTATTCAACTTCTCAACATTCTGAAGGGTCTCATAAAGCTGCTTACCTGAAACCGCATCTGTTGACTGTGCTGAAACAGTTGCCTCTGCTACACCAGAAAGGACACGAACTTTTCCTTCATTATTCAAAATGGAAATCTTATCACCATCGACATCCTTACCAATCGTGATGATATTCGTATCTTTCTCTTGGGATACAAAATCATTATATATCAACGTGCCATCTTCCGCACTGTTAATCTGCTTAGAAAGCCATGTCAGCTTTTCATCTACACCAGCAAAGGCAGACGCAACACCTGTACGCTCTTTATCCTGAATGCTATAAGTAGGTACCTTACCTGAAAGTATATCCGCCTTTCCTCCTAAAGACTTCGTAACGTTCTCATTAAACTCTGTGAGATTATGCTGCACTCCAGACACTGTCTTAGTCAACTTCTCAGCACTCTGCTTAACTCCATGAAGTTGTTTACCTGTTACCGCATCTGTTGAAACATCTGAAACAGTTCCTTCTTCCAAGTTGGTAAGTTTGCGTAATCCTTCACTACCGATAATGGAGATCTTATCACCTACTACCTTGGCACCAATCGTGATTTTTGAATCTTGTTGCAATACAAGGTGACTACCTATCGTACTCGTAGCTTTCTTAACATCACTCAAAAGAGACGTCAGCTTTTCATCTACACCAGCAAACGCAGAGGCAATACCTGTACGTTCTTGATGCTGAATTGTATAAGTTGGTGCCTTACCTTGTAATACATTTGCCTCTCCTGCTAAAGACGCATTAATATTCGTATCAATCTTTGTTATATTATCCTGAATACCCTTAACGGCGCCTGTCAGTTTCTCAACATTCTGACTGGTCTTATAAAGCTGGTTACCTGTTACCGCATCTGTCGAACCTTCAGTAACAGACCCATCTGCTAAACCGGTAAGTTTGCGAACTCCTCCCGTATTGTTGGCAATAGAGATCTCACTACCTTCTACGTTCGCACCAATCGTGATCAGACCCGACTTATCTTGCTTTACAAGGCTGTTCTTTTCTACATCGCCAATTTTACCAGAAAGAACCGTCAATGTATCATTAACACCAGCAAACGCATCTGCAACACCTGTACGGCCTTGATCCTGAATTTTATACGTCGGCTGTTGACCTTTCAGTACGTCTGCACCACCACCCAAAGACTTCGTAATATTCTCATTAAACTTTGTGATATTTTGCTGCACACTAGACACTGTCTCAGTCAATTTCTCAGCATTTTGTTTAACATCATGAAGCTGCGCACCTGTTACTGCATCTGTCGAGCTTTCAGCAAGTTCCCCCTTTTCCAAGTCGGTAAGTTTGCGTACTCCTTTACTACCGGCAATAGAGATTTCGCCGCCCTCCACTTTGCCTCCAATGGTGATCTTATGCGACTCATCTTGTTCTATAAGGCTATTACTTATTATGCCCGTTACATTACCAATCCTATCAGAAAGAGTCGTCAGTGTATTATCAATACCTTTAAAGGCATCTGCAACACTTGTATGGTTTTTATCCTGAATTTCATACTTCGGAGCTGTTCCCTTCAGTATATCTACACTACCTCCTAAATATTCAGATACATTACTACCCAGCTTATAAAGCTGCGCACCTGTTATTGCATCTTTCGAACCTTCAGTAACAGCCCCATCCTTCAAACCAGAGAGTATTCGAGATGCTCCTTTAATACCGGAAATTATAACCTCATCGCCCTCGATTTTCTTACCTATAGTGATAACCTTCGACTCTTCATCTTGCTCAACAAAACTGTGACCCTCTATAAGCTTAACCTTATCAGAAATATTCGTCAGATTTTCATCAACACCCTTAAAAGCCGCTTCAACACCTGTATAGCTTTGTTGCTGAATTGTATAAGTTGGTAGATTACCTTGTAATACATTTGCCCCGAATGCTAAAGTTGCATTAATAATCGTATCAATCTTTGTTATATTATCCTGAACACCCTTAACGGTACCTGTCAGTTTCTCAACATTCTGACTGGTCTTATAAAGCTGGTTACCTGTTACCGCATCTGTCGAACCTTCAGTAACAGACCCATCTGCTAAACTGGTAAGGACGCGAACTTTTCCTCCCTGGTTGACAATGGAGATCTCACTGCCTTTTATATTTTTACCAATGGTAAATCGATTCGATTGTTTATCTCGCTCTACAAATCTGTCTACTTTGATATCTCCTACGCCTTCAATCTTCCCAGAAAGCTCTGTTAGTTTACCATCAACACCGGCAAACGCATCTGCAACACCTGTATAGCTTTGTTGCTGAATTTCATACGTCGGTGCCTTACCTTCTAATACATTCGCACCACCCCCTAAAGAAAGATTAACACCATCATTAAGCTTTGTGATATCTTCTTTCACAGCCGCAATACTGCTCTTCAACTTATCAATCTCTTTCTGCATCCGAGGCTGTGGACTATTTACTGCTTCTGTTGATTTGTCTGAAAGGTCTGTGGACGCTACATTATAATTTTCTTTCTTTCCCCCCTCACCTACACATAAAGTTTTCTCACCTGGCTTACAAAATATCTCGTCAACGACCCCCCTAGTCTGCATTTTAACAACATGTGTACCCGTTGTATTGACAGACCTCGTATTAACAGACCCGTTGATGGTATTATTTTCTTCTAAAAACCAATCTTCTGCGGCTACATCAATTAAAGAACGTACACTTGTACTCGGTAATGCATTGACTGATGCATCAGCCCTACAACTACTCTCAAAGGAATAACCACCAGAACCATCAGAAAGCCGATTAGCAGTCAATTTCTTATACTGCTCTTTATTACCTGATGATAAACCACGACTAATAACTTGGTCCACCCCACAAGAATGACCACCATTAGCCACCCCAACACGCCCACCAACACGCCCATGAGCAACATTGGCAGAAATCACACCTGCACTTACACTTTGAACTGTCAACCCCGTTGAAGAAAGATGAGAAGCAAAAACTGGAGAAACGCTCGACAAAAGCCCAGCCATTACTGCCCCTAATGAAACAGCTCTAACCAAAGATACCTCAGAAAGAAACCTTTGAGCATTGAAGCTTTTGTTTTTTGGAGCGATATGTACTTTTTTCATAACAAATCTTTCAAAAATAAAAAAACATCAAAAAAAATGCATTTGAGCCATTTAAAAGTCACAATTGGGCGCTATTTGATTTGATAATGGGTTTTGTGTTGCAAAAATAAACATACAAACAAACCATAAAGCGGAACCAATTTCGTAGCTAAAAAACAAAAAAAGTGGTTTTTCAGCTTTCAAATAAGCTTTCGTGTCAACAATAATTAGTAAGGAGAGAAAACCTTTAAGAGCTTATCCTTACAAAGGGTGTGTAAATTTAAGGGTGTGTGGTTTTCATAGCAAATCCTCCAAATAAAAATGTTAAATAGTATATGTGGGCATCGAAAGTTATTTAGTCGCCATTAGATTAAGTTTAGTTGTTGTTAGCTTAAAAGAGTGTGTGTGCTTTATTCAAACAAAGGGAAGTGATGGTGTTGGATCTTTGAAAGAATAAAGTTGTTTAGGTGGGTTCTTAATAAGCGTTAGTGAAGAATCTTTTTCTCTTTAATTTGTTGGGATGTTTAAAGAGAGAATATTTCATTTTAAAAAGCGTTATTTAGAAAGCTAAACGTAACTAATGGGATAGGTGTGTTATTTGTATCTCCTTAATTTAAAGCAATTAACCTGAGCGCAGTTAACCTGAGTGCAGTTAACCTGAGTGCAGTTAACCTGAGTGCAGTGGTTACTTTTAAGTCTTTTTGGAAAGCGACTTGGTTTTATGTTAAAGGGTGTACACGGACTAGTAAATAGAAAATAAGGTGCTTTAGCTTCACTTTTTTAGACTGAGTTCTTGGTAAAAATTGAAATGTGTTTTATTTCCAAGTGAATCTATGGGGTAAGTTGCTGTGGTTTTGTGTGGTTTTTTGTAATAATATATCAAAAAAGCTGTGGATAAGTTTTTCCTTTCATAAAAATGTCTTTTTTATTTAAGTCGTTTTATCCAAATCACATCTTTGATGTGTGGTTATATTAATTCTTGATATTACGTTATTAATAATGTGGTGTTATTAATTCAGTGTAAAGCTTATTCCTGCTCCTACACCCCAGTGGCCTCCGGAGGTGGTAACGGAGAAGTTGGAGCGGATATCTCCATCTTCGGATGTATAACCTGCACCAAAAGCGAAGGCAGATTGGCCGCGCCATACACCACTACCAAATGCAATACTGAGTTTACCGGGTGTATCATTATAACGTAAGTTAGATACGGCCAAACCGATAGCTGCTGCTTGTCTTGCTTCTTTTTGGACGACATTAATCTTATAACTTAAAGCATTAAACTTCATATCGGTATAGGCATTAGATTGTGCAACAGCATCACCAACTATATTTTCTATTTTCTCATCTGTATATTTGTTGGCATCTGCCAGAGCAAGTTGCGTTTGTTCTTTAACGTAACCATGCAACTGACCACCATTGACTGCTTGTTTTGAGCCTTCTTCGACTTTACCATCCGCAACATTATCAATGAGCACAGGTGTATCATCATCAGTACCTACTAAGGTGATACTATTGATTTTGTTGCCCTGTTCATCTTTATCATAGGTAACAACCCCATCAGTAAGGGTGCTAATACCACTAATCATATCATCAACCTTGCCTTCAAGGTTGTCGATCTTCTCATTCGTCGCCCAAAGTTGATTACCTGTAACTGCATCAGTAGAACCCTGTGCAATTGTACCATCTGCTACATCGGTTATCTTACCAACTTGACCATTATGGCTAGCATCGTAAGCATTTTTATCATTATTCCAATTTAAACTATTAGAATTCACTTGAGAACCTGTCTGCTGTTCAACTTGCTGAATACGGTCATTGAGACCAGACATACTGCTATTAACAGCACCAAAAGCTTCAGCTACATTATTATACGTCTGTTCTCCATTCTGACCTTGCGCACCAAAATCCGTAATTGTAAATGTTGGGTCTGTCCACTTTCCATCCTGATAACCAGCTCCTCCACCAAAATAAGCTGCTAACTGTTTATTTAGCACATAAAGTTGATTACCTGTTATCGCTTCCGTCGAGTCTGCAGTAATCTTCCCATCTAAAAGAAACTTTAGTTTGTTGTTTCCTGCTACCCCTCGCCCTTCTCCTTTATTCACATGAAGCGCAACAAAGGCTTCCTCCTTATCACTCCAAAATAAAGCATTCTCCTTAACCGCTGTAGTATTTGTATTGATATTGTCCTGCAACTTCGTCAGTGAAGCATCAACACCAGCAAAGGCAGCTCCAACATTGTTATAGCTCTGTTTTTGAATAGTGTAAGTTGGTGAAACACCCTCTAGTATGTTGGAATCACCACCTAAATACTCTGAAATATTCGCATCAAGGGTTGTGACATTCCTTCCAACCTCCAATATAGTGTTGTGCAAATTGGTAACACTTTGCTTGACTCCATGAAGCTGTGAACCTGTTATCGCTTCTGTCGAACCTTCTGAAACATCTCCATTTGCTAAGCCAGTAAGTTTCCTAGATTCTCCATTTTTATTAGCAATAGAGATCTCATTACCACCTGTTTTGGCACCAATAGTGATGAGCTCAAATATAGAATCTTGCTGAACAAGACCATTATTCAACACATTTGCAACACCATCAATCTTACCAGAAAGCTGTGTTAATGTATCATCAACACCAGCAAATGCAGCTCCAACATCATGATGATCCTTCTCCTGAATTGTAAACGTTGGCGCTGTATCTGCAAGTATGCTTGCGCCCCCACCTAAATACTTATTAATATTTGTATCAAGCTTCGTCACATTCTCCTGTACACCAGACAATGTGCCTGTCAATACATCAAAGCTTTGCTTGACTTCATGAAGCTGCGAACCATTAACTGCATCTGTCGAGTCTGCAGTAACTTCCCCATCCTTCAAACCAGTAAGCTTTCGAGATGCTCCATCACTGTTGTTAATTGTGATCTCACTGCCCCCCACTTTAGCACCAACGGTGATCTTATGCGTCCCTGGCTCTTGCTGAACAAGGTTGCTACCTACCACATCATCAATTCTACTAGAAAGCTGCGTTAATGAAGCATCAACACCAGCAAATGCGGCTCCAACATCATTATGAGTCTGTTTTTGAATTGTATACGTCGGTACTGTATCTTCTAGTATGTTGGCATCTCCACCTAAATACTGAGATATATTACTGCTCAGTTTATAAAGCTGCGCACCATTCACTGCCTCTGTCGAGTTTGCAGAAAGCTCTCCTACCTTCACTCCAGAAAGCACCCGAGATTCTCTGTCTTTATTAGCAATGGAAATCTCACTGCCTTCAACTTCACTACCAATTGTAATCACCTTCGTTCCTGAATTTTGGTGCACAAGAATGTTCTCAACTTTACCAAAAAGCTGTGTCAGTGCACTATCAACGCCCTCAAAGGCACTACCAACATTACCATGTTCATGACTTTGAATTGTATAAATTGGTGCCTTATCTGTCAGTATATTTGCACTACCACCCAAATACTTCGAAATGTTCGTATTAAGTTTTGTGACACTAGTATCAAGACTTGCCACTTCCCCTTCAACTTTTGATACAGTGCCACCTAGTGTCTTAACACTTTCATCCACCTTATAAAGCTGAGCACCGTTAACTGCTTCTGTCGAATGTGCAGAAAGATCTCCATCCTTCACTCCAGAAAGCACCCGAGATTCTCCTTCACGGTTGGTAATTTTAATCTCAGCACCATCGGTTTTGGCACCAATGGTGATCCGCCTTGTTCCTGAATTTTGCTCTACGAGAATGTTGTCTACCACATCGTTAATTTTTCCAGAAAGCCGCGTCAATGAAGTATCAACACCTGTGAATGCTTCTCCAACATTATTATACTCTTGGTTTTGAATTGTATAAGCCGGTGCCACATTTTCTAATACGTTTGCATTACCCCCTAAATACGTTGCAACCGTACTGTTCAGTTCATAAACTTGACTGGCATTGACGGCATCTTTTGACCCTCTAAGGAGAATTCCATCCGCCACACCCATAACTTTCATATCCGAAGCATTGATCCCAGCAACAGTCACTGACGGACCATTCACAATAAGTAAGCCAGCGTCTATTAAGCGGACATTTCTTGTCCAGACACTCGTCAGTACAAGTTCCTTATTCAAATCAAACGTTATCCTATCACCACTTTTGACAATCTTAATATTGTTACTTCCAGCAACTAAATCGAGATTACTGTCTTTATTAACTTTTGTAGCATTTTGACCGTTAACAGAAAGTCGCCAAGCACCACCTTCTTCTTCTACCCATGTTTTTAATGCTTTCAGCTGGGCAACATTCACTGCATCAGTCTCTTTAAAACCAGCGGCTACTCCTGTAATTTGTCGTGTTTTTCCACTGTTTACATCACCAACACTAACTGCACCTACAGTACCTCTCCATATCGGTGACGTTTCCATTGAAGCGATGCCACTTCCAGGATCATAACCTGAAACCCATTTTCCAACTTCGGTTTTAGAATCATCACCTAAAGCAACACCGCCCTCCACAGATGACTGTGCACCATAACCAATAGCAGTACCTAATTTAGCATCAGCAAAAGAACCTATGGCTATTGCCTTCATTTCCTTCGCATTAGCAAAAGAACCTATAGCTATTGCCTTCATTCCCTCCGCCTTTGCGTAATTACCTATTACAATAGATTGTGACTGGAGAGCCTGGCTTGAAAAACCTAAAGCAACAGAACCACCATCCTTAGCCCATGCTTCTCTGCCAATTGCAACGTCCTCTCCGCTCTCTGCATTCGCATTTGAACCTAGCTGAGTACCAATACCTCTCAAAGTAAAACTATTAAAATAACCCTGTATTCCCTCTGACGTTTCGGTAACTTGTCTCATATTCACACCAGCAGCAATAGCGCGAGACATAGCATCTGTATCAGCAATCCAAGTAACTGGTTGAATTACAGAACCATCAGGATCACAATTGATAAATTGTTGATTAGCGCTCAATTTCTTATACTGCTCTTCTGCAGATACTTTCTTACTTGATGATAAACCACGGCTAACAACTTGGTCCACCCCACAAGAACGATCACCATTAGCCACCCCAACACGCCCATGAGCAACATTGGCAGAAACCACACCTGCACTGACACTTACACTTTGAACTGTCGACCCTGTTGAAGAAAGATGAGAAGCAAAAACTGGAGAAACGCTCGATAAAAGCCCAGCCATTACCGCCCCTAATGAAACAGCTCTAACCAAAGATACCTCAAAAAGAGGCCTTGGAGCATTGAAGCTTTTGTCTTTTGGAGCGATATGTACTTTCTTCATAACAAATCTTTCAAAAATAAAAAAACATATTTGGACATCAAAAAGTCATAATTGGGCGCTATTTGATTTGATAATGGGTTTTGTGTTGCAAAAATAAACATACAAACAAACCATAAAGCGGAACCAATTTCGTAGCTAAAAAACAAAAAAAGTGGTTTTTCAGCTTTCAAATAAGCTTTCGTGTCAACAATAATTAGTAAGGAGAGAAAACCTTTAAGAGCTTATCCTTACAAAGGGTGTGTAAATTTAAGGGTGTGTGTTTTTCATAGCAAATCCTCCAAAATAAAAATGTTAAGTAGTATAGTTGGGTATCAGAAGTTATTTAGTCGCCATTAGGTTAAGTTCAGTCGTTGTTAGCTTAAAAGAGTGTGTGTGCTTTATTCAAACAAAGAAAAGTAGTGGTGTTAGATCTTTGAAAGAATAAAGTTATATGAGGGGGTTCTTGATAAGCGTTAGTGAAGAATCTTTTTCTCTTTAATGTGGGGGTGTAGAATATTTAAAGAGAGAATATTTTGTTTTTCAAAAGCGTTATTTAGAAAGCTAAACATAACTAATGGGCTGTGTCTGTTTTTTGTATCTCCTTAATTTAAAGCAATTAACCTGAGTGTAGTTAATCTGAGTGCAGTGGTTACCTTTAACTCTGTTTAGAAAGCAACTTGGCTTTATGTTAAAGGATAAGGGGGTATATGTATAACGAGCAAAAAATTTAAAGGGGGTGCTTCATTTTTTCAAAACGAATTCCTAGTAAAGTATTTTTCGTAATGCACTTATTCTTAAACTGAAGCTGGCCTTGTCTTGTAGGTGTTTGTTGGGATATTTCGTTAAATAAATTGGGGTGTTTTTCAATTTCTGTTTAATGAAATAAATGGTTTATAGGGGGTTAATTTGCAGAGTAGTGTAATTATTTGAGAAATTTTATAATACTGTGTTAGTAAATGTCTTTTGTTTGGAGGGGACGTTAAGAGTTTTGGGTAGATTTGTTTATCAACAATACCAGTAACTATTGAATGTGGTTGTTTCTGTGAAATCTCTCTCTTACGAAAACTGTTTACAAATAAACTTAGCTATGCTGGTGCACTTGAAATAAGATCTCTTCCCATCTCAACAACTTCCTTCTTTGTTATGTTCGGTCCATCAGTCATCACAATAGTTCCAAATGTTAGCAATACTAATTAGCTCTACTGTTACGGAAGTAGACATTTTTTTGATATAGATTTTGGCTGTGATATCTTTTCTATCACCCTCAATGGTTATATATAAGGTGCTTCTTCATAACCATTTCCATTCTCCTTAATGCAGGCCCACTTCTCCTTCTGAAATACTGGCTCTTGTCTCAACATCTCCTGTTACTTCAACAGAAGTTTGTGTATAATTGCTGCCTTGTAACTTTTACAAAACTCACACCAGAGAGTGTTTGTAAGTAAACCAAGAGCAGTCAAAATGTGTAGCGTTTGCCTAACAAGTAGATCGTGCTCCTATTAAAAAACGTGAACACCTTCGTAAGAACAAGAACCATCAGCGTTATGGTGAAAAATCGTAACGAATAATATTATTCATTTAAAGATAGAAAAAACGCAAACTCCAAACAGATGTTCTTCTTCCCATCTTACCTAAACCAGTAAAAGCACTTGGAATTGATCCTATGGGTGATGAAACATTCATCAGCAACAAGTAGAGCAAGAAACTTATCAAAGAAACCTCCTTGGTAACTCGCTTAGAAAAGCATGTAATGCAGCAAATATTTAAAATCAGCTTATAGATAAAAAACACAACCTATAATAAAAGCTAGCTCATACAGAGGTAGAGGTATAATTTTACGCATAGAAGCAATTTTGGGTGAATAGCAAAAAACGGCGTCTCTTTATAAAGAGTGCTAACCACAAAAACTAATTATTGAATCAATTAAAAACTACAAAAAGGCAAGAGATAGCATCTGAAAAACTTAATAAAATCAAAGCAATAAAATTTCTCTAACTTCTACATAACTATTTGATTTTATTATATTTTGGCGGAGAGAGAGGGATTCGAACCCTCGATATGGTTTCCCATATACACGCGTTCCAGGCGTGCGCCTTCAACCACTCGGCCACCTCTCCAAAGGTTTGCACTATATTCAGAAAGAAATAACCTGCAAGCTTAAATTATATACTTTAAGCAATAAAAAATTACTTTATTCATTAAAACAATGCTGAAATAGATACAAATCATATTTTTTGATTTTATTATTGCAAAGAGAAAAGCGCCTCACCTAGGCCCTTAAATGGGGCTAGAAAGGAAAGCGTTTTTCCCTCTTTAAGCTGATAAGAAATGCGCACATTGCTACTCTTA
>NZ_CADDZX010000011.1:0-13414 GCF_902813205.1 Bartonella capreoli
TCGTCACAATAACTGTAAGATCTCTGCAATGGCGCGGGGTGGAGCAGCCCGGTAGCTCGTCAGGCTCATAACCTGAAGGCCGCAGGTTCAAATCCTGCCCCCGCAACCAAAAAAATCTTGACAAAATTTGCACTCTCTCCAGAAAAACATCACTGTGGCAAATCAATAATTGCTTCTTATTGCTTTTGTGTGTTTTGCTTTAAAAGTTTTTGTATCTGCTGTAAAATATTCTTATCTGACCGTTTCTCTACAAGTTTCTTCTCTCTTCATAGTACAATACATAGTTCTTATGTTTGCACAGTTCTTATATGTCTGCCATGTCTTTATAAAAGGGGTGAGGGCTATATTGTCTTCTGTTGTTCCTTTATATTTACTACAGACGGGTAAATGGGTGTATCTGTCTCGTTTAAATGTCTAGGGTGTATAAATGATAAGGCACAAAGCGTCTGTTCTTATTCCTGTATGATTATTGTAAAAGATGTTGTTACAGTGCTCGATAATCTGTTTAAGCTCAAGGGCAGAAAGGTTATATGGGCATTTTGTAAAAAGGAATGATTATGATGTCGCTTGTGAGTGTTGGTATAGGTATGTTGATAGGTACTCAACTTAAACTCAGTGGTGTTTCTTTAGTTTTTTAAAAGTGTCATACGTTTTGCAAAGAATCCTTTTGTATTGTCGTTTATCCCTTTGGTTATCCTGCATATTACACTAGAATAATAAAAACACTTGTGAAAAAAGGCAAAAGGCTTTCTTGTCAGATCTTACTTACTTCTGACAGCTGCAACATGGCTAAACTAACGCTTAAGTAATGTATATAGTTACTCTGTTTTTAGCTAATTCATGCTTGTATCATGAAAAAATAAAGGGGGTAGGTTCAACTCTTGGCTAATGATAAAGTCTATAAAAAATTTATGAGTTGGTAGGTGTTTTAAGTATGTACTTATCCATCTTTCGAAATGCTAGAGGTAATTGTTTCTTCTTTTAAGAAAGAAAGCTGCTATGGGTTAGCAGCTTTCTTGTTATGATGATCAATTATGACCCATTGCAGCAGTGCTTTTTAAGCAAAGCTTTTAAGTAGGCAGCAATATTTACGGCTTTTGGCACCATAATAGCCACATACAGTCGCAATGACAGCGCCGATAAGGCTACCTAAAAAGCTCCACCACCCAATTGTAGAAGCTGTTCCAATAGCTTTGTCTGCAAAGCTTTGAACGTTCTTTGCTGTTTCTTCAAGATGATGAGAAAGTGTGTCGACTTGTTGGTTGAAATTTTTGATTGCCTGTTCAGTTTTTACCCGTGCTTCTTGATAAAGAGTGATTGCACGATCTGCAGTGTGTTCAGCTTCAGCCTGGGTCATGCCATTGCTCGTAAGAGCGCGGATGACATCACTGCGATCAATATTATCTGTAATCGTTTCAAGGCGGCTAGATAAACGATTTCCTAGCTTCTTAAGATAGACAGAATAACCAGTAGGATTATGCATCAAAGCTGTGATGACAGACTGTATATCATCTAAACTCTCTCTATAAACGCTATTCAAACGTTCAGGGTTAAGAGCTGGAATATTACTTTCGTTAAGTACTGTTCGTAAATCTTTGCCTAGTTTGTCAAAATCAATTTTATGGCTGTTTTTATCACTCAACAGTTTGTTAAAATAATCATAATCTGAAGATGAGAAGAGGGTACCGATCCCTTTTCCTAGGCTAGAAATAGCGTTTTTGGAGCTAGATGCAACGCTTGAGAGCGTTTGAGCCCCCATGTGTGCTGCTCCGGAAACGAACAGAGTTGTCTGAAGTGTTATAAGAAGCATGAGAAGAGCCCAGGTTAAGAAGCCATGTGCTGCTCCTGTTTGCTTTGCAAAATATCCAGCAACAAAGCCCCCAATAGCAAGACTAAGAAACATCACAATAATGGAACCGATGCCAACAGACATCAAAACTCCTCCAAAAGGTGCAGAAGAATAGAGGTCAATTTGTCCTAAACCTAAAGCTGCGAGCAAAAAAGAAAAGCAAATTGAAGTAGCAATAGCCGTAATCAGTCCTGCAAAAAGAGCTGACCAAGAAAGAGGCCTATGAAATAGTGGACGCTGAAGTTCCACAATTTTTTCTCCATGAAAATGTGGATTTAATGATGTGTCTGTTGGAATGCGCGTTTCCATTTGTTTATCTCCTTCTATGAGTATTGATATACAACGCATGATCTGCGTCTATGTTTCAATCTAGGGAGATATTGATAGAAGGAAAGGGTACGCCTGATGATGCCAGGTCTTTAGAGAGCTATATCCGTTTTAAATAAACCTTGAAAATAAAGCGTCTCATTGCCATGATCATTTATAATAATCTATTTACTAAAGGGATAATGATGTGATGATCTTTAAGGAGTAGTACAGTGTTATAGCGGTGTAATGGGGCTTCTTATTGTGATTTTTAGGTGCGAGAAATTTTGTAAGATGAGCTCTTGTGAATGGTTGTACTGTTCTTGCCTGTAAAGATAATGAGGGCATATTATAGTATTTATGGTGTGCTAGGAATATATTATTATTTTCTTTATTGGCGGCCGCATTGAGCAATTTTTGTTATGTCCGCTTTGTGGGGTTATAAATAAATTGCTGATGCTGATCAAAGTTATAGAACAATAAACGATGATATTGTTCTTATCTTTTTTGAGCATATTTGATACTTTTGCTGATAGAGCAGATAAGAATTACACTGTTTTGGAAAGAGTGCTCACAATGGTCCAAACGTGATAAGAATACACGTTAGAAATAAAAAAGCTCTATTAATGGTGTTTATTTATTTGAGACAAAACGCTTAGTAAGTACTAGTGTTACAGGCTATAAAAAGAACAATTAAGGGGGAAAGAAAGGCTCAAAAATAGTGTTCCTTAATAGAGAGAAGAACTAGTAATTAGGAGTAAGTAATGCATGGCGAAATATGTAAAACTTAGTAACTTAGCTTATCGCCATTACAATTTTGACCTAAACTTACGGAACTGAATGGCAAAAATAACATCAATATATTTGAGATTGTTAAAACTATTTTTGCTTGTTCAATGGAATTCAGTGGCAAAAAATTATATGTGAAAGATTTTTTTTGAACAACACTCTACCTTATTAGAATGATATGCGATGTTCATACTAAGAATAGTTTGATAAATTTTTAGTTATTGGCTTTGATATATAAGTGTTTCAAAAATATTTTGAATCTATCAATATAGCTGGTTAAACAACTGAAGTTGTTTATTTTTTCCAAAGTTTGATTTATTGCGATATATGGGAATATGTTTCTTATGCCAAGTTTAATTATACTGTATAATAATTTTTTATAGAAAAAATGTAACAAATAAAAAGCCTTGTCAGAAACAAGGCTTTTTAGTGATTAAGTTATACAACATACAAGAAATTAGAATTTATAAGATACTCCAGCACGAAAATCATTAGTCTTGTAATGAAGTTCAAAGCTATCTTTAGCAAATTTCTTTTTTCCGAAATCCGAATAACGATACTCTGCACGCAAAATAATATCATCGGTCATTGCAAAATCAATACCCGCACCAAAAGTATAACCGATCATTGTTTTTGTTTCATCCGACATATTATTAAGCTCTTTGTCATGTGTTGCTGTGCTTGATAGTGATAGAATATTTTGGAACTGTCCATAAGCAACACCACCAGCGATATAAGGCATAATACGATCAGCAGCAAAACCGATACGTATCCGTGTGGCACCTGTCCATTTTTGGTTTAAAGTATACTTAAATGTTATGATAGTTTTTTCTGCCTCTTCTATATCAATTGTATTTTCTCTTAATTGGACATCTCTTCTAGACAGTCGATATTGGCTATTCTCATGATTCGGTATTAAGTTACTTTCTTCTGGCATATTATCGTCTGTAGATGGGGGGGTAATTACGATAGTGTTTGTATTTTTTCGTGCAGATAGAATTATATCCGTATCAATGCTTAGGATAAGACCATTACTGAGATCAACATTGGAACCTGCATAAAAACCACCTATGAAACCAGAAAGTTTAGGCAAAAATTTTTCATTAACTGGAACCCATTTTTTAGGTCTACCACTCTTATCAGGAAGTAAGGGAATATCATTATCATGACTCATCGCGGAAATCTTACTTGAGAAACCACCAACTTGTCCCCCAATATAAAAACCATTCCAAGAAAAAGTAGGTGGTCTAACAATTGGTGAAACACCCATTTTATAATTTTCTTTAAAAACTATACTATCTGCTGCTTGTACTAAAGAAATTGCAGCTAAAGTGAAAATAGATGTAGCTATTAAACATTTTGTATTCATAGTTTTCTCCAAAGGTAATATTTAAATACGTAATGTTATTTTTACATCAAAAAATTTACAAAATGTTGATTTTTTCTTTGTCTTAAAAACAATGCTTTACAATGTATTTCGAAGTTTTTTATGCAAGATAAGCTTATATGTGCTTATTTTCGGTTTTTTATATAAATAATCAAAACGATTTTAACAATATATCACTTTATTTTTAATTTCTTTAAGAGGAAGTACAATAACACACTCTTTCAGTTTAGGCAGCATTCCTCCAATATCATTGATGCAGACATCAAGTCATTTTATTTGGATTGTTATTCTTACTCTTCCTCCAGCTTCTGACTCAGCAATGCTTAATGTTATAAATAGCTGTAATATGAAAAGATTGTCCTGTTTTCTTTCGTGTATAAATACAAGCTGCCAAAAGGAGGAAAAGATCTTTTGTGGATAAATTGATGGCTATTCTTAATGCACTCAGAAATATAAGTATCATAACATAATAACTGGATTAACCATTTCCGGGAAAGATATAAAGCGTATAACTTGTGCTTCATCTGGAGGTGAGAAGAAGCTTGAAGTTTTAAATGTTTTGTTCACGGAACGGCATAAGTAATGTCTTCTACTACCCTTAATATTTCTTGTTTTTTATGTTGTAGATAAAACTTCCCACTTTACAATAATATTATAAGTAAAATTACTCCTAAACTTTTAGAATTCTTCATTAGCCTAAAACAAATATAAATATTTGCCAACACGAATGAGCACAAGGATCATATCATTGCTGAGTTAACTTAAAGGCAGAACAACTTAAATGTTTAACGATCTTATAGACTGTTTAGTTTAATCCAAGTAGCAAAAATATTAGAATTAGAGCCTAAAGATTTACTAGTTATTTTTACATTTATTATTGGGTTTATTCTTGTATTCCAAGAGGGTTTTTATTATCGTTATTAAAGTAAAAGTAATAAAAAAATTAATGGATTGTAATCCGCATCTTAAATATCCAGTGGAATAGAAAAGACCGTTTTTAGCGCAAAAATCACAGCCAAAGGATTAGTATGCTTGAGGGAGTAAATTCAAAGACAGTGCGCATATTAAAAAGATATCAATTAAAGCACGACCCTTTTCAATACACGCGTTTTTTACGCCACAAGTAAGGTGTATCCAAAATTAAGGAAAATAATAATGGAAACTCCCTTCATAGCAAAAGTAGCGCAAAAATATAATTTATCAGAACAAGAATTTCGTGAAGCACTCTTCAAAACATGTATCAATTTCAATATTTCTGAGGAAGATCTTCTTCTCTTTGTTTATCTTGCCGATGAGCATGGATTAAACCCTCTAAACAAAGAAATATATGCTGTTCCTAAAAAAAATGGCATCATCCCAGTTGCTACTGCCGCTGGGTGGATCAAGATGATTAAGTCAAGTCCTAACCTCTATGATATAAAACTTCAAAAAAACACCGATATGAAGATAATCTGCTTTCTATTACATGCGCTATGTATTTGAAAGGCATTAAAATATCCAATAAGAATATCCGAATATTTAAAAGAATGCGAACAGGATACAGAATATTGGCGGAAATATCCTGCTCGCATGTTGCAGAATGAAGCAATTAAACAGTGTGCACGTCTTGCCCTCGATTCTGTTGGTCATTTTTTTATGAAGAAGATGAAGCTTTTTATAAAGAAGAAGGTGTAGCTGATCGTATTCACGAGATCATTTGCCACAAATGAGGCTAATTATAATCTCCAAAACGAGAGGGTATCTGTTGAATTGCTTGTGTAAATCAAAGAGTTAATGAAACAAATACAAACAGAATGGTTTCACGCTCATTTAGGAAAATTTACAGCTTCAAACATTGACAGCTTTGTAGGTAAAATAGCTAAAGATTTGCCGACAAGTAAATATGAAGAGTACAAATTCAGATTTATTACGAAATGCTTAGAAAGTAAAACAGTATCATTTTATGAAATGCCAGCTATAAAATGGGGAAATAAACGCAAAGAGAGGGTAATTAAAAAGTACAGCCTCGAACGTGAGATTACTGTCACCCGATGCGGATTTATTCCCCATCCAACAATTGAAATGGCAGGTGCTATTCCTGACGGTCTCATTGGGGATGGAGGCCTTATAAAGGTCAAATATTCTCAACCAACAACGCATGTACGTTTTTTGTTAGATAGTAAAATCAAGCCTGAATATATCTTACAAATGCAATTCCAAATGGCTTGCACAGGGCGAAAATGGTGTGATTTTGTCAGTATAATCCTTGGCTTAAAGACCAACACACTCATTTGTGTATAAAGATTCAACGCGTCTCACGCGATGATGAACAAATTGAACGTATCAATAAAGCTGTCAAAACATTTTTAGAAGAAATAAAACAAGAAATGCAAATCTTTATACAAGCTGCTTAATGCTATGGGGGCGCTCTTTTACTTATATGTCTTCTTGAGCGCTCCCACCATCCGTTTATGTAATATAAAAAAGAGAGAGGCAACGAGATGATATTTAATGATGGCGATAGATATGTCACAACACGTAAATATACATAGTTTTTCAACGTATCAACAACAAGTTCGAATTAGGGTAATGAAAAAGCTTTTCCCGAACCACATAAACTAAGGTAGAGTAGTTAGGAACAATTTAGGTAAAGTTATATAAACCGCAAAAGATAGACTAAAAGACGGTCTAAAAATTATCAAATTAAATAAAAATCTATATATTCCGATATATTAAAGACAAAAATGGTGCCCAGAAGAGGACTCGAACCTCCACACCTTGCAGTACAGGTACCTGAAACCTGCGCGTCTACCAATTCCGCCATCTGGGCAATAGAATTTATCTAAGCTTGAGAAGTAACTCTGTCAATGATCATTAGTTTACTAAAAATATTAGAGTTAAAGTGCTTATCTCTATAAACTATAATTATAATGATTTAAGGCGTAATGATTTTTTTTGATAAAATTGTTGAATCAAAATTGAAGTCATAAACAATAGGGACACCGGTCGCTAATTCTTGAGATACGATTTCTTCATTGCTTAGACCTTCAAGTGCCATAATAAGAGCACGAAGAGAATTACCATGTGCTACAATTAAAACAGTTTGGGAGCGCAAAATATGGGGCTGGATATGGTGAAAATAATAAGGCCAGACACGTGCACCTGTATCACGCAGGCTTTCTCCATTAGGTGGCGCAATGGCATAAGAACGGCGCCATATATGCACTTGTTCTTTTCCCCATTTTTGACAAGCATCATCTTTATTTAAGCCGGATAAATCACCATAATCGCGCTCATTCAATGCTGAATTTTTTATCAATTGCAAATCTGTTTGTTCTGTTTGTTCTAAAATATGCTGAGCAGTTTTTTGTGCACGCTGTAAGGCTGATGTATAAGCAACATCAAATTTTAAGCCGGATTCTTTTAATTTTTTTCCTGCTTTTATTGCTTCTGCGTGGCCTTTTTCTGTCAAATCTGGGTCTTTCCAACCCGTGAAAAGATTTTTAAGGTTCCATTCACTTTGCCCATGACGGATTAATACGAGTGTACGTCCCATTATAAATTTCCTGCAGTTGATTAATTAACGTTAATCGTTCAGGTTTAAAACATCCAGCATTGAATAAAGGCCATTTTTATGATTTTTTGCCCACAGAGCTGCTTTTAATGCACCGTTGGCAAAAATAGAACGTTCTTGTGCTGAATGTGAAAGAATAATGTGTTCATTTGGACCTGCAAAAATAACACTATGGTCCCCGACAACTGTTCCACCCCGTAAACAGGCAAAACCAATGGTGCCTTTTTTGCGTGCGCCTGTAGAGCTTTTGCGTTCGCTGACATAGACATCTTGGAACTGAACATTGCGGCCTTCTGCTGCTGCATTTCCAAGAAGAAGAGCTGTTCCAGAAGGAGCATCAACTTTGCCAGAATGATGCATTTCAGAAATTTCAATATCAAATTCTTCAGATGTTAATGTTTTAGCTGCTTTCTTTACAAGGTTAGCCAAAAGATTAATTCCAAGGCTCATATTTCCAGATTTGACAATGGTTGTGTGCATCGCAGAAGTTGCAATTTGTGCCTCTTCTTCTTTGGTAAATCCTGTTGTTCCTATAATATGAACAATACCTTTTTGGGCGGCATAATCAGCATAGATAATAGTGGCTTGTGGCTGGGAAAAGTCTAAAATACCTTCAGCGTCAGAAAAGGCTTTTTCAGGATCATCAGTGATTGGAATTCCAAGAAGATTTGAACCAATCAATACGCTGGTGTCTTTCCCTACAAAAGATGATCCTTTGCGCACAAGCACACCACAAAGTTCTACGCCTTTTCTATGTTGGAGAGCTGTAATTAACGCACGCCCCATTCTCCCATTGGCACCAACAACTGCAAGGCGCATGTTTTTCTCCTTGTAACACTTTACTTCTTAATTATAGGCAAATTCTTTTCTTTTTGCCAACTATTCTTTTCCATATAAAGCTAAATTTAGCATATTTAAGCTGATGGCTTGTTTATGTAAAATTTGGTCAGCAATATATTTTTTATCATTATAGCAATAAATACATGCAAATGTATGTAAAGTATTTTTAAAAGTATATTTTAATTTTTGTGTATTTCAATATAATAAATAATAACTTTCTCTTAAATGTATATTAATTGTAAAATTAAATACACTTTTTGTTTACCTATATGTAAATTATTTCAATAATATTATTGCTAGCTGTTATATGAGCAAAGTTGAATACTTGCTTTGAGATTAATAATATGCAGGGATTTTTTTATAATTTAATAAAAATTCTAATTAAGATCACTACTTATTGGTTAATATAAGAATAGTTCTAAAAATTACAGTATTTATTGACAAATCAGAAGTCCAGATCAACGTAATGGGAACTGGGCGTAATTCCACGGATCCGATCATTTAAAAGAGGGCGAAAAGAAGGTCGAGATTTGATCCGCATATACCATTCTTGAATAGGAGGAAATTGCTCCCAATCAATTTCTCCCAAAAAATCAAGTATAGAGATAGAGGCTGCAGCTGCCAAATCTGCATAGGACAGCATAGGCCCAGCTAACCAATCACGAGATGTGCAAAGCCAATTCAAGTAATTCATATGTGGTGGAATATTAGCACGTGCATTGCGTAGAATTTGCGAATTAGGAGATCCACCACCAATAGCTAACGGCATTTCACGTTTATAAATTCGCTCTCGCACGATATGACGCGTAACTTCATTTTCAAGTTTGTTTAAAAACCAATCATTAAGACGGCGTACTTCGGCGCGTTCTAAAGGGTTTGTTGGGAAAAATTGTTTATCTGGTCGTAAACTACCACGGGTTTCATCTAAATATTCATAAATCACAGATGCACCCGATAATGGTATTTCATGTTCAGCAAGGAAAACGGGCAAATGTCCCGCTGGATTAAGTGCAAGAAACTCAGGTTTTCTTGCCCATTCATTTTCTTCAATAAGGTGGGTTGCTATACCATATTCTTCGAGAATAAGACGTATGAAACGAGAGGCAGAAGATAGGGGATGATGAAAAAGTGTGAGCATAATTTATGTGCTTAAATAGAGTCGATAGATATTTGAGATAACAGGATTTTTATAAAGATGCTTTGTTGAAAGAACAAGATCATTAGTAATTGCTAATAGTTATGTTTAATAATCTCTTAATGAAGATGTTATCTTATTGCGTAACTGCTTGCAAAATAGCTGCACGCAACTCTTCTAACCCCAAAGCTTTTTGTGAAGAGGTAATTAGCAGATCTGGATAAGCAGCTGGATGTTTTAAAATATTTTTTTTTGTAGCAGTTACTAAGGTTTCAAGTGCATTTGGTTTGATTTTATCACTTTTTGTTAAAACAATTTGATAAGAAACTGCTGCTTTATCCAGAAGATCTAAGACATCTGTATCATTTTTTTTTATTCCATGACGTGAGTCAATTAAAACATAAGCACGTTTGAGCGTTGTACGACCCCGTAAATAATCAAAGATCAGACGTGTCCACGCTTCAACACAATTTGGGGGAGCTTTGGCAAAACCATAACCCGGCATATCGACAAGTGCTATAGGGGGAAAATCTTCTTTCTGATCACTTAAGCCTTCAGGTATAAAGTAATTAAGCTCCTGAGTACGTCCTGGTGTATTTGAAGTGCGTGCTAAACCTTTTTGCTGCACCAATGCATTGATTAGAGACGATTTTCCAACGTTAGAGCGTCCTACAAATGCAATTTCTGGGGGACCTTCAGGTGGAAGATATTGTATTGTAGGCACACTGCGAATGAAAATCCAATTACGAAAAAAAATCCCAGAAGTTGTAGGACGTTTTGTCATTTATGTCTTTCTTTTTTAGATTTTTTATGGAACATAGCTTTAAGATTATCAAAAAGCTCAATTTTCACGCCTTGACGTTTCATCATGATGCCTTGTTGAATAATTGACAATGTATTATTCCATGCCCAATAAATAACAAGACCAGCAGGGAAGGAAGCTAACATAAAGGTAAAAATGACAGGCATCCATGTGAAAATCATAGCTTGTGTTGGGTCTGGGGGAGTTGGGTTCATATGCATCTGTAGAAACATTGTTATCCCCATGATTAAAGGCCATGCACCAAGAATAAGAAATGTTGGCACTTCATAGGGTAATAAGCCAAATAGGTTAAAAATAGACGTTGGATCAGGTGCTGCTAAATCTTGAATCCAGCCAAAGAAAGGTGCATGTCGCATTTCAATGGTAATATAAAGAACCTTATAAAGAGCAAAAAATATTGGAAATTGAACTAGCATTGGCCAACAGCCCGCAAGGGGATTAATTTTTTGAGTTTTGTACAATTCTATCACTGCTTGTTGTTGTTTAACTCGGTCATCTGCATATTTTTCTTTTATTTCTTGCATCATTGGTTGCACTAACTTCATGCGTGCCATAGACTTATAAGATTTGTTAGCAAGTGGGAACAGAAGTACTTTCAGAAGCACTGTAACAAGAAGAATGGCAATACCAAAATTTCCTGTTTGCTTATAAAAAATATCAATAAGAGCGAACATTGGTTTGGTGATGAAATTAAACCAACCCCAATCAATTAAAAGACCAAATTTTCTAATCTTTAATTGGTTTTGATAACGGTTAATGATCTCAACTTGTTTTGCACCCGCAAAGAGATGATTTGTAATAGTTTTTGTTTCATTGGGGGCAACTGTTAAAAGAGCACTTTGTAAGTCGGATTGATAGTGGGTATTTAGTTGATTAAAATAAATAAAACGACTTGTATACTCTTGATCTTGTGGAGGAATAACCACTACAGCCCAATATTTATCAGTAATACCAACCCAACCTCCTGTAACTTTAGAGAAGATCATGCTTTTCTGACCATTTTCAGGATTTGGATTGAGCTCTTCTAAATTTTTATATGTTTCTGTTTTGAGTGAATCACCTGCGATACCAATCATACCTTCATGGAGCAAATAAGTTGCATTTGTATGTTCTGGTGGAGCGGCACGTGCAACTCGGGCATAAGGCGAAAGATGTACAGGATTGTCACTTTCATTTTTGATAGAATCTTCAATGGTAAACATGTAATGATTATCGATTGAAAGAGTACGACGGAAAATTTGTCCTTGTCCATTATCATAAATTAAAGTGACAGGTGTTGAAGGGGTTAAAGTTGTATTTTCACCTTCTATTTGCCATTGTGTATGAGATTGTGGCAATGCTGTTGCTGGTAGAAATGAACTCGTAAAACCAAATTCAGCAAGATAGGTTGTATTAAATCCGTTGGGATTGAGTAAAGCAATTTCCGGTGATCCCTTATCTACAGTTAAGCGATATTTTCTAAGGAAAAGGTCATCAAATTGTGCACCAACAAGATTAATAGAACCTTCCAATTCATCAGTTTTAATTGCAATACGATTTGTTTTGGACAATTCTGCACTACGATTTTCAGGTGTCATAGGGCGATCAGATATAGATCCCGATCCACTTGTTTGACCAGCATCAGAGAAATGCATATCAGCTGAGGGAAGTTCTGAATTTTGTTTTGACAATTGTTGTGCCATTGTTTGCATTTCTTGTAGTTTTGCTTGTTGGGGAGCAACATAAAAAAAATGCCATGCAACAAAAATAACAAGAGACAATCCAATGGCGATAAAAAAATTACGATTATATTCCATTTGTACTTATCCTATTGCCGTTGCTGTTTTTTAATTTTTGGCTTTATTCGTCGGTTTAATTCATTGATCAGAAATGAAAACGGTGCGTGCAGTGCATCGGGATGAGCAACAATGACATAATCGGTTCCTGCTTCTATATTATCTTTTAGTCCAACTCGAACTGCTTCACGTAGACGCCTTTTAATGCGATTACGTTTGACGGCATTGCCATTTTTACGCGTTACAGTAAAGCCTATACGTGCAACAAGAGGATGTTTTATTTCTGCTGTTTGTTCGCGGGGTTTTATTTCAAGTAGAAATAGAGGACCACGTCGTTTTTCTCCTGTGCGTACAGCCAAAAAATCTGCTCTTTTACGAATGCGGCAGGGATGTTTTTGCTTCATGAAAGACGTTTCGTAGCTTTACTACCTGCCTGCTTTTACAGAAAAAACAGGCATCAAAGGTTCATAACGAAAAAATAACTAACGACATTCAGTCTGTTATAAAAATTCAAAGAATCAAGCAGATAACCGCTTCCGTCCGCGATTACGCCGAGCTGAAATGATTTTACGCCCACTAGCGGTTGCCATACGGGCACGGAATCCATGGCGGCGTTTACGAACAAGTTTAGAGGGTTGATAAGTACGTTTCATTTATTCAAATACCGTTATGCGGCCCTTCTTAGTTCTATAGCACAATAATATGCTCGATGAATAATTCTATTCCATCATAATTCTAAGGTAAATGCTACCCTATAAGTAAAAGCATAAAAAAGTCAATCTTAGATTTTGTGTTTTAAAAAGATGCAAGAAGTTTATTGACTTAAGCAATATATTTATTATTCGAGTAGTTAATAAAAAAGGCCACGCAGATGCGCAGCCTTTTTCATGTAAAAACTCTATGGAATTAATTACGGAACAATAATAAGATATTCTGACTACCTTGATTTGCAATAGA
>NZ_CADDZX010000012.1:0-13391 GCF_902813205.1 Bartonella capreoli
TGCAGGCTCAGTTGTCGTCTCAAATAGCTCTGCATGGTGATGTGGTTTATCAGCAAAAATTAACCAAAGCTGGTTTTTCGGGAAGTACTTTCTCAGGAGGACTACGTTATCGTTTCTGATCTATATTAATGTTATACCAAGCAGCCTTCTTGTTGGTGTTCTAATCCTTTGATAACGTAAAGTTGTACACCAACCTTTTTATTCAATGTAATGTTAATATTGCTTAACTTATTGATTAAAGGAGAATTTTTTTAGAACATGAATAAAAGGGTAGTGGTAAGAGTAACTAAAATATACTTTTGAAGTAACTTTAACAGAACTGCGATATATCTGTAGCTTTTAAAGAAAAGGTTTTGCAAATATACCTAGCAATAAGTATTAACTACTCTTCTTTTGAATGAATCAGAGGAATAGATTTTTTAATCGTAATTGCTATAGAAGATGCAATCAAAGCTTTCAAAAAATCACCTATTAAAAAACCTAATGAGCCCATCAAAGCTGCTAACAAAGAAATCTTAGTAACATAAGCTAACCACAATATTCCAAAAAAGTGCACAATCCCAAAACCACCTATAATATTTATGATTACTAATGTTATAAAATTTAACCGTAGCCAAAACAATTGGACCATAAAGCCAATAAAAAATGCAGCGATTGGAAAACCAATCAAATAGCCACCTCCCGCCCCTAAAAAGCTAGCAATGCCTCCACGTCCGCCGGCTAACAAAGGTAGACCAACGGCAACGAGTAAAAGAAACAATACTGATGCTAAAGCTCCTCTTTTTGCTCCAAGTATAGATCCTGCTAACATCGGTCCCATAGATTGAGCGGTAACGGGAACCCCATTTAAAAAGGGGAAAAAAATAGGAGGAAAAAGACCTAAAACTGCATAAAGGGCAACAAATAGGGCAATATAAACTAGATCTTTCGTATTCATCAAACTATTCTTTCAATATGAGTGTTCCCATCATCCTTAGAAAGTGTATCATCATAATTACTATCATAAGAACGAGCTTCTAATGCTTCAGCAACTTCTGAAGCCATCCTTATTATTCGTATAATTACAGGTATTGCAAGAGCTATAATATTTGTATCCAATCCGCGTGCTTTTTGTGCTTCACGTACTTCATTGAATTTTTCACTAACAACTGGAATAAATCTTATTGCCATAGATAAAATCATACTTAATTTTGATGGATTGATACCAAAGCGTCGGAAAGGTTGAAGTCCTGATTCAATTGAATTCATCATATCAGAAACTTTTGTTGTGAATGAGATAAGTGATGCTAGAGGAATAAGAATGATAAAATGCAATATAACTTCAAAGCCTGTCAGCCAATTATTAAAAATAGCTTGAAAAATAAATATAAAAACTAAAAATAAGCTTATCAGTTTAAGCTGTCTTATCATATTGCTCAAAGGAATCTTAGCAATTCCATATAATAAAACCACTAATAATAAAAATAGGCACAAAATAGGTATAGATGAAACCATAGATATAATAGTCCCACATACAGTAAGGAAAAGTAACTTAACTCCTGGTCGAAGCCTATGAATAAATGTATCCCGTGGAAGATATAGACTGGTCATGACATTTTCATCATATATTCTTTGATAGCAACAAAAGGCACATCATCAACAACTATTTCCCCTTTATCAAAGACTAATACTCTATCAAATTTTTTTAAAAATTCTAAATCATGCGATACAACAATTGCTGTTTGTGGCAATTCTTCTATAACTTGCGCAACTTTGCGTTTATTGCGTAAATCGAGTAAAGTTGTTGGTTCATCAAAAATAATATAGTCTGGTTTCATGACTATTACGCTTGAAATAGCGATTAATTGTTTTTGACCACCACTTAATAAATGTACTGCATGATTTTTAAAGTTCTGCAGATCATAACGCTGTAAGATCTCATCAACACGTTGCTTGATTTCTTCCTTACTTAATTTCAAATTTTTAAGGCCAAACGATAAATCTTCGTGCACCAATGGTAACACGATTTGATTATCAGGATTTTGAAAAACAAATCCTACTTTACGTTTTACTGCTTTTGCATCGCGTTTGGTATCCAGTCCATCAACGCTTACAAAACCACTTGACGGAAATTGTAAACCATTAATAAGGCGAACAAATGTACTTTTTCCAGAACCATTTGCACCAATAATTGCAATTCGTCTTTCAGTAAGCTGTACAGTAATATTTTTTAAAACACACAAATCACCAAAGACGTGCGTCACCTTATCAAATTTTATTATCCCCAATATCTATTCCAATCAATTCATTGATATTGCCTTTTTAGAGTTATCGTTTCAGTTTATACGCCAACAATAAAAGTAAACACCATATGGGAATGATGACAACTGCCAAACTCATATCAGGCATGTATGCAGGGATGTATGATTCAATAAAGGTTTGTCTAATTCCCATCGTGTTAAACAGTTGAATCATTAATCCATTTTCTCTAAAACCACTCGCAAACATAATGCCAAACAAAACTGCAAGAAAGAAAAGGCAAAGATAATTTGCGTAAGGATATAAACCAAATCCATAAACAAACGCATCTTTTTTGTCTTTATGCGCTTTTCGGAACTTCAAATGAACAATAATAATAATAATCCAAGTAAGTGCTGCTGTTGCAGTTGTAATGCTCATAATATGGATAAAAATATTCTCTGGTATAAAGAAATTCATAATAACTATCACTGCGGTACAAACCGATGAAAAAAGGATAGCGATATAAGGAACACGAGCAGCATTCAATTTACTAAAGATTCGCGGTGCATTTTTTTGCGCAGCTAAACTATAAAGCATACGGCCGTTGGAATACATGCTACTATTGTAAACTGAAATGGCAGCTATAATCACTACAAAATTCAGAATATGACCAGCTGCAGGAATACCGATTGTTTCAAAAATAGCAACAAAAGGACTACTGCCTTTTCCAATCATATTCCATGGAATTATCATCATAATGACGCTAATAGAACCAACATAAAAAATAATAATCCGCCATATAACCTTACGAATGGCTGTTGGAATTGTTTTTTGTGGATTTTCAGCTTCTCCAGCAGCCACACCAATGAGCTCTATTCCCCCAAAAGAAAACATTACTATAGTAGTAGCTAGTGCAACTCCCATTGCCCCATAAGGAAAAAAACCACCATGATCCCAAAGATGGTGAATGCTTGCTTGAGAGCCATTCATTCCAGTGACAATAAGAAAAACTCCAAAAACAATCATACCAACAACAGCAGCTATTTTGATGAAAGCTAAACCAAATTCAAACTCTCCATAAAGGCGGACATCAATAAGATTAATCAATGTAACAAGTAAAAGAACAATAAAAGCTGATTTCCAGTGATCAATTAAGATCCAATGGTCGAGATATAAACCAATGACTGTAAGTTCAGTCATGCTCACAACAATATAAAGAAACCAATAATTCCAGCCTGTGATAAAACCAGCCAAATGTCCCCAATATTTATAGGCAAAAAAACTAAAAGCACCTGAGGTTGGTTCTTCTGCTAACATTTCCCCTAACATTCGCATAATGAAATAGACAATCAATCCTCCAATAAAATAGCCTAAAATAATTGAAGGGCCAGCTAATTGAATAGCTTCTGTTGATCCGTAAAAAAGTCCTGTTCCAATCACGCCTCCTAAAGCAATCATTTGAATGTGGCGACTTTGAAGACTACGCTTCAATTCATTGTTTTTTTCTTCAAGCATTATTATTTATTACTCTTATGGTATTTAACTTTTATAAAAATAGCCCAATAATATAACTATTTCTGTTAACCGCGTTATATGGATATTCCGTTAAAATAATAAATCGGATACGCTCCTCTTTCTCTATTTGAATTAACGATATTCATTTTGTCATATTAACTGTTATAATATTAATCATTGTATTGATAGTGCACACTTTGCGAATGCATCATATGTGCTATAACACAGTTAGATCAAGTATTAGTGTAGATCATTAAAAGCTTCTTTAAAATCTATTATCTTTAACAACTACAAATTAAAATCCTCTAATTTTTGAATATATGTACTATCTCATAATTACTATAGATCTATTAAGAAACGCTGAGTACTTATTTTGATTAATTTGAAAAAATTTCATTCGTTTTAATCTGAAAGTTGCTCAACAAAAACATTTTAACATTATTTTGCCACTTTAAAAATGTAATCTTACCTTCTTCTTTCAAGGTTGGAGTATATGAGTTATAATTGTAAATTGAGTAAGGTATTTTATTTGTATTTTTACTACCAAAAGTAAAAAGATACTTGTTTTACTATTAATTCTCATAAATCTCCTTTTCAAATCCCAATAATAGTCAAGTCTTGCGAATTCTTATAAAAATTTGCATACTTGCTTTTAGGCATACTTTTGGTTATGACCCTCGAACTGATTTTGATGATTAATAAATAAATTTATGCCGCATTAGCTCAGTTGGTAGAGCACATCATTCGTAATGATGGGGTCGCTGGTTCGAATCCGGCATGCGGCACCGTTTTTCATCTTTAGCATATTGTAATATATAGATTTTTAAAATTAATAGTTTTCAGCCCACCTTTTCGGTCTACGTGTTACGGTTTATACAATTTTACCTAAAGTTTTTATTTGTCTGCATTTTTCTTTGATGTGCAAGCCAGTATTTTTTCTCCACTTTGATTGGTTCTATTTGAGCGTATAGTGCAGAAAATATCTTTAAGACATCCAAGCCAATGATCGCCGTTAATATATTGAAAACTAAGCATGTTAATGCACGATTTTGAGCTTGTGACATATTTATTGCCATCATCAATTATCTCAATGAATGCGCAGAACCTTTGAGTGTAAGTGTAAATGAATTGATTAATATATGAACTACGACCATAGTTTATGAAAATATGTTTTTTGCACTCTGTGTGAATTATTTCGAATTGCATTGATAAGATATAATCATTGATTTTACTATTCTAAAAATACTGGCGCGCTGGTTTGATCTTTAATCTTATTATCAACGAGTTCATTAAAATTTTTGAAAAACTAGAGATGCGTTTGTAAGAGAACAAAAAGCAGAATTATAGAGTTTTCTGTAATTTAAAAGAAATACTTTTAAGGATTATACTCTCATTTTGAGATGTGGCAAAAAAGCTTTGGTAGAAAATGATAAGAAAGGCAGAAAGACTTGTTTATTTTTATTGAGAGAGAGTAAACAGCCAAATAATGTTTTATATATTGACGACTCAGTTCTTAAATAAATTGATATTAAATATCTAATGAAGTTAGAGAAAATACAAGCAATGTTAATTCTAAATAATGCTGCAAGTAAGCTTTTAAGAATTAAAAAGGTAACCTGATAATCTGTTATTTTATCCTGAAGATATTGAAATACGACTAGAAAATTAATGTGACTGTTTTGTATGCAAATAATAAAATCATGATAAAAAAGTTAGTGTGCTTTAAAAGAGCAAATCCACGGAAATGTACAGTGAAGAATGTTATTGATTTTTATGCGATTTATGGATGACTCTATTTTAGTTTTCTATATCCTGTTGTGCAGAATTATTAAAATATTGAAGAAAAGAACTATGGAACTCTAGTTAACATTAAGGATAATAGAAAAGCTTTAATTTAAAAACACCAAAATGAAGTTCTAGACGCTGTTAAGATTGTGGTAATTCTGATAGATCTTGGAAGCTCCAAACCTTTTAAGATTTTAGATTCTTTATTGAAAGCTTACCATTCCAGGTCTGAATGAACTTTGCTACTTATGAAGGAAAACACACGAGATAGAATTAGAGCTGTTAATAGGCTGGAGTCATTATCACGGATAATTAAAATAAACACCAAATTGTTTTTTTTGATTCTACAGACTTTATTTTTTTTATGGTTACATCATTTTTATTGTAGCTTCTTTTTTAAAAATGTGCGATTAATATCCATTATGTGTTTTAAAGTTATCTCTGGAGGTGTTTATGAATACGAAATATTTAATTAGCACGTCTGTTGTTACCCTGTTTACAGCTTCTATGACACAAGCGGCAGATATTAGAATTCCTCGAGAGTCAAAACCAGTTGTTGCACCTGTTGAAGCGAACTCTGTTGTTTCACCAGTTATTGCTGCACCTATTTTCTTGTGGGATGGTTTTTATCTTGGAGGCCAAATGGTGGTTTTTCGAGTAAAAGTGATCGAAGTCTATATGCTAAACAAGGATCTAGTACAGAATGGGCACCAGTTGGGAAAGATGCATTACCTCAACTTTCTGGTTTTATGGGAGGTCTTTATGCGGGAGCCAATGTTAGTCTGGGGAATAGTTTTGTTTTAGGTGTTGATACGGATATAGTTTGGTCTAATAAACAGGATACAAAGATTATTGATAAGAGGGAGCATGAAATCCCAGAAATGGATGTGGTGTATCTACAAGGACAAGAAGTAGATGAAGTTCCTCTACGACGAACAGGAATAGATGGAACTCCTCTACCATCAGAAATACCAGACATAGAAGTAATTCCTGTCCAACCACCATTAAGGGAGGAGATTTCTCAACGGGCAGAAAATACTGAAACTCGTAGTCAGGGGATGGAAAGAAGTAAGGAAAGGCGTATAAAGAGGTCAAAACGAGCTGTAGGAGAGTTTCCACCATTTGGAGGGAGATCATCTCATGGTGGTGGGGCAGAAGCGATTCCAAGTGAGGCAGAAATAGCAAGACCTATTGAAATTTATAATCATACTTTAAGACAAAAATGGTCTGGCGCTACACGAGTGCGTATAGGTTTTGTAGCTGATCGTATTATGCCTTATATCGCTGGTGGTGTTACTTATGCGCAACTTCAAGACATCTTTTCACGGTCACTTGAGGTAGAGGGTAAGGAAGTAAGCTCTTTTAATTTATCGAATGAAACAAAAATGATGGTAGGTTATACTCTTGGCGGTGGTATTGATTTTGCGATGGCTGATAACGTTATTTTGCGTGCAGAGTATCGTTACTCAGATTTTGGTAAGCAGAAATTTGCTAAGGACAAATTGGAACTTAACTATAAGACCAATGATTTTCGTGTTGGTGTGGCCTATAAATTCTAATTTGTTATAAATTAATAATTCTAAAGTTCTGTTTATGAGAAGTTTTTATTTTTTCTAAAGGCATAACAAAAGGACAGTGCCTTTTAAAGCGGTAAGGATGTTAATTTAACAGGAGTAATTGTTGCACTCAAAAATAAACTTTAGGTAGTCTTTGCAAATATGAAAAGTTACTATTTTGACAGTTCTTTTTAATAAAAATGATTTAAACTACTCTGGTGGGGAAGTACTTGTCTACCAACGCATAGATAATTGCTGTTGTTTCAGCATCTAGAATTCCATTATAGTTCTCTTGGCGAAAATGAAGCTGAAATGCTCGGATTAGATTCTTATATCCGCATTTAGTTTTTGCAGTTGAGGTATCATATCCATACTGCTTTAGTTTAGAAACAACCTGTTTTTTTGCTTTTTCCAAGCATGTGCAATTACAAAACTCTTTTTGGTAGCAATTTTTTAATTCATCATCATACCATGCTCCTATACCTGCTTTATAAAGCTGTTTCCATGGGAAAGCTGCACCTGGATCATTTTTTCTTCCAATGGCAACATCACTGTGACCAACAACATTGGTTGGCGTGATATCTGGATAACGTTGAAGAATATTCAATGCAAGTTCCTTAATTGCATCAATTTGTATTGGATTGTAAGGGGGAAATGTAAATACTTCATTTTCAGCAGTTGCTAGATTAACGATTTCAATTCCAATGGATGTATCATTCAAATTATTATATTCAGCCCATGAACTTACACCAGCATGCCATGCACGTTCATTTTCATCAACTAAGTTAAAAATACGGATATCCTTAAAGTCGGCTTCAAGATAAGTTTTCTCTGAAGGATCAGGAACAAGATAGTGAGCGCTAACTAAGGGGCCTGTAAGAAGAGCGATTGATGTTTCAAAATTAACCGCAGTGTAATGCATAACTAAAAAACGAACTCGACGATTAAAACTTTGTATAGCACGATAACTATTGTAGTCAATTTTATACATAGATAATCCTATTTTTAGAATTTATTTCTGCCTATAAATTATAATAATAATAAAATGTATAGAATTAATATTGGTGTTATTTGGAAAATTGTTTACGGTACAAGATCAGTACCCCTTGGTGGGCTATAATTAAAAATTTTATACCATAAATTGAATATTTTCTTTTTTCTACTATAAAGAGTTTTTATAAGACAAGAACGCAATTTTTGAGAAAATATCTATTTTTAATTTTACTCTGTTCTTTAATAAAATTCGCAAATTCAATTTCTAAAAATACATTATATGTAAAACAATTGTTTTTTAGAAATCATGAAGCTTATACAAAATCTACACTATAAATGACCTATTACTTAATTATTATAAAGAGTATTTAAACTGTCCTGACATTCTAATAGATAGCTTATAATTTAGTACCTTATTTTTCATTTTGAGGGTGTTATAGTGTTTTTGGAAATTTGTTTGTTACAAGTTAAGACGTCTTTTAAAAATTCGATTCGGAAACAATTATACTCTCATTATGACATAATAAAACAAAATCATACTCTTCCAAAACAATCAACTTCGTTTTCACAATATTTACAAGAAGCTAAAATCTCTTTTTAAACGATTTTAGTAAATATTATTTTTTTTAATTAAGCTGTAGAACTTATTCTCTTATTTGATTTGTATTGCATTAACACAAAAACAATGTTAATTAAACACAAATTGTATAATGCTTTTTAGTAACTGAAAAAGCAAATGTTGTTGTGTACCCCTTACAATTTTACCAAAAACATAAAAAAAATCAAGAAACATTTTCACAACTTCAACACAATTATCCAATTACCCACACATTTTTACACCTCCCAAAAACACCCTAAATAAAAAATACCCTTCCCCTCTCACCTAAACCTACTGCCAAAACACCCAACTCCTTACACAAATCAACCTAAAACCCAAAACAAACCCAAAACTTTTAACTCAAACTGTAACCTTGTTGCCACTTTACGAGAAACCCAAAATGAATTATACGTACAAAAACTAAACTACCTTTCAATGTAAAACATTTCCAAAGGTAATTCATCAAATACTCTACATTCAAACTTTAGGTGCTTCATGACTAAAACGCTTACAAAACAATATTCAAACAACATCACTACAACACCCAACTCTATCACAAAAAACACCTTACCACTAAATAACTACCTTCCATACTCTCTTGCCAAAACTTATTTCAAATCACTAATTCATCCAAACAAACTCTTCAAACATACTACTCCTTTACTTTCCTATTCAACCTACCATTCATATCACACACAACCTTATTTTATAGTTTATACTTATTTATGTTTTCAGGTATGTTTTTTTTTGCATTGTGTGTGAGTGTTTTGTTTATTTTTTCTTGTTTTGAGTAGAAGGCCTTCAGGGGGATTTTGTTTAGGGGTTTGAGACGTTCAGGTATGATTTTGTTTTGATTTTCTTTTTTTTAAAGAATAGTTTTTCTCTTTTAATCTGAAAGGTTTCAAGAGCATAGTGGGTTATGGTTATGCGTCGTGTGCTCAATCATCATGTTTGTTTCTGTGTGTTATCGACAGCTATTCTAGCTGGTCTTGCTCTTATGACTTCTCAGAATAAAGTCTATGCTCAGGCACAGAATTGTAAGGGGGTGGATAGTGGTGGGGAGAATCAGCCAATTGTGTGTGATGGGACGACAAATGGGAGTGGGTGGAGTGTTGATGGGAGGCCGGCTAATAGTGGGGAGTGGGGGGGGCTGAGTGTTAATCGGACTATAAATATGAATAAGTATTCTGGTAAGGCTGCTGTGACAGTGTACAATGGGAGTGGGGGGAGGGCAAAGATTATGATAAAGGATAAGCTGACGGTTACGGATAGTAAGGGTACTAGTAATAATACTACAGCGATTAAGGTGGAACGTGGAGGGGAGCTGGCGTTGGTGGGGGGTGTTGATGTTACGGGGGTGAAGAAGGGGATAGTGGTTGAGGGTAGAGGGTCTTCTGTTATGGTGCTTCAGGGGACGATTGGGGTGAGGGCAAAGGGAGGGGGTTCTTTGATTGAGGTAAGTAATAATGGGAAGGTGGTGTTGATGAAGGGGGTGAAGGTGGGGACGGTTAGTGAAAATGTAAATGGGGAGGTGGTGATTAATAATGGGGGGACGGTAGAGTTGATGGGTACGGGGCTTAGTGTGAGTAAGGGGACGGGGATAAAGATTATGGGGACGGGGACGGCTACTGTAAGAGGGGGAGGGGCGACGATTACGCTTCAGGGGGGTGGGACGGGGATGGATGTGGAGGGGACGGCGAGTGCTGATGTGATGGATATGACGATTACGGGGAGTGGGAATACGGGGACGGGGGTGTTGATCAATGGGAGTGGGACGGTGACGTTGACTAAGGTGCAGTTGATGCAACTTGAAACGGGGGCAAGGGTGACGAGTGGGGTGTTGACGTTGAATGGGGGGTCGAAGATTGAGGTTGGGCAAAATGGGAAGGGGGTTTGGGTGACGAATGGGAAGGTGGTGATGATGGGTGGGAGTTTGACGGTGAAGGGGAATGGGAAGGGGATGGAGGTGGAGGGGGGGATTGTGACGATGATGGGGACGACGGTTACGGGAGATGGGAGTGGGAAGGGGTTGGTGATTAATGGGAGGACGGCTAATGTGACGTTGGAGAGGGTGAATATTTCAGGGTTTGCAAAGGGGGTGGAGGTGAGTAAGGGGACGTTGAAGTTGGAGGGGACGACGAAGATTGAGGTTGGGGGGAATGGGTCGGGGGTGAGTGTGAGTGGGTCGGGGCAGGTGATGATGAATGGGACGACGACGATTACGGTGAAGGGAAGTGGGAAGGGGGTGTATGTGACGGGGGGAGAGGTGACGATGATGGAGGGGACGACGAAGATTGAGGTTACGGAGAATGGGACGGGGATGAGTGTGAGTGGGGGGGATGTGGTGATGAGTGGGGAGACGACGATTACGGTGAAGGGAAGTGGGGATGGGCTTAATGTGAGTGGGGGGACGGTGATGATGATGGGGAAGACGACGATTACGGGAAGTGGGAGTGGGAAGGGGGTGTATGTGACTGGGGGGAGAGGGAATGTGACGTTGGAGAATGTGAATATTTCAGAGGTTGCAACGGGGGTATATATGACGGGTGGGACGTTGATGGTGAGGGAGGGGATGATTGTGGGAAATGGGAGTGGGACGGGGATATATGCGAAGAGTGGGAATCTGACGGTGGAGGGGGTGGATATTTCAAAGGTTGAGAGGGGGGTGCAGATGGATGGGGGGACATTGACGGTGGAGGGGGGAGAGATTGGGTTTGCGGGGAGTGGGAAGGGGGTGTATGTGGGGAGTTCGGTGACAAGGGCTACTTTGACGAATGTGACGATTGTGGGAAGGGGGAAGGGGGATGGGATATATGTGAAGGGGGGGACGGCTAATGTGACGTTGGAGGGGGTGAATATTTCAAATGTTGAGAGGGGGATTTGGATGGAGGGTAAGAGTTTGACGGTGAAGGGGGGGAAGATTGGGTTTAAGGGGACTTATGGGGTGATGGTGGGCAGTTCGGTGAAGAAGGCTACTTTGACGAATGTGGAGATTGTGGGAAGGGGGGATAATGGGGTGGGGGTTTGGGTGGAGGGTGGGAGTTTGACGGTGAGTAGGGGGTCGATAAAAGGGGTTAAGGCGGGGATATATGTGGTGGGGGTTTGGGTGAAGGGGGGAGAGGTGATGATGGAGAGGGTGGATATTTCAAATGTTGAAACGGGGGTGGTGATGTCGGATGGAGCGATGTGGTTGAAAGAGACGCATTTGAGGAATGTCGCAAAAGGTATGACTATCGAAGAGGGGGTTGTGCGTATGGAGGGAGGGTCGGTTACTTTTAAGGGAGATCATGCCATCAGTCTTACAAAGGGGAATGCTATTTTAAAGGACGTTAGTATGACTTATAAGGGGGATAACAGGGTAACTCAGGATGCTGATGTTGTTTCTCCAAGCTTCATCAAGGTTGAAAAGGGAACAGTTGCGGCAGAAAAGCTAACAATCACAGGAAATGGAAAGAATAATATTCAGGGTGTCAAGGTAACAAATGGGGGAGCTGTGTGGTTGAAAGAGACAAACTTTACCAATGTGAGAAGTGGTATGACTGTTAAGAGGGGGGGTATTATCCGCATGGAGGGAGGATCCATTACCTTTACAGGAGGCCATGGTATCAGTGTTTCAGGGGGGCAGGCTGTGTTAAGTGGTTTTAGCATTACAGGACAAGGTGATACGAGCAAAGCTACAGCTACAGGCACAGGGGTAGGGGTGAGTAATTTAGGAAAAGTCATGATGAGGGATGTGAATATTTCTCAGGTTGAAATGGGAGCAAGGGTGACGAGTGGATTGCTGGTGATGGACAAAGGGGGCATTACTTTTAAAGGAAAGCATGGCGTTAATCTTATAAGCGGGTATGCTTTGTTAAATGGGGTTAATATTAAAGGGCCTGGTAGTGGAACGGGGATAGAGCTGGGGTATGGGCAGGTGTTGATGAAAGGCACAACTTTTACCAATGTTGATAAGGCTATGACTGTTACACAGGGGGATGTCAAAATGGAGGGAGGCGAGATAGAGTTTAAAGGAGAACACGGGATTCTGCTCGGGCAGGGTGGGGTTGCTTTAATGGGGGTCACGATGACTTATAAGGGGAACAGTCCTACAGCTGATTTCATTAAAATCACGGGAGAGGATACTACAAATGCTGTAGAGGCAGTTGATCCTAAAACGAAGAACACATTTACACCAAAGAGTGCCGTGGTGGTGGCAGCAAGTTTAAAGATCGATGGAAATGGTCATGGGCAGGCCTTAAATGTTACAAATGGGGGGCGGGTTGTATTGGTGAATCCAACTTATACGAATGTTCACACTGGCATGACTATTACAAAGGGTGCTGTGCAAATGTTGGGTGGGGAGATTACTTTTAAAGGAGAACACGGTATTCTGCTCAAGCGGGGCCATGCTTTGTTAACCAATGTCACGATGACTTATAAAGGTTATGAGCAAAATACTACTTTCCTAAAGGTTGAGGCAGAAAATGTTTTAAACACGGCAGATATTATAGGGACAGGCATTAAAATCGACGGAAAGGGTTATGGACAGGGTGTTCATGTCACAAAGGGTGGAAGGGTTAAGTTAAAAAATGCGGTCTTTTCTGATGTCGTAAAGGGGGTGAGTGTGGCTAATGGGGAATTCTGGATGAAGGGAGGGGAGATTGCCTTTAAGGGAGACTACGGCGTTAGTCTCTCAACGGGGAAGGTTGTCTTAAAGGGTGTTATTATGGAGTATAAGGGGA
>NZ_CADDZX010000013.1:0-12135 GCF_902813205.1 Bartonella capreoli
AAACAAACATGATGATTGAACACACGACGCATAACCATAACCCACTATGCTCTTGAAACCTTTCAGATTAAAAGAGAAAAACTATTCTTTAAAAAAAAGAAAATCAAAACAAAACCATACCTGAACGTCTCAAACCCCTAAACAAAATTCCCCTGAAGGCATTCTATTCAAAACAAGAAAAAATAAACAAAACACTCACACACAATGCAAAAAAAAACATACCTGAAAATTTCGCATACATAGAAAAGGCGTAGTTACCTAAACGCGTTTACAAAGCCTCATAATGACTTTCATACTGCCTTATACCCACATCAATCATTCATTCCTCAAATGTTATTAAACTGCACATTCAACTTTGCTGAAATGACTCAACTACACATACACTATGCAATTGCTTGACGTGCTTTTTCATTCTCTAAGACTTCTTCTATAATAGAAACTATAAGCTTCGGCGATCAATGGATACTATGGAGCATTAGCAATAACTCTTATATGCTTGTTAACAACTTCTATTTTAATGAAAACTCTCTTAAGGATACTTACCATCTCTCTACTATTGGCATACAAAAAAACACAAGCTACAATACTATGCTATTCCCTCTATCAAAAAGTAATAATGAACCATCGCATTAACAAACATCGCAAACGTAATGACACAAATCACTTCACAAACGACGCAATTGCTTGCTTGCACGCTCATATATCTTAAAGTGTGCAGCATCTTGTATATGCATATCTTCTTGTGACAAAAGTTGTTGAAACGTTTCAATTTCTTTGAAAATGATGGTATTTTTATAACGCCCTAGTATCATATGTTCAAAAATATTTAAAAAAGAAACTCAATACCCAATCTTCAACTTCATCAACAACTCAGGCTTAACGGATGTCTTCGCGTGCCAAATCGCTTCCCCCATCACTTTCCTTGACAAGAAGTGTCATTTGTTCAAAAGCTGCTAGAGTGGATGAAGCATGAACAGTTGTGATTGATTCTGGATGCCCGGAATTGACATTGCGAATATAGTAAAAAGCTGTACCATCACGCAATTCCTGTAAGAGTATTCTATCTGGTCGCATACGCAATCCAGATTCAAGTAGTTCTTTAACTCCAACCTGTGCCAATCCTTGATTATCTTTTGAATAAAATAACTGCACCTTGTTTGGATGAGGAACAACAAGCTCGGGAGTATCTTCAATAGTTAAAATCCGCTCATCTTCAGGAATTTTTGCAATTAAAGCTTTAGAGAGTGTTGTTTTTCCTGATCCTGTTTTACCAGATATTAAAATATTTTGTTGCGCAATAACGGCCTTTTCTAAAAAACTACTAAAGTCTTTAGCAATGAACAATTTCGTTAATTCTTGTTCGCTGTCGGATAGTTCACCTAATCGTCCAATCATCTGTTCAGATGGGGTAAAACTGACATTTTTAGTGACAGAAAACAAACCTTTTTCATGCAAACTTTCAAGAGAAAAAGTTCGTGAGGAAGGCTTACGAATTGTCATGCTAATAGTATTTGGTGCAGCCGCAGGAGGCATTACAATTTGTATGCGTTCATTATTGGGCAGTGTTGCTGAGAGGATTGGGTTTTCTACACTGATTTTCTGAGTTGTATAAGCAGCAACAACTTTTGCTATACCTTCCAATTCACTATATGTCAGTTCTTCAAGTTTATGTGTTTCCCAACCATTTTGGCTTTCAACCATGACCTCGCCAGGACGATTGATAACAATTTCAAACAAACTTTCATCATTTAAGTAATCATTTAATAGCTTTAACTTTGTTAAAACAACGGAGGTCCGTTCTGCATTTTTCGTTGCTGTCATGATGGTTTACTTTTACCGAACAGGAGAATGGAGAAAGAAATTGCTCGGGGCAAAGCGCATAAAGATTTTATTCTCTTTCTTTCTCTGTAACGGCCAACTTGTAAACTGATGAAAAATCCAAATCTCTTGCAACGAAAATATTCACTAACTCACCCTGATTTTTTTCCAAGGTAGGAGGTATATTAATTTGATTTTCAAGAGCAATACTAACGGCTTCTTCGCCAAGGTTGTTTGTGCTAACGATAGAACGTAACACTGCTAATCCGAAGCGTTCCCACCAATGGGAATTAATTGCACCATCAAAACCGGATCTTCCTAAATTGTCAGTGGCTGGTGATGCGAGATTAACAACAACTCCGTGGGGTGTTTTTGCTCTTATCCAAAGAACAAAAAGCCGGTTCTGCCCTTTTGTAACCCCACCGCGATATTCACCAACAACTTGTGTTCCTCTATCAAGTAAAACAACGCGGCCATTATCAGATAAAATATCACGACTAATAATACAACTTGTAAAACCTGACTGATCACTGCTTATTGCTGTTTCTAATATACATGGAATAGATGTTCCCATTGCAATAATAAAATTTCTATCGCCTAGTAATTCTGCTTTTGTTCTTTCTATTTTTGTGGGTTTTAAAAGAGTAGAGAAATTTTGAGAATTCTGATCAGAAATTTTATTGGTTTCAGTAAAATTATCTCTTTTTGTTTTATTGTCTTGGGAATGAGATTCACGAGAAAAAACTAAAACCGGTGCACGTCTTGCTGCTTCAAGTAATGGATCTTCTTTAATATCTTCAGCTGGCAGCGTTGGTATTGGTAACGTAATTTGACTAATTTGCAGTTCTGGTTCAGGAGAAGCTAGTTCTAAAGGAGCAAATGAAGTATTAAAGCTTTGTACTTCCTTTTTGGGTTCTTTTTCTGTATCATCTGGTGTTGATGAGGCTGATAATATATTCCAAAGCATGTAGGCGCCAAACCCTAAAAAGGCGAGCCCTATAATTACTTTTTTTCTTGTTTCGCTTGATATACTATTTTGATTATTATCAATTTTTCTGCAATCTTCAGTGATTATCTCATCATTATTGTCACGCATATATTTATTCCTTTCATCTTTTTTTCTTAAAGAATTTGCGTTTTAAAAATGATGAAACTGTATTTATTTTTTGATTACTTCCTTTAGGTTGATAGGCTTCATTAAAAACACATAAAACATTTGCTCCATGTCTTAAAATGAATTGGTGACTAATAGCATGCACAACGACCATATTGCCTTTTGTTGTTGTAGGAATGAGGGATTCTTTACCATCACTTCCAACAATATAAATAGCGGGAATTTCTTGATTGTCAGAAAAAGTAAAAGTGGTTGTTTTGCTATTATCATAAACTGATACAGGTTTAAGAATAACCGCTCCTTGAGCTGAATAAGCCCAATTTCTTAGCCCATGTTGTTCATAAACACCAAAGGCTTCATCTACATATAATGCTTGTTTTCTATCTTTTTTGAGTTGCGCTTCAATTTGTCTTTGCGCTACTTCATCCTGAGGATAGCGAAATTTTACAAGGAAGTATGTTTCACTTTCAGATGAAATTTCTCCATTTTTAACTATCAATTCAAATTGATAAGACCGCTTTGACCCATCACGCCGTGTTGTTATGACTTGTAGATTTGTAATAGGCTGAACTTCTCGTGGTTTAAGAAAAATAATGTTTCCAGCCGGTGCCACTTCCCATGCAACACTATCTCCAATAGCAACATGTGCAATTTCCTCACTAGGGGAAAATTCTATTTGCACAGATGAGCGTATAGATCCAATGATTTTTGTGACATTATAGGCATCATAATTGACAAAGCGAATTCTATTGTCATTAGGTGCACGTACAGGAGAGATACTAGCATAGCTCATATTGTTTAAAAAAGAGCTGACCACAATGCTGAGGAAAAAAGAAAATATAATTTGCTTCATTGTTAATTCACCACTTCAGGATCAGTTCTGTATTCACGAACCATAAAACCAAGAGGATTCACCAAATGATTTTGCGTAGAAATTGGGGCGTTGACATATCCAAAAGTAAGAGTTGCTACCCAATGTGTAATGGATTCTTTATTAGTATCATTTCACGAACTGTTTTATAATAACGAACCTGGGTGACATCTTTACTGATAAACGAAATTGATTTTACAGAAATGGTTGCAACAGCGTTTTTATATAAAAATTGTGGACTTTGTGGATTTTTGGTACCATACCATTCAGCAAATCTACCTTGCTCTTCAAAAGAAGATAACAAAGAAACCGTCTTAAAATTATTTTGCATTTCGCTTAAATTGAACCCTTCACGAGCACGAACATATTTTGCGGTAAAATAGCGTGTGATAGATTCAGCTTCATCAAAATTTGCGGGGCTTTCTTTTAACGCTTCAACCACTTCAACTATACCCGTTGAATTATCAACGCAGATGACGAATGGTTCAACTGTTTTGAGTGGCACAAGCACTATAACAGCTAATGAAGAGACAATTGCAACTATAACTTCTACCCTAGCAATAGCAAGCGAGGCACGCGTAATACGGCGGGATATGATTATTCGATCTTGATCGAATAATCGCGCTTCAGTAATGTACAGCTCAACGTCTTTCTTTTTCATTTTATTTACCCGCAATTTTTATATGATTCAATTTCATGATGTTTTGATTTTTCAGCTAAAGCCATATCAAAACTATCATTTTGCACTGATGATTTGACGCTTGTATCATTGTTGATCATGATTGGAGTAGAAGATGGATTTTTCCCTTCCCAATTCCACATTGATTTGTTTAACGGTCGCTCAACATATCCATTACATTTCGGTAATGGTTTTGCTGTATTCTGAAAAGACGCACACCTGCTCATAAAACAGACGAGCGGTAAAATGATCCCAATATTCTTAAAACCCTGCATTTGTTATTTATCCTCCTCGAAATTTTGATATTAAACCTTTTGCACCACGCATACCTGCACGAGCTGCAAAGACAGTTGTTTTACTAGCTGCTCTAACAGTATGGTGACTTAAATGTGTTGCTCCTGCGAGACTTGCGCCACCAGTGGCTAAAGCTGATGCAATGCCAGGTAAATGGATAAAGAGATAAATTCCACATATACCAATCGCGAGAAACTGAAGCAGAGAAACTATGATATATTGTTTGCAAGGACTTCTGTTGCAAGATTTATATACAAATTACCAACTAGAACCACCAATACTTGCAAAATGACAAAATTTGCAACTTGATCTAACCACGCTTCTGTGAATCGTTTGGTTGTTGAAAACATATAAAGGCCTATAAAAAGTGGTCCTAATGATAAGACAAGGGAAAGGCCAAGTTTAGCAAAACTTGCAACAATAAAACCAATTGTACAAAAAAAGCCCATAATAATTAAACAGATAAAACCAGCAAGCCAGTTAACAATAAACAAACCAATTTTAGTCCATCCTGTATACTGGTTTGCTCCGTTAAAAGCGTGTGCAGCAGCATTTCTAATTATATTATCCCATACATTTTCACCGGAAGATGCTGCTCCTTGTGTGACATTTGCAATGACGTTAGGCAGATCAGTAAAAAATATATCTCTAACCCAGGCGTTATAATTAGGAGCTTTTGTTGTGAGTGTAATAATGATGGTAAGTTTTGCAGCTGTAGCTATAAAATCCCATAATGGCACGGAAGAACGACCATATATGACATTGTATCCCATAAATGCAATGTAGATTGTACAAGACAGGGATAGTGGAGTAAATAAAGACGATGAAAGATTTACAATGATTTTATCCATTATATCATTCAGAGTACCCACTAAACGCTGGTCTATCATAGTGTATATATGAGGAATTTCTTTGCCATTATAGGATATCCCTTTTATTTATGAGTTCATTTCATTGCGTATTCTCATATTACTCGTTGTGGGATTCTTTTTTCTGTTGAGCTTTTTCGTATTCTTCTCGATTTTTTTTAAGTTCTTCTGCCTTTTTATTGAACTCCTCTACCCATTTTTGGTATTTTTCGTCTGCTTTTTTCTGACGTTCTTATTCAAGCTCGCGCTCAGCTAGTCGCATATTTTGACAATTTTTAGATTGTCCAGAAAATCCGCATCTTGCGTCCCATTCTCCACGCAATTCTTTATTTTTTTTAAATTCTTCCACACTGTAAGTTTTTTCACAGCCTGCAATAATAAGTCCAGTGCAAAAAAGCAGTGTTGTTAGAATGATTTTGTTCATTGGCTTAAAATCCTCCGCGTTCCTTACTGAGTTGTTTATCTGCTTCCCATACATTGTCACAATTTTTGGAAGTATTTCCCATCATGCATTTAATTGCCCATTCTTCGAGCAATTTTTCATTTTTTTAAAATTCCTCCACACTATAAGTTCTTTCACAGCCTGCAATGATAAACCCAGTGCAAAGAAGCAGTGTTGTCATAATGATTTTATTCATGATTGTATCTTTCTTTTTCTATTTAATGACTACGAAGTTGTTTGGCATAGTCTCGGTATCGTTCACTAAATTCTTCATAAAGACGTCTTTCTTCAGCCTCAGCTTCAGCTTGTTGAATCATAGCAGCAGCTGCATTTGTAAGACTTGTGTTTGCAACACTGCCTGGGTAACTGCTAATTGCGCTTGAATACCTTGAACTTCCCCGACAGTTTGTGCATTGTTAAGTTTTTAATTAGTTCTTCGATAGTTTGTTTCATTTCATTAGCTGATGCATAAACAGCTTCGCCTGTGGCTGCTTGTCCCTGGTTGCATTGTTCAGCTTTTTTAACCTCTTCTTCGTAGAAAGCATCAACTGCTTCTTTTGATCCTGCACCACCTGCTGGTTTTTTATACGAAAGCTTTTCTTCCCATTTTGCACTGTTTCCACTTTTTCCGTCTAACAATTTTTCAAAATCACCAAAATTGGAGGGTAAGGCAGCTTGAATTTCTTTATTATTGAGCATTTCTTGAAGTGCAGATAAATTAGTAGCTCCATTTAAAGAGCCTAGAGTTTCTTCATTTCATCGATTTGAGAAGTTAATTGGTCAAGCTGTTGTTTGCCTTGTTTTAATTGTTCTATCATTTTGGCAACAGCTGCTGCATCGAACGTGGGCATTTGTGCTAGTACATTCGATGTTAACCCAAAAGAGATTGTACAAAGCGCTATTGTTAGTAAAATTTTCCTCATTGTTTTCGCCTTTCTTGAAAGAGCGGAAGCCATTTTTCTGGAGATTCACCCACTTCGCTCATGATTGTCTCCAGTAATTCAACATTCTTGGTTGTTCCGCTTAAAATGGCTATTTCATCATCAAATCCACGTAGATTTAGTTCTGTAACCACAGAACTATGACCTTGTTTGACCAAAAACCGGCGTGACTCCCGCGTTAATTCTGTTTGTATCAAGTTAAATTCTCGATCTGATAATTTAAAACCATCCACGTAATCTGCGTAATTTCCTTTTTGGTTAGGAAAATATATTTGTGTTGGGTAAGTTTTTCATTTCTTAAAATTAATTCGCAATACTTCATATCTATATTTTTGGTTCACAAATTATGAAATTTACTTTAATCAAGCAATATAAATTCTCTAGAATATTAATATAAGACGTTTTATACATTCATCTGCTTACAGATTTACTTTGTGCTAACTTTAATTAATCATCATATTGATATAATATATTAAGATTATCGTTATGTGTTAATTGATGATTATAGTGACCAATTAATATCACAATAAAACCTTGATCAAAGAGTCGAGTAAGCAGTTTGCCTTTTTTGCATATATGAATTAAAATTTTAAAAAAATAACTCCATCATACTGGATGCACTTTGTAATTTATTTACTCTCTATTTGATAATGAATTTATGATATCTGATACATTTTCTCTTGCTCTTTTACCTTTAGGTGCTCATGAATATCATGGAAATCACCTTCCTTTTGAAACTGATTGGATCATTGCTGAAGCTTTTGCAAAAGCACTCATTTTACAAATAAAAGGGCAATTTCATATTAAACTATTACCGGTAGAAAAGATTGGCTATTCTATAGAACATATGGATATTCCTGGCACACAAACACTCACCTTTTCTGATGCAATAGAACGCTGGATTAATATCGGTGAAAGATGTTACCGTAAAGGTATCAAGCGTTTTCTTCTTCTAAATGCTCATGGAGGCAATTCACCTTTAATAAGTATTGTCATTACTGAATTACGAAAACGATTTTCAATGCTTGCAGTAGCAACAAGTTGGCATCGTTTTGGTTTACCGAAAGGCTTAATAGAGCCATCTGAGCATCACCTTGATATCCATGGAGGATTTATTGAAACTTCCCTAATGCTCTATTTAGCACCAGAAAAAGTACAGATGGAACAGGCAGAAAATTTTTATAACAAGCAAGCTGATATGATTGCTAATTATAAGTATTTGCGTGCCTATGGACCTCATGCCTTTGGGTGGACAATGCGTGATCTTAACCCACGAGGAGCAGCAGGAAATGCAAGTAAAGCAACACCCAAAGCAGGTGAGGCAATTTTTTCTCATGTTCTTTGTGGACTTCGTAATTTACTTGATGATATCAATCAATTTAAAATAAATACACTAAATGATTAAGTATAGAAAAGACACAAAATACACCGTAAGGTAGAATATTCTGTAGCGTTTTTGTAATCGTTAAAGTAATACATCAACCATGCCCTCCTGTAAAGGTAATGGATCCTCCCTCCATACGCATATACCCCACTCATCACCACCCCCTTTCCCCCCCTTCCCCTAATCTCCCCACTCATCATCATCACCGTCGCATTCCCCCCCGTCACCCTTGCCCCCATTGCAACATCCTTCATCGTCACCTTTGTCACCGTCACCGTCCCCCTCCCATTGATCAACACCCCCGTCCCACTTCCCTTTCCCGTAATCGTCATATCCATCACATCAGCATTCGCCTGCCCCTCCACCTCCAACCCCGTCCCACTACTTGCTAAATTAATCGTCGCCCCCCCTCTTACATTAGCCGTCCCCTTCGTCCCCTTAATCTTTATCCCCGTCGTGACATTATTAAAACTCTGCCCATTCAACTGCACCGTCCCCCCATTATTAATCACCACCTCTCCCGCGTTATTCCCACTAACCGTCCCCACCGTCACCCACTCATTCAACATCACCTTCCCATTATTACTTACCTCAATCACAGGACCTCCCTTTGCCCTCACCCCAATCGTCCCCTTAACAACCATAACAGAAGACCCTGGACCCTCAACCACTATCCCCTTCTGCACCTCTGCAACATCAGCATCCACCAACACCAGCTCCCCTTTATTATACACCTTAATCGCCGGATTATTATTCTTACCACTCTTATTCGTAACCGTCAGCTTACTCTTTATCCTAATCTTTGTCTCCCTCCCACTCCCATTGTACACCGTCACAGCAGCCTGACCAGAGTGCTCACTCATATCTATATCTCTCTTACCACTCAGCTCACCCCATCCACCCTCATTACCCCACCCCGTCCCATTTTTCCCACCATCACACACAATTGGCTCCTTACCATTATCCTCACCACCAGCCACCCCCTTACAATTCTGTGCAGCATAGACCTTATTCTGAGAAGTCATAAGAGCAAGACCAGCTAGAATAGCTGTCGATAACACACAGAAACAAACATGATGATTGAACACACGACGCATAACCATAACCCACTATGCTCTTGAAACCTTTCAGATTAAAAGAGAAAAACTATTCTTTAAAAAAAAAGAAAATCAAAACAAAATCATACCTGAACGTCTCAACCCCCTAAACAAAATCCCCCTGAAGGCCTTCTACTCAAAACAAGAAAAAATAAACAAAACACTCACACACAATGCAAAAAAAACATACCTGAAAACATAAATAAGTATAAACTATAAAATAAGGTTGTGTGTGATATGAATGGTAGGTTGAATAGGAACATGCGATTGTTTTAGCGTCACATGTCCCTCATTTGCGACCCTTACCCCCTGTCGTGCTTCATTTCCTGTGAACATCACCTTTATTGCTACAAGATTTGCCCCTTTTCCTTCAACCTTGATGAAGTTTGGAGAAGCAGTATTAGCCCCCTTAGCGCCCCTGTTATTCCCCTTATACTCCATAATAACACCCTTTAAGACAACCTTCCCCGTTGAGAGACTAACGCCGTAGTCTCCCTTAAAGGCAATCTCCCCTCCCTTCATCCAGAATTCCCCATTAGCCACACTCACCCCATTTATGACATTAGAAAGGAGCGCACTTTGTAACATCACACGCCCCCCATTAGCCACATAAACCCCCTGTCCATACCCCTTTCCGTCGATTTTAATGCCTGTCCCTATAATATCTGCAGTATTGAAAACCTTCGTTGCCTCAACCTTTAGGAAAGTAGTATTTTTCTCATGACCTTTATAAGTCATAGTGACATTTGTTAACAAAGCATGTCCCCTCTTGAGATAGATGCCGTGCCCTCCTTTAAACTCCATCGATCCTTCGATCATTTGCACAGCACCCTTTGTAATAGTCATGCCAGTGTGAACATTCGTATAAGTTGGATTCACCAAAACAACTCTCCCCCCATTTGTAACATTTAAGGCCTGCCCATGACCACTTCCATCGATTTTTAAGCTTGCTGCCACCACCACGGCACTCTTTGGTGTAAATGTTTTCCTCGTTTTAGGATCAACTGCCTCTACAGCATTTGTAGTATCCTCTCCCGTGATTTTAATGAAATCAGCTGTAGTACTGTTCCCCTTATAAGTCATCGTAACCCCCATTAAAGCAACCCCACCCTGCTTGAGAAGAATCCCGTGCTCTCCTGTAAATGTTATCTCGCCTCCCTCCATTTTGACATCCCCCTGTGTAACAGTCATAGCCTTATCAACATTGGTAAAAGTTGTGCCTTTCATCAACACCTGCCCATACCCCAGCTCTATCCCCGTTCCACTACCAGGCCCTTTAATATTAACCCCATTTAACAAAGCATACCCGCTTACAAGATTGATGCCATAGTCTCCTTTAAAAGTAATGCCCCCTTTGTCCATCACCAGCAATCCACTCGTCACCCTTGCTCCCATTTCAACCTGAGAAATATTCACATCCCTCATCATGACTTCTCCTAAGCTACTCACCACTACCCCTATACCTGTAGCTGTAGTTTTGCTCGTACCACCTGGTCCTGTAATGTTGAAATCACTTAACAAAGCCTGTCCCTTACTGAGATAGATACCGTATTCTCCCTTAAAAGTAATACCCCCCTTAAACATAAACACAGATCCCTCTGAAATAGTCATACCACTTCTCACATTGCTAAAGTTTGTCTCTTTCAACCACACAGCTCCCCCATTTGCTACCTTGACACCCTGCCCCTTACCTCCATTTCCTGTGATTGTTATGCCTTCTGCCAGAACTTTTCCCCCTTCAACCTTGATGAAGTTAGCATTAAGACCATCACTCTTATAAGTCATATTGACCCCTCTTAAATCAGCATACCCCCCTGTAAGACTGATCCCATGCTCTCCTTTAAACTCTACCGACCCTTCAACCATGACCACATCCCCCTTTGTGACAGTCATACCTTTATCAACACCCCTTACATTTGTCTTGTACAGATTAAGCATTCCCTCACTAACTTTGATGCCCTCTTGCCCTGTTTCCTTTCCCTCGATATTGACCTCTCCTAAAAAAGCATACCCCCTTGTAAGATCAATACCGTAATCTCCCGTAAACTCTACCGATCCTCCAAACATGCGAATACCTCCCCTCCAAACAGTCATACCTTTATAGACACCCCTTACATTTGTCTTGTACAGATCAAGCATTCCCGCACTAACTTTGATGCCCTCTTGTCCTGTTTCCTTTCCCTCGATATTGACCTCTCCTAAAAAAGCATACCCGCTTATAAGATTAATGCCATAGTCTCCCTTAAAAGTAATCTCCCCTCCCTCCATACGTACAAAACTTCCCTCCTTAACAGTCATACCTTTTGCGACATCTCTCAAATGCGTCCCTTTCAACCACACAGCTCCCTCTTTTGCTACCTCTATCCCATACCCATACCCATTTCCCGTAATCGTCACGCCCGTCAACTCAGCCCTCACCCCTTTCCCCACATATACTCCATACCCATCACTCCCCTCAAACTCAATCCTCGTCCTATCCTCCACCGTCAAACTCCCACCCCCCTACTAAATAGCCTCTCCCAGGCAATAGGCCTTCATTCCCTTAAAACAACGTCCCCTCATCTTCCAGCCACAAACACCTCTTCATCCCTCAAGACACAAACGCCTCCTCACCCAGTGTGCCCCT